>CAYLQA010000018.1:0-58613 GCA_964385695.1 uncultured Desulfobulbia bacterium | reverse complement strand
TTAACCTTTCCGCTGTTTCTATTCTCAACTTTCCCGCTAATCTGCGAAGAACCTAAAAAAAGGCCCTGCCGATACCGGCAGGGCCTTTTTTTACACATAATCTTATAGCTCTAAACTTTACGCTGCAGAGACCTCTTCCAGCTCAATCCGACCCTCTTTCATGTCCGTTCCTTCAATATAGCGTTTGATGGACTCTGCAGCCTCTTTGGCTTGGTAAACGGCCTTGGCCACGGTCTGCGGACCAAGTACGGCGTCACCTGCAGCAAAGATCCAATCCTGGGAGCTTTGCATGGTGGTCTCATCCACCTCAAAGGTTCCCCAACGGGAAAGGTCAAGCTCCTCACCTGTGCTGGAAGAGACATCCACATCCTGGCTGATCGCAGGAATAATGGCATCCGCTTCGATCATAAAGTTGGAGCCTTCCTGTGGAACCGGACGACAGCGACCAGAGGCGTCACACTCGCCAAGCACCATCCTAATGCACTCAATCTTGGTCAGCTTGCCATTCTCGCCATGTACCTTAACCGGTGCGGCCAGCATCTCAATATTCACACCCTCTTCTTCCAGGTGATGCACCTCAGCCTGGGAGGCAGGCATCTCCGCCTTGGTTCGGCGATAGAGGATAAAGACATTATCCGAGCCGGTTCGGAGCGCGGTACGGGCGCAGTCAATGGCCACGTTTCCGCCGCCGACCACAACCACATTCTTGCCGATATTCATCTTCTCGCCCAGATTGACCCGACGCAGATAATCCACACCGTGGACAACCCCTTCAAGCTCCTCGCCGTCAACTCCGAGCTTGCGGCTCAGGTGTGCGCCAGGGCCCAAGAAAACCGCACCGTAGCCTTCGTCCTTAAGATCCTGCAGGGTTTTATCCTTGCCGATAACCACATCCGTAGCAATGGATACCCCACAGTTTTTCAGGGCCTCAAATTCCGCGTTGATAATGTCTCTGGGAAGACGATATGCGGGGATACCGACAGAAAGCATACCTCCAAGAACGGGCAGGCTTTCAAAGATGGTACAGGGATAGCCCTCATGGGCCAGATAATAGGCAACAGACATTCCGGCAGGGCCGGAGCCGACAATGGCTATCTTTTTATCCTTGGGCATGGCGCAAGGTTGCAGCATGTTCTTCCCATTGTCCACCATCCAATCGACAATGTAACGCTCCAACATGCCGATAGCGACGGCATCGCCCTTTTTAGCACGGATACAATGGCCCTCACACTGAAACTCATGGGGACAGACCCTGGAACAGATCGCCGGCAATGAATTGGTCTCACGATCTTTCCAGTATGCCTCTTCCACCTTGCCCTCCCGCAACAACCTGATAAAGCCCGGGATATCATTGTGGATCGGGCATCCTTCCTGACACTTTGGCTTTTTGCATTGCAGGCAGCGGTCCGCCTCAAGCATTGCTTGCTCATGGGTAAAGCCGGAAACGACTTCGTCAAAATTTGTAACACGCTCTGCAACAGACATCTCTGTGGGCTGCTGCCTGGCAATTGCCATTCTTTGCTTGGCGTCCATGTTTTCCTCCCTAAAACATCACTTCAAAATATATACGTATAAATACCGATATTTGTTGTAAAAACCAGGATTTAGCTCCCAAAAGCGTACTTTAATATGTTTTACAAACCATTTCATGCAAATTTTTCATTCTTCATTTTCTGTTGGCCCGAAGAGAACAAAATTCCTAGCTAATCAGCCCCTGATAGGCCTTGACAATTCACGTAAGATACCGCAATCTATGACTATGTAATTTTTGCAGACAAGCTAATCAAAACTCTCGGAACAATCTATGAAGGCAGAATTCATAAACCCCTTTTTACAGGCCACCAAGAACGTATTGGAGACAATGGCCCAAACTCCTGTTAACCCACAAAAACCGCAACTGAAAGAAGGCACTACTTCCTACGGCGAGGTCACGGGTATTATCGGGATGACCTCCGATAGTATTACGGGATCGATGATAGTCAGCTTCACGGAAAAATGTATCCTTAAGATCGTGGCCAATATGCTCATGGAAGATCCCAAGGCCAAGATCGATGACGAGGTGGTGGATGCGGTCGGTGAGCTGACCAACATGATATGCGGCGGCGCCAAGGCCCAACTTGCCAAGTTGGATCATCAGTTTGATCTGGCCACCCCCACCATGGTCGTAGGAACCGGGGTGGATATCAAGTATTACTCAGACGCGCCCACCATAGTTATTCCCTTTGATACAGCGGACGGCCCCTTTGTGGTCGAGGCCAATCTCGGCGACAAGAAATAACTCCTTCAGGTAAAGTTCAAAAAAAAAGCCGCCCAAATGGGCGGCTTTTTTTATGCTCTCTTTTCCCGCTTTGTTAGCGAGGGTTGCGTTGCTCGGCAACCTTAATCCGACTCAGGGCACGCTGCAATGCAGCCTCGGCCCGAACCCGATCAATCTTTTCTTTCTGCTGCACAGCCTCGGCAATGCGCTGCTCGGCACGCTCCTTGGCCCTGAGTGCGCGATCGACATCAATATCTTCGCCACGCTCTGCAGATTCGACCAAGAAGGTCAGCTTGTTGTTTGAGACCTCACAGAAACCGCCGCTGATCATCAGATGACTCTCATTGCCGTCCTGCTTGTAGGTCAAAGTCCCAATTTTAATGGTGCTGAGGAAGGGCGCATGGTTAGCCAAGACACCGAACTCACCGCCATAACCTGGTGCAGTCACGATATCAACGGTATCGCTTAAGATAGCACCTTTGGGAGTAACCACTTCCAACTGTAATTTTTCAGCCATTATAGAACCTCATCACAAACCTGCCAGGCTACCTTGCGGTAGCCCGACAGGTGGATATTCGCTTAGGTTAGGCAGCTTCTTTCTCAGCCGCTGCCTTCTCAACAGCCTCTTCAATGGTACCAACCATGTAGAAGGCGGTCTCAGGCAGTTCGTCATGCTTCCCTTCAAGAATCTCTTTGAAAGCGCGGACAGTGTCGGCAACCTTTACGTACTTACCAGCCATACCGGTGAAGGTCTCAGCAACGGTGAAAGGCTGAGAAAGGAAACGCTGTACCTTACGGGCGCGGGTAACAAGGACCTGATCTTCTTCGGAAAGCTCGTCCATACCGAGAATGGCGATGATGTCCTGCAGATCTTTGTACTTCTGCAAGGTGGTCTGAACGCCACGGGCAACCTCGTAATGCTCCTCACCCAGGACGTTGGGATCGAGAATACGAGAGGTGGAGTCCAGGGGATCAACCGCAGGGTAGATACCAAGCTCTGCTATCTGACGGGAAAGTACAACGGTACCGTCAAGATGCGCAAAGGTGGTAGCAGGCGCGGGATCGGTCAAGTCATCCGCAGGTACGTATACACACTGTACCGCGGTGATGGAACCTTTGTTGGTGGAGGTAATACGCTCCTGCAGGGCACCGAGGTCGGTGGCCAGAGTAGGCTGGTAACCTACCGCAGAAGGAATACGTCCGAGAAGCGCGGATACCTCAGCACCGGCCTGGGTGAAACGGAAGATGTTGTCAACGAAGAACAGAACGTCCTGGCCTTCCTCATCACGGAAGTACTCAGCAGCGGACAGACCGGTCAGAGCAACACGAGAACGGGCTCCTGGAGGCTCAGTCATCTGACCGTAAACCAGAGCCGCTTTAGGCAGTACGCCTGATTCTTTCATCTCGTGGTAGAGATCGTTACCCTCACGGGTACGCTCACCAACACCACAGAATACGGAGATACCACCATGATGCATGGCGATGTTGTTAACCATCTCCATCATGATAACGGTCTTACCACAACCGGCACCGCCGAACAGCCCCATCTTACCACCACGTGGGAAGGGAACCAGCAGGTCGATTACCTTAATACCGGTCTCAAGTACGTGAACCTCGGTGTCCTGATCGGTGAATGCAGGGGCAGGCTTATGGATGGGACGAATCTTATCGGAAGTGATGTCGCCTTTACCGTCAACGGAGCGGCCAACAACATTCATAATACGACCCAGGGCGGGGGCGCCACAAGGAATCTCAATGGGCTTGCCGGTATCTTTACATTCCTGGCCGCGAACCAGACCATCGGTCTGATCCATGGCAACGCAACGTACCACGTTATCACCAAGATGCTGGGCAACCTCGATTACCAAGTTGTCTGCAGTATCGTCAATACCTGCGTTGGTCAGCAGCAGGGCGCTCATGATCTCGGGCAGTTTGTCCGGATCAAACTCAACGTCCACAACAGGTCCGATTACCTGGACGATTTTTCCTGTATTCATTTCGCTCATTTTATAAGCCTCCTCAGCTTCTACTCTTTAAAATCCTTAGACAGGCTGGAGTTTAGTTGCCTGAATTATTTATCCTTTCAACGCCTCGGCACCGCCGACGATATCCATCAAGTCACCGGTAATATTTGCCTGACGTGCCTTGTTGTAAATCAAGGTGAGTTCACTGATCATGTCAGAACAGGCATTGGTTGCATTATCCATGGCAGTCATACGCGCAGCATGCTCACTGGCACTTACCTCAAGCATGGAGTGATAGACCATGACATTAAGGTAAAGAGGCAGCATGACCTCCATAATCTCTTCGGTGCTGGGCTCGTAGATATAGGCCGCGTTTGCGTCGGCATCCTCTGTGGCTGCCTCTTCCTCAGCCGGTTTCACCGGTAGGATGAGTTGGGCCGCAGGCTTTTGCACGGCAACACTCTGAAATTTGCCGTAGACGATGTGTACCTCATCAGCCTCACCGGCTACGAAGTTTGCTGCTACGTCCTGGGCAATAGCACGGGCATTGAACATCTGAAAGGTGCCCATGATATCCAGGTGTGTCGCGCGAACCTTGCCGGTCTTCTTAAAATAACCAGCGGCTTTTTTCCCGATACAGGTGAAGGATACCTTTTTGCCCTGGGCCTCAAAATCGGCCATCATCTTCTCGGCAACTTTGAGGATATTGGCATTGAAGCTACCGCACAGTCCGCGATCAGAGGTCACGACCACGATCTCGACACTGTTCACCTCACGCACTTCCATGAGCGGGAAGGCGCCGGAATCCATGCCGGAGGAAAGATTCCCCATGGCTGCGTTGAACTTCTCAGCATAGGGACGGAAATCTTCCATCTTTTGCTGAGCGCCACGCAGCTTGGCAGCGGCAACCATATTCATGGCCTTGGTGATCTGTGAAGTTTTCTTCACACCACCAATTTTTATTTGAACTTCCTTAAGGCTTGGCATGAGACCTTACCCCCTTTAGTTAAGGCCTTTAGCAGCCTTGAAGGAATCTCCGTAAGCCTGCAGTGCGTTCTTCATCTTGGTTTCCAGTGCATCATCAATTTCCTGCTTCTCTTTCAGGTCATCAAAAACGCTAGGATCGTTCTTCTCGATGTGATCATAGAGGCCTGCCTCGTACTCGGCCAGGGTCTCAACGGGCAGAGTATCAAGATAGCCGCGGGTACCGGCGTAGATAATGGATACCTGCTTCTCCATGGAGAGCGGCTGATACTGAGGCTGCTTGAGAATCTCAACCAGACGCTCACCGCGGGTCAACTGGGCCTGGGTGGCGGCATCAAGATCGGAACCGAAACCGGCGAATGCGGCAAGCTCACGATACTGGGCCAGATCCAGACGAAGGGTACCGGCAACCTGCTTCATTGCCTTACACTGGGCAGCACCACCAACGCGGGATACGGAGAGGCCAACGTTGATCGCGGGGCGAACACCGGCGAAGAACAGGTTGGGCTCAAGATATACCTGACCGTCGGTAATGGAGATAACGTTGGTCGGGATGAAAGCGGAAACGTCACCGGCCTGGGTCTCGATGATGGGCAAAGCGGTCAGAGAACCGGCGCCAAGCTCATCGTTTACCTTACAGGCACGCTCAAGGAGACGGGAATGGTTGAAGAAAATGTCTCCAGGGAACGCCTCACGTCCCGGCGGACGACGAAGCAAGAGGGAAAGCTCACGATAAGAAACCGCCTGCTTGGAAAGATCATCATAAATGATCAGTGCGTGCTGGCCGTTGTCACGGAAGTACTCACCCATGGCGCAACCGGCGAATGCCGCAACGTACTGCATGGGAGCAGGATCAGAGGCACAGGCCGCTACAACCGTAGTGTAGTCCATGGCACCGTTCTTACGAAGGGCCTCAACAACCAGGGCAACGGTGGATTTTTTCTGACCGATCGCAACATAGATACAATGTACGTCGGTTTCTTTCTGGGCGATGATAGCATCAACACAGACAGCGGTCTTACCAATCTGACGGTCACCGATGACCAACTCACGCTGGCCGCGGCCAACAGGGGTCATGGCGTCTACCGCCTTGGCACCGGTGTAGCAGGGCTCATGTACAGACTTACGGGCGATAACACCGGGGGCCAGAACCTCGATCTTGGAGGAGTTCTTGGCGTTGATGGGGCCCTGGCCGTCAATGGGCGCACCCACACCGTCAACAACGCGGCCTTCCATCTCAGGTCCAACAGGAACCTCAGCAATACGGCCGGTACGCTTTACGGTGTCACCTTCTTTAATACCACTGACACTACCGAGAACCGCAACACCGACGTTGTCGGTCTCAAGGTTCAGAGCGATTCCGAGAATACCACCGGGGAATTCCACGAGCTCCATTGCCATGCAATTCTCGATTCCATGGATACGAGCAATACCGTCACCAACGGAGATTACGGTACCGGTTTCGCTCAGATCAACTTTACTCTCGTAATCCTTGATCTGCCCCTTGATAATTTGACTGATCTCTTCGGCTTTGATCTGCATTTTACTATTCACTCCCCTTAATGGATTCTTTTAAACCGGCAAGCTGTGATTTGATGCTTCCATCAAGCACCAAGTCACCGACTTTGGCCACGATACCACCGATGATTGAAGGGTCAACCTGGGTCGTGAGCACAACCTGCTTACCTGTTATTTTTTCTAATGTCGCTTTAACCTTGTCACTGAGCTCAGGGCTGAGCTCCATAGCGGAGGTAACGGTGCCCTGGCATTTATTATTGTCCGCATCGACCATTGCCTGGAAAACCTCGGCAACGTCGGGCAGGATCTCAGCACGTTTTTTCTGGACCAGCAAATTGAAGAAGTTGGCCATAACCTGGGTTGTCCCCTGGGCGCTGATCAGATGTGCCATAACCTTCTCCCGAGCCTCTAAAGGATAGAGTGGGTTGGTCAGGGCATCGCTTACCTCTGGAGTAGAGGCATACAATTCGGCCATCTCATTAAGCGCCTTGGTGAAATCCTCAAAGGCACCCTCTTCCTTACCAACGGCAAAAAGCGCTTTTGCATAACGCTTGGCGAGTACTGTGTTTTTCACTGGATACCTCCTACCTTATCGAGATAACCGTTCACCATGGTGCTCTGATCATCTGCCTGCAGGTTCTTTTTGATCAACTCCTCGGCCAACAGAACCGCCTGCTCGGCGACCTCAGCCTTAAGGCGGGTCTTGGCTTCGGTAAGCTCATGGGCTACAGCCATCTCAGCCTGGCGCTTGATGTCGCCGGAAGCACGCTCGGCATCGGCAATGATCCGCTCTTTCTCGGCCTCACCCTGCTTGACAGCCTCGCTGATGATACTCTGGGCTTCATCCTCAAGCTTGGAAAGCTTGGCCTCAGCCTCTCTGTACATCTGCTCGGCCTCGGCTTTCTGGGCGTCCAGGCTCTCAAGCTGCTCACGGATGCCCTCACGGCGTCCGCTCAAACCTGAAGCGATGGGCTTTTTCAAGAAATAGATGAGAATTCCCATAAGGGCAGCAAAGTTCAGTGTCCTCCACAGGAGGTCCATCCACTTGGCTTTGGAGATCCCACCGCCACCGGCAGCACAGGCAACACCGGCAATGGCGAGAACGGCCAAAACCGTCAGGGCACTGAGGCCAATCTTTGACCAATTCATTTTTTTCATTTACAGAGCCCTCCCCATAACCTTGCTCGCCATCTCGTTGGCAAATCCATCAATCTGCCCTTTGAGCTCGGTTTGAGCCGCGGCAAACTGCTTTTCGATCTCAGCAAGCTGGCCAGCTTTTTCCTCATCCACACCCTTACGGATACCGGCGAGTTTTTCATTGCTCTCCGCCGTGGCAGCGCTCCGTGCAGCCTCATACTCAGACTTGGCTTTGGTCCGCGCCTCTTTGATCTTCTGATCAAACTCTTCAACACGAAGAGTGGCGTTCTTCTGAAAGTTCTCAACATCATCGCTGAGTCCGGCAATCTTTGCCTTACGTTCTTCCAGAATTTTCCGGATTGGTTTGTAGAGCACCGCATTCAACACGACAATAAGAAGAATCATATTGACGATGTGAATGGGCATGGTCAGGTCAATGGTAATCATATGAGCCCCCGTAACCTTTCAATTAATATGTTAAAATGCCTAAATTACGAACTAAATGAATGAGCGTTCATTAACAAACGAACGGTTCTAATCTATAATCCGAGGCCTGTCAATAACTTTATGGGAGGCAAAAACCACCTTTTTTCGCCTGGGTATTTCCACCTAGGAAATCGACTAACACCATGAAATAACGCCCTTAATTGCACTTAAGAAGACGCTTTATCATCCTGACCAAGAACTACCTCGGGAGCCGACTTCAGGGCCTCTGGCAGCTTGTCCACCATGGTGCCTCCGGCTTGGGCCATATCCGGGCGCCCACCCCCGCCGCCACCGACTTTAGCGGCCAGTTCCTTAACCAGGTTGCCGGCATGAAAGCGTTTTGTAAGATCCTTGCTCACTATGGCCAACAAACTGACCTTGCCCTCAAAGGCCCCGCCCAAGACGGCAATACCGCTGCCCATCTTATCGCGCACCTTATCGCCCACCTCGCGCATGGTCTTTGGTGAATCAATGGTGATCTGGCTGACCAGTAACTTGACCCCGGCCACCTCCTGGGCAGCACCGAGCATGGAGTCAAGGTCATTGACGGAAAGCTTGGCGTTCAAGGCGCCAACCTCTTTTTCCAGCTCCTTTTGCCGGGCCAGGATCTTCTCAAGCTTGGTCTGCATTTCCTCGGGTGCGGCCTTCACCAGGCCGGCCAGGGTAAGAAGTTGCTCCTCCGCCTGCTGAAAACGGGCCAAGGCCTCAGGTCCTGTCACCGCCTCAATCCTGCGGACACCGGCGGCGATGCCGCTCTCGCTCACGATCTTAAAGAGACCGATCTCGCCAGTGGCGCCCACATGGGTCCCACCGCAGAGCTCTTTGGAGAACTTGCCCACTGAGACCACCCGTACCTTTTCATCGTACTTTTCGCCGAACAGCGCTGTAGCACCTTGCTCGATTGCCTGTTCCCGGCCCAAAAGATCGGTGTTGACGCTGGTATTGGCCCGGATTTCATCGTTGACGATCTTCTCGACACGGGTCATCTCTTCCGGGGTCAGAGGAGCAAAATTGGTAAAATCAAAACGGAGTCTGTTCGACTCCACCAGGGAGCCGGACTGTTTGACATGTTCACCCAGGACATCAACCAGGGCGGCCTGCAAGAGATGGGTAGCGGTGTGATTGTTGGCTGTACGCTGGCGGCGGCCTTCCGCTACCTTGAGCTCGACCTTCTCCCCCAATGCAATAGAACCTTCCACCACCTCTGCCTGTTGCAGGATAAGACCCTCGCCCACGCTCACGGTATTGGCTACCTTGGCCTTGCCTGCTGCGGTGATGATCACACCACGGTCCCCGGCCTGACCGCCGGACTCGGCATAAAAGGGCGTTTCCGGACAGATAATGGAGACCTGGGCTCCGCTTGAAGCAGTTGTCAGCGCTTCGCCCGCCTGATCAACCAGGCCGACTATCTCTGAATTATGATGCCGGGTGGTATAACCGACAAATTGCGAGCGCTGCCCTTTGTCCAACAGGACCTGCACCCCAGCGCCCATGGTGGCCATGGCGCTGCCCTTCCAGGATTTTTTGGACTGGGCCCGCTGAACCTCCATGGCCTTATTGAATCCCGCCTCATCGGCCAGCATGCCCTTTTCAATGGCAATGTCCTTGACGATATCCACCGGGAAACCATAAGTATCGTAGAGCTTGAAAATAAACTCGCCGTCAATCTCGCTCTTGCCCGCCTCCTTGAGCTGCTTCATCTCGTTGTGCAGCATGGCCAGACCATGATCCAAGGTCTCCAGGAAGCGCTCCTCTTCATTGAGAACCACCTTGCCCAGCAATTCACGGGCATCCTTCAGGTGGGGATAGGCCTCAACCATCTGCTCGATGACCTTATCCATAATAGAGGTCAAAAAGGGCTTAGTCAGTCCCAGAGTACGGCCATAACGGATGGCCCGACGCATGATGCGGCGCAAGACATAACCGCGTCCCTCGTTGGAGGGCAGCACCCCGTCGGCCACCAGAAAGGTGGTGGCCCGGCAATGGTCGGCAATAACCCGAAGCGCCGTATCAGTGGCCTTGTCCTTGCCATAGGAAGTGGAAGCAGTTTGGGCAATCGTATCAATAATAGGGGTAAAGAGATCAGAGTCGTAATTGTTAAACTTGCCCTGCATGACCGCAGCAATGCGCTCAAGGCCCATGCCGGTATCGATACTGGGCTTGGGCAACGGGGTCATGGTGCCGTCTTCGCTGCGGTTAAACTGCATGAAGACCAGGTTCCAGATCTCTAAAAATCGATCACAATCGCAGCCCAGCCTGCAATCAGGCTTGCCGCAGCCAGCCTCAACGCCCTGGTCGATATGGATCTCCGAGCACGGACCACAGGGGCCGGTATCGCCCATGGCCCAGAAGTTATCTTTCTCGCCCATGCGCACGATGCGGCCCTTGGGCAGATCCTCGATCTGCTCCCACAGCTCCTGGGCCTCGTCGTCGTCATCAAAGATAGAAACCCAGAGATTTTCCGTGGGCAGCCCTACCTCCTTGGTCAAAAACTCCCAGGCATAATCAATGGCATCTTTCTTGAAATAATCACCAAAGGAGAAGTTGCCGAGCATCTCGAAAAAGGTATGATGACGCGCGGTGTAGCCCACATTCTCAAGGTCGTTGTGCTTACCGCCGGCGCGCACGCAACGCTGGGAGGTGGTGGCCCGCACATAATTGCGTTTTTCTTCCCCCATAAAAACGCGCTTAAACTGAACCATACCTGCATTGACAAAGAGCAGGGTCGGGTCGTCATGGGGCACCAAGGGCGAACTCTCCACCACGGTGTGGCCTTTGTCTGCAAAGTAGTCCAAAAACTTTTTGCGTATATCCTTTCCGGTCATCATTTTTTTTCTTCAATTCATTTTTAAAGGAACAGTGACAGGTGACAAGTAACGAGTGACAAGCAAAAACACTACAACTCGTCACCTGTCACTCCAAAAACAAAAGCTCAAGACCGAGTATCCCCCGGCCTTGAGCTGTCTTTACAACAATCTGAGAGCGTTAAAATGATTAGGCTTCTGCTACAGCCTCGGCACTCTCTTCTCCGGGAATCGGCAAACCATACCCGAGGCGGACTTTTCTTTCAATATCCGCGCAGATATCTTTATTCTCTTTCAGGAATTTCTTGGAATTTTCCCGACCCTGACCAATGCGTTCGCCATTATAGGAGTACCAGGCACCACTCTTCTCGACAATATCCTGATCCACTGCCAGATCAAGGACATCGCCCTCTCTGGATGAGCCCTCGCCGTAAATGATATCAAACTCGGCCAGCTTAAAGGGCGGGGCCACCTTGTTCTTGACCACCTTGACCTTGGTCCGGTTGCCGATGACCTCCTGGCCGTCCTTGATCGCGCCGATTCTGCGGATATCAAGACGCAGGGAACTGTAGAATTTCAGAGCGTTGCCACCGGTTGTGGTCTCCGGGTTGCCGAACATGACGCCGATCTTCATCCGGATCTGGTTGATGAAGATGAGCGAGGTGTTGGTCCGTTTCAAAATACCGGTCAGCTTACGCATGGCCTGGGACATGAGACGGGCCTGCAAACCCACGTGGGAATCGCCCACATTGCCGTCGATCTCCGCCTTGGGCACCAGAGCGGCCACAGAATCCACCACGATGATGTCCACAGAACCACTTCGGACCAAGATCTCGGCAATCTCCAATGCCTGCTCACCAAAATCGGGCTGGGAGACCAAGAGATCGTCCACATTCACCCCCAAACGCTCGGCATACCCCACATCAAGGGCATGCTCAGCATCGATAAATGCCGCAGTGCCGCCCAGCTTCTGGGCCTCGGCAATGAGGTGCAGGGAGAGGGTGGTCTTACCCGAGGACTCCGGACCATAGATCTCGGTGATCCGGCCCCGGGGCGCGCCACCAACACCGGTGGCAATGTCCAGACTCAGGGTACCGGTGGGAATGACCGGCACGGCCTCACGCTCATCGGTGCCCAGCCGCATGATGGCGCCCTTACCGAACTGTTTCTGAATCTGAAAAATAGCGGTATCAAGCGTTTTGCTCTTTCCGTCGGCAGCAGCCATAGTCGGTTCTCCTTACTCGCTTTATCAAATTTGCACCTTATCATTGATAAGGCTGGTATAAATCGTGTCTATCGGTTGATCCAGCAAGTGCCGGCGTAACAGATCCAAGGCGGCCTGACAGGCCTGGGCCTGAATCTGCCAGCGGTTGCCGGTAAATTGAAACAAAAAATCATAGTTTTTTTCCGCAGTGGCCAAGCCCACATAAACAGTGCCCACCGGCTTTTCCTCACTGCCGCCGCTGGGCCCGGCAATACCGGTCACAGACAGGGCATAATCGGCCGTGGTCACGCGGCGCACACCCGCTGCCATGGCACGGGCCGTTTCAGCGCTCACCGCACCGTGGCGCATGAGCAATTCCCGTTCGACCCCCAGATAACGCTCCTTGAGCGAATTGCTGTAAACCACGGCCCCGCCAAGAAAATACTCCGAACTGCCCGGCACCTTGGTAATGGCGTGGGAAATCATACCCCCGGTACAGGACTCAGCCAGGGCCAGGGTCTGCCCTTTGTCATGCAAGAGCCTGCCCACTACCACCTCCAAGGTCTCACCATCCGAACCGTAGACAAAGGTGCCGAGGATGTCGGCCATCTGCTTGTCAAAGCTGGCAAAGATATTGTCCGCCTCGGCCTTGCTGGCACCGGTGGCGGTCAGACTGACATGCACCTCCGGGAAAACCGGGTAATAGCCGATGCGTACCCTGGGGTCGCGCCCCTCCAGATGCTCGACCTTGCGGTTGATCTCGCTCTCGGCCATGCCGACTACCTTGTAAACCTTCTGCCGGACCTGGCGCGCCTCGGTCCCTTCCCAAACCGCCAAGCGGGTGATGACGGTTTCGAGGAGAAGTTCCTTCATCTCATGGGGCACGCCGGGCAGGAAGAAGATTGGTTTGCCGTCATGCACCAAAAAATACCCGGCGGTCTTGGCCTCGGTATGCAGGGCATGGGCCCCGTCCGGTAACCAGGCGAGTTTTTCCAGGGAATCCTGGATCATGCTCGGGGCATCTTTGCCATACTCCTGGATCTTACGCAGAATCTCCGGATACAATTTGGAGGGCCGGTCCAAAGCGCTGGATACCGCCTCGTTGGTCAAATCATCGGTGGTCGGCCCCAAGCCGCCGGTCACGATAACAAAATCCGAGCGCTCCATGGCACCCAGGATGGTGCGGCCGATCAGATCCACATCATCGCCGATGGTGGTCATGGCCAACACCTCATGCCCGGCGACAAAAAGCTGGCTGGCCGCAAAGTAGCTGGTGGTATTGAGTATCCTGCCAGAGGTCAGTTCATCGCCTATGGCAATAATTTCACCAATCATGCTTTTTTTATTCAGTCCCGGACAACGGTGCCCAGCACCCCTCCCTCGGTTAACTCTTCCAAGCGGATGGAAATAATATTATTGATCAGGCCCGGCTGGGCCTTGCATAATACCGGGATATAGTTGCCGGAAAAGCCGCGCAACATCTTGCCCTCTTTGCGGCCTTCAAAGAGCACCTGCTGGGTGGTACCGAGGTGTTTTTTATAAAAGGCCGTCCGTTTTTTATGATCCAATTGCCTAAGAAGTGCAACCCTTTCTTCCTTGACCTTTTTTAGGACCTGATCCTTCATGGAAGCGGCCATGGTGCCCGGCCTTTTCGAGTATGGAAAGACGTGCAGATAGGTCACCGGCAGGGAGTCAAGCAGGTCATAGGTATTTTGAAATGCAGCCTCATCCTCGCCCGGAAAACCAACGAGCACATCCACGCCGATTGCCACCCCCGGCAACCTTGCCGCGCTCTCCTCAACCACCTCTTTAAAGGTTGATGCAGGGTAGCGGCGGTTCATCTTTTTCAAGATGCCATCATCCCCGCTCTGCAAGGGAATGTGAAGATACGGCATGATGGAGGAAGATTTGGCCATATGGGCCAACAACTCGGTGGAAATCTCCGCAGGCTCAAGAGAACTGATACGATAGCGCACCGGCAAATCCTCTGCCGTGAGAAGTTTGACCAGGCTCAACAGATCACACTTAGGGGAAAGGTCCTGGCCGTAAAGGCCCAGATGAATCCCGGTGAGCACCAGTTCCCTATAGCCCTTATCACTGTAAATACGCGCCTGCTCAATGACCTTTTCCGGGACAAGGCTGCGGCTGCGCCCCCTGGCATAGGGCACGACACAGTAAGAACAAAAGCTGTTGCAACCATCCTGCACCTTGAGATACGCCCTGGTCCGTTCCCCGAAATCGGTCACCGTGAGCGGACAGATTTCTTTCTGGCTGGCAATGTCGCCCATGTGCATCTCAAGATCGCATTGCCCCTCGGAAAGGGCCACATCCACCAAATGGTGCTTAAAGCCGTTACCGACAATACAGATGGGGCTGTCCGCTATCTCCAGGACGGTATGGGAATCAATCTGGGCATAACAGCCGGTTACTACCAGGCGAGCCTTGGGGTTGGTCTTGAGCGCCCGGCGGATGGCTTGGCGTGATTGTGCCCCGGCCTTGGCCGTGACCGCACAGGTGTTGATAATATACACATCCGCAGGCTTGGAAAAGGGCACCAGCTCCACACCCCGGCTTTTGAGCTCGCTTAAAAAGGCGGCGGATTCAAACTGGTTGACCTTGCAGCCAAGGGTATTGAGGGCGATTTTTATTTTCGGTGTCGTGTTCGTCATGAAAGGATCTGGCTATAGAAGATGAAAACCTGGTCATCTTACCATAAATTGTTCAGAAGAGAACGGGGAAGCTACCGAAGATTTTGCTCATTGCCTGTCGGGCCTTTTCCAGGAGGCGATCATGGCCTGCTTCTTTTTACGGGGCATCTTTTTTATCTTAAATTCCCGGCTTGCTGCGGCAGAACGACTCTGCATGGTTTCATAATACACCAAGTCCACAGGCAGCCGGGCACGGGTGTATTTTGCCCCGGAGCCGTCGTTATGGGCTGCGAGTCTTTTTTCAAGATCATTGGTCATGCCGGTATAGAGGGTGTTGTCCCGGCAACGGAGGATATAGGTGTACCATGGCGTCTTTTGATCCATGGCCCATCTTTACCCTGAAAATTGTGCGACTGCACAAAGAAAAAAAGGGACCGGATATATTTTCCGGCCCCTTTCCAACACACACAGCTGTGAACAAAATCTGATTAAAACTCTTTCCCCCGCACGGCCCGCGCCCTGTGCTTACTGGAACGCTTTGACTTGGTCCCGAAATCCCGGCGCTCGGTCATAAAGGTGCCGTCACCGCAGATGTAGTAATACCAGTAGGTAGAGGCGCTGGTCTTGGGGAAGAATTTGGTGTCGATATGGGGCGGTGCCTCGGCCTTTTGCCACAGGGTTTCCATCTCCGTCTCCGTGGGCATACGCCAGTCGGAAAACCCGCCGAATTTTGCCTTGTTCAGCTTCTTGATAAATTTCTTTTCGGTCTGACTCCAGGAAAACCTTTTGTCCGTGTTATGGACGGAATCGTCATCGGTTTTCACCTCCCAGAAGAGATTTGTCTTCTTGTCTTTGACCATGGCCCACTCCGTGGCTGATTCAGGCAACTCTTTACCCTGGGCGTCATACTTGACAAAGCTGTTCCGGGCACCATCGGCAGAAGCATAAACCATATCGAGCCCAGGACTGAACAGCAGCAGGCCCGCCAAGATGGTGAAAAGCGGCAACCGGTTGTGCAAAAAATGATATCCCATGCGACCTCTCCTCATAAATTGAAACAATACATATCCAATGGCAGCTATAAACCAGAGCTACCCCATTACTATGAAGATAGCCGAGATAATTTTCCCACGCCAGAAAATTGTTAAGCGGCTGTTCTTCTGCCGTTCTTCTCACAAACCATACCTCTCTTTCTTTTTAAAAAAACCATTGTCACACCTCCTCTTTTTGCCGATACGTTTTGTATGTTGAGACTTCCCATGCCAAGCCACGGGAGTCTCGGTATATAAAGTGATTATTTTGATAACATTCGCTCACTGCGTTTCGCTTTACATGTTCAAAACGCTTGACCGCACCTTGAAAGGGAGAAATCCATGGAAACCGCAGCTATCCATTCCTATGCGATACAATTCCATTATGAACGCCAAACCACCTTCTTTGCGGCAAAGGAGGAGGAAGCCGTGGGCGGCAGCCGACAGAACCTGGCCTACCTTACGGCCACGGAGAGCTTTGAGTTCAGCATCGCCATCCAGCAACAAAGCGCACCAGAGCTTACGACCCAGGCCGATGTTGCGGCCTTTATCAAGGGGCTTGATATTGACCTTTACCTGCTGCAGCATAACGGTCGACCCATATACGAATTCTCGCCGGAAGAAGCGGCCGAACTGGTCAGTGAGGATGGATACTGGGGTATGGGTCAAACCGCAGCGCGTCTGGCCGAGTTTGTTTTAAATGGTGCCGGGGATGATCTTGAAAAATTACGGGCCGGACGAGCCGGTATCATCAAAGGCTTTAAAGAAGCGGAAGAGATCTGGGGCGGCACACTGCCGGAAATCAGCTACCAAACCCAGGAGAATGCCTTGGGTACCATTGACGAGCGGATCAAGGAGCTTGATGGCAACCTAATCGAAGCAGTTGCCTAGTCTGTTTTTTTAGCTGAGTCATCCTTTTTTTGAGAGAATAAGTTCTCTGAGTAGGTGAGCAAAAATCAAGCGAAAAAACGAAGGATATAACTTACAAGTTTTGAAAAATTGGTAAATGACGGACCAAACCTATACCACTATAAAGAATAGGCAGGGCCATTGCTGACCCTGCCCGAAATTAGGAAGTAGTGGGATGGGTAACTTCCTAAATTTTTTTTTATTTCACTCCCCTCTTTATTGGACCTGCAACGGGTTTTGAGTTAAGGCCTTTTCTTTTAATGAATTAGCAAACCGGATTTCTGTATCATTTTCACCATAAGGGATACCTTCAAGGAACATCAGGTTTGCGGAAATTTCTGTCCGGTAAGAAGCTAAATTGGTTGGCAAACCTTTTTGGCAGCCATAGGGTATCCCTTCACCAAGCATAACTTCCATGTCAACACATTCGGGCCGGAATTTTATCACTTTTGGTGTTTTGGTTTTCTCACATTCAGTGGAAATCCCCTCTGAAAACATGGTTCCCATGTTGTTGCACTCTTTGGCAAAAGTGCCTGTGGCACACATCATTATGCTCAATGAGCAGATAGTGCCGGCCAGGATTTTCAGGTTCACTAACATTTTCATTTTCATCGTATTTCCCTCCATTTTGATCCGTATTTGAGTTATGAAAACCATTTTCTTTATACATTGCTAACTAGCTGTTTATGCATTCATTTATAAACAGTAGTGCCGCATGTAAATTTCATGCACCCCACTTTACGAATCACTTCTTACATTTTTCTTACAAATGGAATTGGGCTAGACAGAAGCCACGAAAGCCAACTACGGAAAAAATACGGGGTTTGCATTTTAGACTTGCTTTTTCTGAAGATCAATCTAATTACTGGACCGCTTGAGTTGTTAGGCATATTTTTCATGACCCCGGGGGGGGTATTGGTAGGCATAATTTTGCCAGCGATTTTCTGAGATCGTTTATTTATTAACTGTTAGCTTCCATGCAATTCGTTAAATATTTGAGAGCCCCCCCATGCGTTTACCTCCCCCCCCCAGCCACAAGGTGCCGGCTAACAAATTCTACCCGCCACGCTTAGCCCGCGGAAAAATCCTAAAACGGAACCGCATCATCGCCGATAATTTTCGGGAACCCAGGCAATTTCAGTATATCTTTCTAGAGGCTCAAGCTGGCCAGGGCAAAACCACAACAGCCACCCAGCTTCTTGAGCATGAAGACCAGCCATATATCTGGTACCAAGTCGGCCCAGAAGACTGTGATCCGTTGCTTTTCCTCTCTGCCCTTTTATCCGCTTTCAGCAAAGCCATACCAACTTATTCCTCGCCCCGCATGAAAACTATGATGGAAAGCGGCGAGGCAACCATGCTAGATCTATCGCGGTTGGTCAATTTTATGCTGCATGACCTGGATCGCTTTCTTTCCAAGGGTTACACCATAGTTTTTGATGACCTGCACCTTATTGGTAATTCTCCGCATACTCTGGAACTCGTTGACCTGATGCTGGAAACAGCACCTGACCAGATTTCCTTCATGTTGATTTCAAGAGAGCCTCTGCCGTTTAAGTCCAAAAAGGCAAGGTTCGGGAGTTCAACACTTTACCTCAGTAATTCAGATCTTGCCTTTAGCCGCCAGGAAACCATAGAGCTGCTGGAGACTTTGCTGGAGAAAGTGCCTGGTTCGGAAATAGTTTCCAATCTTTTTTCAGAGTCAGGGGGCTGGCCAATGGGGTTGGTTCTTGCATGCCACCATTTGGCAAGTGGTGGATGTCTACCCAAACGGTTTCATGGCGGTCGTAATGACTCCTTCGCAGAGTATTTTGAAGGAGAGCTTTTTTCAGCGTTTCCTGAGAACTTGCAAAACTCACTAATCAAGCTCTCGCTTCTCGATGATATTCCCATATCTCTTGCCGGGAAGATCACTGAACTGCCACAGATAGAGGATGAACTGGAGTTGCTGATGGAGCGAAACTGTTTTGTTCGGCTCCTTGATGACCACGCCACTGTCTTTGGCTTACACCAGCTCTTTCGCGGTTTCCTTCGGAAAAAAGCAGAAAGTTTTCTGAGTGCAGAAAAAAAACTCGCTGTACTTCGAAAAGCCGCTGATTTCTACCTTGATCATGGTATGCCAGATAAGGCCATGGGGTATCTTTTGCGCGCGGGAGATTATGCGCAACTGGAAACCCTTCTTGAGAAACGGGGCATGGAGTTGACTGCCCGCAACCGACTTGTGACGCTCGGCTCTATTGTCTCTTCCATCCCAGCAACTACCCTGCACATTTCGAGTTGGTTTTCTTTTTACCTTGGGATCGTTACCCAAACTGAAAAGCCGGACATCGCTCTACAAGCCTTTGAGCGGGCTAGGCAACTCTTTCGGGAAGCAGGAAATAGCAAGGCAGAGTTATTGACCCTAGGGCAACTTATCTACCTTTATATAATTCATTCAAATCGTATCAAGGGAGACATTCCTCACCCGCATCAAGCGGCTGATTTATTTCAGCAAGTGGGAGATGAACTGCCGATTTACTGTAGGATTGTTACGGCTAAAAACATTGCGTTGGGTTTTCTATATTTACTTACAGATTTACAGCTGGCTCAGCAATATAGCCAGCTGGCTGTAAAACTAACGTCACAAAGTGGTTTACCCAACCTGATTATTGAGTCGAGAGTGGTCAGAGGGTGGTCGTATGTGGTAGCCGGCCATTACGTTAAAGGGATGACCGTTGCCGAGCAAAATTTTCAGTTGATCAAAGACAGGGAACTGGGGTTGTACAGCCGACTGCAGCTCTATTTTTTGCAGCTTGACACCCTTCGGCATTTTGGGGATGTAGAAAATTACTTTCGGCAGAAAAACGAATGTCTAGAAGAGGTGGGCGAGGCTCTTGTGAGTCGCACTTTTGTATACCCATTTCTAATTTTATGGGACATTGAACTCTTTGTCAGCAAGGGGCTGGTCAGCCAAGCCGAATCGCTGGTTGATAAGCATTTTGATTCCGAGCACTTCACGGTCGGAAATTTCAGGGCAGAAATGAGGGCCTGGAAAGCTTTTTTTCTTGCCCTACACGGTAGGTTTGCCACCGAAGGACAGTTTTTTGCCGATGAAGTACATACCTGGCGTACGCAAAGAGCAAGCCCTTATCATCGCACAAAAATTACGACGATTCTGGCAGCGGCATATGGACTGGGTGGTGACGCGAGTGAGGCAAGGCAGTTACTGGATGAGGTCATCAGTGAAACCCAAAAACACCAACTTTATTTGACAGAGGCTCGCGCCTATTTTCATTTAGCATGGCTCGCTATTCAGTCCAGCCATTCAGAAGCACGTAGCTACCTGGAAAAGAGTGTCGCCCTATTTAAGGCTAAAAGAGTTGAATCCCATATCCCTGCCTTTACACCTCCCATGTTTCAAGAGACTCTCCAAGTGGCTCGACGCCTCGGTATTATGCCCACATTTGTTTGTAGGCTGGCGCAGGATAGGTTGCAATTACACCTGACGGAAGCAGGTGAGACTGTACCGCTTCTTGCGATCAGAAGCCTGGGTGGTTTTGAGTTGAGTTTCGGAGATCGACCGGTGGGACAGGCGACCGATTTCACCCCAACTCAGCGCGAATTCCTGGGTATCGTAATTTCGCATCCCGATATGCGAGTCAGCCAGGAGCAGATACAAACCAACCTCTGGCCCGACAGCCCTCCGAAAAAGGCAAGGTCTCGGTTTGATACTCTAATGACCCGATTGCGCAAAAACCTTGAGGCGCTTCTTGCCCCCCATCCGGTGAAAAATTACCTCAACCTAAACAAAGGAATAGTCTCCATAGAAAATTGCACTGTCGATGCCAGAGAGTTTACCCGTGTTGCCAAAGAAGCTTTGAAACAAGGACAAAAAGGTGAGTGGTGGCAGGCTGGCAACAAGCTTCATCCTGCCTTTGCGCTTTGGCGTGGCGCCTTTGTCGCAGATATTTTTGGCGGTGACTCTGCCCATCGCTACGGGCTTGAGTTAACTGACACTCTCACCAAGGTAATTATTGAGTGGTCCTTTGGCCTAGCCAGACTCAACCGATTGGACGAGGCTGCTCGCCTTGCCGAGAAGGCCTATAAAATAGACCCGAGCAATGATAGACTTGCCCGTCTTCTTTATCATCTTCATCTGCAGAATAATGATACGATGCAGGCTGGCCGGCTACTGAAGCGGTATGCAGAAGCATTAAAACGTGAAGGTTTTACGGAAAAAGAAATTCACGATTTGGTCCACGAAGTATCCAGTCCGGAAAACTAAGACATTACGGTATAGCGGCTCTGTCGGGAGACAAAAAACAACAAGTGAACACGAAATGAAAAAAAATATCTCACTAATTGCCCTGCTCATGACCATGGCCCCAAGTAGTATTTATGCTGCCGGATATATGACCCCGCAACAGTCCTTAAACTCTACCGCAAAGAGTGCCGCAAATGTTGCGCATTCATCAAGTGCCGATACAGCATATTATAATCCGGCAAATATGTCGTTTCTGCCCGATCGTCCTCTTTTTGAAGTTGACCTAACCTATATTCACCTGCCTTCTTTGACCTACAAAGATAGCGGGACGTCAACCAATGACGGCAAGTCAGAAAAACAGAATTTCTTACGACCTACAATGTTTTACATCTCACCGGACTTTAAAGATTGGCGCTTCGGCTTCAGTGTGACCTTTCCGGCCGGTCTTGCCAGAGAATGGAAAACCCCGTATCAGGCTGCGTCTGCAGAAGAGTTTCATCTGACGGTTGTAGAGGCCAACCCCGTACTTTCTTATAAGGTAAACGATAAATTGAGCTTGGCCGCCGGGTTGCGGGCTCTATACAGTGAGGCCAAGGTAAAAAGCAATGGGCTGATCAGTAATGATTTCGGTGGCATTACTGCCAGTAGAGACTTGGAGGGGGATGCCACTGCTTATGGCTATAACCTGGCTGTAACGGCTCGCCCCATAAGCAACTTGAAAGTTGCGGCAACGTATCGATCCAAAATTATTCTTGATTTAAATGGAGACGGCAGGCTATGGACCTCAGCTGCTTTCGCCGGGCCGGATTCATATAATGGCAGTGGAACGGTATCTGTACCGGTGCCTGCAGTACTGTCCTTGGCATCTTCGTACTCTTTTGATGGGCTGACCGCTGAAATCGTCTATGAACGGACCTTTTGGAATGCTTATGATCAACTCGACTTCAACTACCCCACTTCCCTTGGCAACCCATACCTTATTGCTGCATTCGATAATGCTCTGCCCAGAAACTGGAGCAACTCTGATGCCTGGAGGGTTGGGGTGAGTTATGAGGCCGATGAAAATTGGGACCTGATGGCAGGTTTTGTTTACGCAAAGAATCCGGTGCCGGATTCAACCTTGGGCTTTGGTCAGCCAGACGCCGATTCAAAGAGTTATTCCCTTGGGGTGGGATATCGTTTTGACGATGATATTAGATTCGGCATCGCCTATCTCTATAGCGAAAAAGAGGAACGCAGTGTGATAAACAGCAGGGTGAACGGCAGCTTTTCGGATGGTGGTGCACATATCCTCACCGTAGGTTGTTTTTGGCAATTTTAGCAAGCAAACCATCTTATCCCAAGACGTTTAGCAAAATAGCCTGTCCTACAGGCGTAGAAGCCGCACTTCTTCCTTCTTATAAAAAATACCTCCTGAGCGGGACCTTCAGTTGGCCGAGCCGATCTCGCCTCCTGCGACAACCTCGTCGCCATCGTACAAAACAACAAACTGGCCAGGGGTGATGGCGCGTTGCGGCGTATGGAAACGCACGTTGAACGAACCATCGTCGTTGCCAACTACCGTGGCTGGAGCAGCTGCGTGGCGGTAGCGGATCTTCACCTCAAAGTTGCCGGGAAGATCAGGCGGGCTGCCGCTGAGCCAGTGCATCGCCTGCACCCTAAGCGATGAATGCCACAGCTGATCGTCCTTGCCCACAATCACGGTATTGCTCTCGGCATCAAGACCGATCACGTAATACGGGGTGCTGTCTGGAATACCCAGGCCGCGACGCTGGCCCACAGTAAAGTTATGGATGCCCCTATGGGACTTGAGCCGAGCGCCGCTGCTGCTGATAATCTCGCCCGGCCCTGGGGCCTGTGCGCTGTAGCCGCTCAAGAACCCGGCCACGGACTGATCCTTTAAAAAGCAGACATCCTGACTCTCGCGCCCGTGCTTGCCGGCAAGGCCAAGATCCTCGGCCATCTTATAGACTTGTTCCTTGGTCACCTCGCCCAAAGGAAAGAGAAGGTGGGAAAGCTGCTCCTGATCCAGGCGGCAAAGAAAGTAGGATTGGTCCTTTTTGTGGTCCATACCCTTTAACAGGTGAAACCCGTCTTCATCGCGGCTGATCCTGGCATAGTGGCCGGTGGCCAGAAAATCAGCGGAAAATTTATCCTGCACATAGGTCAAAAGTTTGCCGCACTTGAGCAAGCGGTTACAGACAACACAGGGGTTGGGGGTTTTGCCGCAAAAGTAACTCTCGGCAAAATAATCAAGCACCAAGTCTTTAAAATCAACAGAAAGATCCACCACCTCTAAGGGGATATCAAGATGGCGCGCGACCCCTTGAGCCCGCTCCACCTCATGGCGCACATCGGGCTGAGCCAATTGCATGAAGATGCCCCGCACCGTGGCACCCGCCTTTTTGACCAAGGCTGCGGTCACCGAGGAATCCACCCCGCCGCTCATCGCCACCACAACATTTTTACCTGTCAGGCTACCCGCCTCAAAAACCATCACCGCACCTGTTGGGAAAGTTTACTTTTCTGCTGATTGTAGCTGGAGAATGAATATTTCGCACCCCTAACAAAACCATACTCCTTTTTTCTGCTGGACAGTCCGACTCCAAGTTCCTCATTATTAAAGTATAGGGTAAATCCAGTCTCAACCGATTCCATACGAGGTGAACACATGGCAACTGCAGCCAAGCTCCCCCTCTCCCCCTGGCGCACCATCATCGAAACGGCCATGTATGCCAATTCGGTACGCAACACCGACATGGCTCAACTCTACGACTTGGCCCTGAAACAGCCCGAGGTCATCGCCACCAGCGACCCCATGTATAAGCCCGAGCAGTTCGGCCTGCCCAAAGACGCATTGCTCCTGGTCTCCAACGACGGCAGCATTGTCGGCCGTACGGCAAGGGCCAGGAATCTTGTTCGGCAGTTTGAGCAAAAGGAGAGCGAAAGATTTCAGAAGATCCTGCGCGAGGCGGTTTTTCAGTTCAACCTGCGTCCCGGGCTTCACCTTGAAGGCATTGTCGGCCTGCATAAAGACTTTATGGTCAAATGCCACCTCGTCAGCCCGGAGACGGATGCCAAGAACATGCTGGACTGGGGCCTGAACTTTCTCCCCTTTATGCCGCCATGGTCCGAAGCGTATGAAAAATCAACGCCCATCGACGAGCCGGATATCATTGCCTTTGCAGATCCGACCTGGACGCATCCCGACTTTCCGGATGGCTGCGTGATCATCGATGAGGCGCAAAACTGTATCGCCATCCTGGGACTGAGATATTTCGGTGAACGCAAAAAGGGCACCCTGACCCTGGCCTGGACCATTGGCGTCCGCCGCAATATGGTGGCCTGCCATGGCGGCATCAAGAGCATCGGCAATGCCCCGCCCGTGGCGGTCTTCGGCCTGTCCGGCTCGGGCAAATCCGCCATCACCAACAGCCTGGACCATGGCGGCCTGCTCAAGGCCAAGGAAAAGGTCACCGTGATCCATGACGACGCCTTTCTTATCGATCTTGAAAAGGACTGCTCCATTGCCTTGGAGCCTTCGCTCTTTGATAAAACCGATGCCGTGACCTTTGACGACCCGCTTTTGCCCTATTTCTATTCGGCCCAGAATGTGGGGGTTACTACCACGGCCAAGGGCGAGCGCCGCATCGTGTGCGAAGACATCCGCAACAACAACGGCCGCTGCATCAAAAGCCGGGACATGTTTGTCCATGCCGACTTTTGCAAACAACCCGGCATCCTCATCTGGCTACAAAAAGACACGGGACTGCCGCCTATCAGCAAGGTGAAGGGCAACGCTCTTGCCGTGGCCATGGGCGCCTCGCTCTCCACCATGCGGGCCAAGGGGGTGGAAAACGTCGATGCCAAGGAACTGGAAAAGCTGGTCATCGAGCCCTTTGCCAACCCCTTTCGCGTCCACCCCTTAAGCGAGGATTGCGAACAGTTTCACAAGCTTTTTAAGATGGGCTGCGAGTGCTACATCATGAACACCCACGCCTTTGGCTTTGCAGGTAACCTCGTCGACATTCCCAAGGAAATCTCCTTGGCCATTGTCACCGAGTTGATCCGCAAAAACATCGTCTGGAGCGACTGGCGCGCCTTTGCCGGACTACAGATACCGAAAAACGGCCAGGAGCTTTTCGGCGCGGACTACGACAAACTTTACAAACCGAAGCGCAGCACAGAGTATCTCACTTTTCTCAAAGAGAGACTGCAGGACAGAATCTCCTTTTTGACCCATAAGCACGACATAGAGCATGACATGGACAACGCCTTTATCGCCCCACTGATTCAGGCCCGGCATGCCATCGAGAAACTGCTCAACCCGGATCTGTATGGTTGATGGCGGCATTTGTCGTTTTGCTGTATAGTGGCCGCCATAAAAGTCCCCCTCCCCTTAATCCCCTCCCTCCAGGGGAGGGGAAATATGTAAAACGAACCATCATAAATGAAACTTCCCGAACTGCTGGCCCCGGCCGGTAACCTTGAAAAACTGAAAACCGCCATCCACTATGGGGCCGATGCTGTCTATTTGGGCGGCAAACAGTTCAGCCTGCGGGCGCACGCCACCAACTTTACCGAAGAAGAGTTGGCAGAAGGGGTGGAATATGCCCACGCCCGGGACGTACAGGTCTATGCAACGGTGAACATCTTTGCCCACAACCGGGATCTGGACGGCCTTGCCCCCTACCTTACGAGCCTGCAAGAGGCCGGGGTGGATGCGCTGATCATCTCGGATCCGGGCATCATTGCCACGGCCAAGAGCGTGGTGCCGCAGATGCCCATTCACCTCAGCACCCAGGCCAATGTCACCAACCTGGCCGCAGCGCGTTTTTGGGGAGAACAAGGTGTCAAACGCCTCAATGTTGCTCGAGAGCTCTCCCTTGAAGAGATCACCGCCATAAAAAATGCAACGGATGTGGAGGTCGAGGTCTTCACCCACGGAGCGCTCTGCATCTCTTACTCGGGCCGCTGCATGCTCAGCCTCTACCTCACCGGACGCGACGCCAACAAGGGCAACTGCGCTCACCCCTGCCGCTACAGTTATCGCCTGGAAGAGGAAAAACGTCCGGGCCAACACTTTCCGGTAGAGGAGGATGAACGGGGGACCTATATCTTCAACTCCAAAGATCTTTGTCTGCTGGATCACCTGCCGGAATTGATCCAAACCAAAGTGGACAGCCTCAAGCTTGAGGGGCGCATGAAGAGCGTCTATTATGTAGGGGCCATCACCCGCCTCTACCGGGCCGCCCTGGACCACTGGGCCACACACGGGCTTTCCGAGACAAATCCGCCCCTGCCAAGCGAATTTTTTACCGAACTTAAAAAGATCGGCTCCCGCGGCTATACGGAGAACTTTTTCAACCAGCCTCCCGACACCAGCGACATGCTCTATGAGGGCCCCAAAATCATTTATGATTACGCCCCTGTGGGCATCGTCCGCCAAGCCGAAGAAAATCCGTTCATCGAGATGCGCAACCCGCTGACCAAGGGCGAGCATATCGAATATTTGGGCAAAGGATTGAACAACCCCTCCTTTGAGGTCACGGCAATTTATGATCAAAAAGGAGAGCCCCTTGAGCAGGCCAACCCAAACAGCCTGGTCACCCTCTCCACAACCCCGCCCCTAACGGGTTGTCAGGAAAACGGCCTGCTCAGAAAAAAGATGGATCAAGCCGGCAACTCCCTCTAGAATACATATACGTTTATCTATTCCCGCTTGATTTTTAGCTGATCAGGCTATTTGTGAAAGGGGTGTTATGCAGCATGCCATAAGTATTCTCATGATTCTGGTGGGTGCCATCATCATGCTCATCAGCATGCTTGAGGCAAGGAACCTCCAGATCCTTACCCCGTTCATCCCAGAACAGCATCGGGCCGCGGTTGAAAAAGGCCTGCGCTTTCACCGTGGCCTGATGGGCTTTTTTCTGCCCGGCTACCTGATCGTGGCCATGTCCTTTCTCTACAACATCTCCCTGATCGGCGAATTCTTTGTCGGTGCGGTCTTTCTCTTTGGCGCTATCTTTGTCTATGTGGGGATCAGGCTGCAGAGCAAGATGCTCAATGAGATCAAAAGCACCCTGCACGGCCTGTTGCCCATCTGCTCAAGTTGCAAAAAAATGCGCACCCCGGAAAGCGACCCCAAAAACCCGCAATCCTGGCAGCATGTTGAGAGCTTTATCGCTGAAAAAACCAGTGCGGATTTCACCCACAGCGTCTGCCCCGACTGCCTGAAAAAACTTTATCCGGACCTTTACAAATAATCCTCACCTCTCCTTGCCCGGCCTCGCAAGCTTCTCTATACTGAAAAAGGCAGATCTTCCCCCCGTTTTCCAGGAACAGCGTAGGAACATATTATGAAAAAAATATTGATCGCTGGCAGCCTCATCGTGGCGGTGCTGGTTGTCGCAGGCATATTTTTACTGGGCAATATCAATTCGGTAATCAAAAAAGGTATAGAGACGGCCGGGCCGAAAATACTGAAGGCCGACGTCTCTCTTAACAGTGTTGATATCGATGTCGCTTCCGGTGCAGGAGAACTGGCCGGGCTGACCATCGGCAACCCGGCAGGCTTTCAAACCGATTACGCCTTTAAGCTCGGCTCCATCCGGATGGAAATGGATGTGGCCTCTGTAACCACCGGCAAAATTCACATCAAAAGCATTGTCATCAAAAAGCCGGATATGGTCTATGAGGGCTTGGTCGGCAAAAATAATTTAGAACAACTCCAGGCCAATGCCATGGCCCTTGCCGGCAAAGGCAAAAATAAGGCTGATTCCGCCCCGGGCAAAAAGGTCTTGATCGATTATGTGCGCATTGAAAAGGGCACTATCAGCGTGAGCAGTTCCCTGCTCCAAGGCAATAAACTAAGCGTGGCCCTGCCGCCCATTGAGCTCAAAGACATCGGTAAAAACAAGGATGCCACCATGGCGGATGCGGCCCAGGAAATCCTCTTGGCCGTCAACAAGGCTGTTCTTCCGGCCGTGCAGGCTGGGCTGGGCAGTATCGGCTCCGGGGTAAAAGAGGTGGGCGGCGCCATCACGGAAGGAGCGCAAAAGGGTATCGAGGGCATCAAGGGGCTGTTCGGCAATTAAACTTTTGAGTAAAAAAATGGAAAAAGAAAAAACCGTTCTCATCACCGGCGGCAACAAGGGCATCGGCCTTGCGTTGTGCCGGAAGTTTTTGGCCGGGGCAGGCTATCGTCTCGTGGTAGTAGCCCGTGACTTTTCCGACTTTGCCTTGGCAGAGGACGAACGCGTTGACTGCATTCCTTTTGATCTGAGTGAAATCGCAGCCATCCCGGAGCTGGTCAAGTCCATCGGCCAGGTGGACATTTTGATCAACAATGCCGGAATCATGCATGCCCTGCCCTATGATGCATACCCGGAAGAAAAAAAAGAAGGGATCATGCGGCTTAATATCGAGGCCCCGGTTGCCCTGATCCGCGAGGTGGCGCCGGGCATGATTGCGCAAAACTTCGGCCGCATCGTCAACAATGCCTCCATTGCCGGGGAGATCGGCCACCCGGATATCTGGTACGGGATCAGCAAGGCGGGCATGATCAACATGACCAAGAGCTTTGCCAAAATTTTAGGCAGTCAGGGTATCGTCATCAATGCTGTGGCCGCAGGACCGGTGGAAACCGACATGCTTGCCGTGATCCCCCAGGCGCGCAAAAAGGCGATCAAAGAGGCGGTCTACACCGGCCGCTTTGCCCTGCCCGAAGAGGTGGCAGAGCCCATGTACTGGCTGGCCACCCATTGCCCGGAATACATCAACGGCACCTGCATCGACATCAATAACGGTGCCTTTCCCCGCTAAAAATTTGCTCCGTTCTTCCCGTCTCTCTGCCGCCCAAGTCATGGGGGATGACCGCCTTTTTGTCTGCTGCGCTTGGCAGAATATCTGTGTATTTCTACTTGCCACCTCAAGGCGCATCATTATATAACATCTAGGAATCGTAAGGAAAAAGTGCAAACAGATGACCGGGATGTGATTATGGCCGATAGCAAACCTCAGCAGCCAGAGTGCTCGAAGGCGGTAGAAGCACTCTTTCAGGTACCCCTCTTTCGAAAATGTCTCGACACCAGCATCACCGGCAAGCTCCTCGGCATGCTGACGGTTTCTCTCTTCGGCCTCATGCTGCTTTCTTCGATGCACACCTGGGCCATCAGCAAGGTTAACACCCGGGTCGACGAGATCCAAACCCTGGCTGTCCCGCAGTACAAGGTAAGTCAATTTGCCCTCAGGCAACTCAACGGCTTTAAGATCTCCCTCTTGAACATCATCAACCCGCAGGAAAATGCCACCAGTATTGACTTGAGCAACAATATCCTTGCAAACAGCCAACGGCTCGACAACATCGAGCGCATGTTCACCACCCTTAAGCTGGGCGGCACCATCCAGGATATCACCCGCATTTCCCAAGAGACCCTGGATGCCTTTCCCGTCTCTCCGGCCCCGAAAGGCTCTCCCTTGGCAACACTTGTCGATGAGGTCTTGGAGATCATCGCCGAGGTGCAGACCAACTTTGAATACTTTACCGGCACCGGCAACGCGGCCGATGTCCGGCCCCACCCCGAAGCCATTGACGAGGTAACCGATACCCTGGACGACCTTTACGATGAGTTGACGGATTTCGCCCTCTTTGTCACCTCAAGCTACAACACCTCCATTGAAGAAACCGGCGGCATCATCGACAGATCCTTTCGCAACGGGTTACTGACCAGCTTCATCACCGCCATTGTCCTCGTTGTCGGCACCTTTCTTTACATTCTACTCATTGTCTCGCCGCTGAAGACCATCTTGGAGAACATTAAGGGAATCGCTAAAGGGGAAGGCGACCTTGCCCAGGCCATGTGCATCAAGACCCACGACGAGGTGGGCCAGCTTGCCAAGCAGCTCAACATCCTGGTGGAAAATATCTATGCCCTCAACTCCTTTAAAAACGTCATTGAAGAAGAAGAGAGCACCATCGATGTCCAGAAACGGCTCGCCACCCTGTTGCACGAGCGCTACTGGCTCGACCCCCTCTTTATCTATGAGGTCACCGGCACCAAGCACACCATGAACCTTGCCTTTGCCTCGGATCATAATAAAATCTGTGACGAGAAAATCCTGGATAACTGCAATCTCTGCCGGGCCAAGCGCACCGGCCACCCCATCTCTTCCATAGAATTTCCCGAAATCTGCAAGGTCTTCCCCCATGGCGCCACCATGGAGCATCACTGCATTCCCATGATTGCGGGCGGCGCAGTGATCGGGATCGTCCAGTTCCTCATCAGCAAGGATGCCAGCCAGGATGAGCTCAACGACTTTTCTACCAAGGTCAAACGGGCCAAGCGGTATATCAAGGAGGCCACCCCGGTTATCGAAGCCAAACGCTTTGCCGCAGCTCTCCAGGAAACAACGCTCAAAGATCCAATGACCGGACTCTATAACCGCCGCTTCCTGGAGACCTATGTGGATACCCTCATCGCCTCCACCATGCGCCGGCGCTCCACAATCGGCATCATGATGTGCGACATGGACTTCTTTAAAGAGGTCAACGACAGCTACGGCCACGAGGCAGGCGATGAGGTGCTTATCAAAACCGCCGAAATTTTAAGCGACTGTGTACGCCAGGCAGATATGGTCATCCGCTTTGGCGGAGAAGAATTTCTCATTATCCTTAACGATATTGAAGACCGTGAGGCCACGGCAGAACTTGGCGAACGTATTCGCCTCACAGTGGAAGACAGCACCTTCAGCTTTGCTGGTGGCAACCTGAAGAAAACGATCAGCATCGGCTACTCCATGTTCCCGGATGACTCCGAAGGATTCTGGGAAGCGCTCAAGTATGCGGATGTGGCCCTGTACCAGGCCAAGCATGCGGGCAGGAATATGGTGGTCGGTTTTACCCCGGAAATGTGGGATCAGGATACCTATTAACTCAGGCCTGCTTGTCAGGAAAAAATGGATTTGTTATGCACAGAGAGGCGATGGCATAAAGGCCGTCGCCTCTTTATTTTTCAGACAACGGATCAATAAAAGAAATGAAAAAGATGGAACTAGTAGCCGAACTTCTTTCCGAGGCAATTAAAGGCGAATCCTTTGCCGAAAAACTTTACGAGGCCTTTGCCCACCATGCGGCCAAGGAGGGTTTGAGCGGTATTGCCCGCCTCTTTTCCGGCCTGGCCCGAGCCGAGGCCGTTCATATTGCCAATCACAAACGAGCCCTGATTAAAAATAACGGCCAGACCCCATACATCGACATACCCGAAACCCTGGACATCGGCAGCGTGACGGACAACATCGCAACCGCCATTGCCGGTGAAGCCGAAGAGGTCAACTCCATGTATCCCTCTTTTATCAAGCAGATCAAAAAGGAGCACGGCACGGAGTTTGAGGCCAAGGTAGCCATCCTCTCTTTGAGCTGGGCTCTTGAGGCGGAAAAGGTTCATCTCTCTCTTTTGCAGCAGGCGCAAAAAAGCATGGCCCAGGGTAAGGATTTGGATGAGGAGCATTTTTACCTCTGCGGAGTCTGCGGCAATATCGTTTACTCGGAAATTAAGCCCGAATCCATCTGCCCTATCTGCGGGCATGATGCCCATTTTTACAATAAGGTGCCGCGCTAATGGCCTTTGAAGAGAAATTTCATTTGGAAGGAGGCGAGCTGATCCGCCAAGCGACCTTTGGTCTCAACGACGGAGTCGTCTCCATCTTTGCCCTGCTCGCCGGTGTGGCAGGCGCGGGCCAGAGCCCTGAGACCATCCTCATCACCCTGCTGGCCGCCTCTGTAGCCGGGGCCTTGAGTATGGCGGCCGGAGAGTATGTGAGCAGTAAGAGCGAAAAGGATTTCTACCGCCATGAGATCGAACAGGAAAAACTGGAAATCGAGCTCTGCCCCCAGGTGGAGAAAGAAGAACTGCGCCTGGTCTATAAGCGTAAAGGCTTTGAAGGCGAATTGCTGGAAAAGGTTGTGAGCAAACTGGCTGAAAACAAGGAGGTCTGGACCAATGAGATGGTCATGGCCGAACTGGGTGTGGCCGGGGTGGAGGAGGAGAGCGAGCTTAAGTCCTCAACGATCATCTTCTTCGCCTTTATCGCAGGCGCCGCCTTCCCCACCCTGCCCTACCTTGTTGCCGCGCCCTTAGGTTTGGCCCCGCAGACCACCTTCTCCATCGCCACCGGCGTTACGGTATTCGGCCTCTTTACGGCCGGGGCCATGAAAAAATTCGTCACCGGGGTCAACTGGCTCAAGTCGGGATTTGAGATGCTGGGGGTCGGTATCTTCGCCTTTGCCATCTCCTACCTCATCGGCCTTGCCATCCCCGGGGTGAGCATCTGACCAAGCCAACCAGGAGTAACTGAAATGAGCATACGCACCATAGCCTTTTGGGTAGGACTTATATCCCTGGTAATGGGCCTGTTAACCTATGACAAGGAAGTGGCCACCGCAGTGGTACCGATCATCACCGGCGCCCTGGTCCTGTTATTGGCCGCCTTCAATCTCATCCCCGAATTCAAGCCGTGTCAATCCTGCGGTAAAAAGATCCCGAAAAAACAGTCCACCTGCCGCTTCTGCGGGGCGGACCAGGATGCAGAGTAACCCCACGCCTTCTTCAAAACCCCACGTCCCATTTGCCTCAAGAGTTTGAAGAATATTCTCCACCCACTGAAGAATATTCTTCAACACCAGAACACCTCACAATGCCGCAACAGAGTAACATGTTGATATAAAAGCGATTTACAAACCTGGCACACTCCTTGCTTTTCTCATTCCGGCTATACCCTCTTTGCAAGGAGAAAAGGAATGATCCAGCCCATACGTTTCGTTTTACAGATAGCCTGCTGTGTAATTTTTACCACCGGCCCAGCCATGGCCACGGAGACAGCACACAGCACCATCCTGGCTGACCTTGTTGCCACTGCCCTGACAGACAATCCGGACATCAAGGCGGCCGAGTCCCGGCTGCGCCTCTATGAAAACAAAATCATTCCGGCTGGTTCTCTCGCCGACCCCTCCCTCTCCCTTGCCTTCAGCAACTACCCGGTGGACTCCTTTAATGATAACGAATTTGCCATGAGCGGCAAGATCGTCAGGCTTTCCCAGGCCGTGCCCTTTCCGGGCAAGCTTTCGGCCAAAAAGGAAAGCGCGGCCCAGCAGGCCCGCTGGTACAAAGGACAGCTTGAAGACAATAAGCTGCAATTGGCCCGGCAGGTAAAAGAGGCCTATTACTCCTATTTCTATTTCGACAAAGCTGTAGGTATTACCGAGAAAAACGTCAAGCTGCTTGACGACTTTACCCGGCTGACCGAAACCAACTATGAGGTGGGCCGCGGCCTGCAACAGGACGTGCTCAAGGCCCAGATGGAGCGCTCCAAGCTGATGGACCGCCTTTACACCCTCAAACAACAACGGCAAACCAGCCTGGCCGAACTCAATAGGCTGACCAACCGCCCTTCAGCCGGCAAACTCCCCAAGATGCCGGATTTTACAATCACGCCGGTGGACTTGCCCCTTGAGGAACTCCTGCAATCCCCTGAATCGAATCGCCCCATGTACATAGCTTACCAGGCCCTGGTGAAAAGCTATCAGGCCAGGAAAAAACTCGCCAAGCTCAACTACAACCCGGATTTTAAGTTCGGAGTTGCCTATACCTTCCGTGAAGATAACCCGGCCGACGACGGCACTGACTTTGCCGGGATCGAATTCAGCCTCAACCTTCCCTTCTCCCGCCCCAAGAGGGCTGCCGCTGTTTCCGAGGCAGCGGCAGGGGCCCGAATGGCCCTGGCCCAATACAACGACTTTAAAAACAAGGTCCGCTTCAACATCCACGACGCATACAGCCGGATGAAAAAAAGCCGTGACCAGGCCCTGCTCTACAAGAGCGGCATCATCCCCCAAGCCCGCCAGACCTTTGAGGCGGCCATGAGCAGTTACCAGGTGGGCAAGGTGGGTTTTCTTGTCCTCCTGGACAGCCTCAAGACCGTTTACAACTACGAGATGGAATACTTTCGGGTCCTTTCCGAAGGAGAACGCAACATTGCCCGCCTGGAGGCGGAGACCGGCCTTCGTTTGGCAGCCCGCGCTAAATAATTTCCAGCTAAAGGAATCGGATAATGCAGACAAAAAAACTCTTTTTCGTTATTGGCCTGAGCATCTCCCTGCTCTTTACCGGCTCCTTCGGCCATGATCACAGCCTGGACGAGGATCTGCACCTGCATGATCTTCTTGGTCTGAGCGAGGCCCTGGCCGACGACCACCAGTACACCTGCGGTATGCATCCCTTCATCATCCAGGACGAGCCCGGCACCTGTCCCATCTGTGCCATGGACCTGACCCCGGTCAAGTCCGAAACCACTGGCGGAGAAGGCGGCGCAGGGGCGGCCATTACCATCGATCCCGTGACCCAGCAAAACATGGGGGTACGCACCGCCCAGGTCGGCCGCCGCAGCTTGCACCGGAGTATTCGCACCGTGGGTGTGGTCGGTTACGAAGAGCCGCAGCAATATTCGGTAAACAGCAAAACCGACGGCTGGATCGAAAAACTCCATGTCAACGAAACCGGCGCCTTTGTCAAAAAGGGCCAACCGCTCCTTGAGATCTACAGCCCGGAGCTGGTGGCGGCCCAGGAGGAATTTCTCCTGGCCCTGCGCAACAAAAAGGCTCTGGAAAACAGTGTGCTGCCCGAGATTTCCAGCGGAGCCTCCCGCCTTTTGGAGTCTTCCCGTAAACGCCTGCGGTTCTGGGATATCAGCCAGAAGCAGATAGACGAGCTGAGCCAAACCGGCAAGGCCCTTAAAACCCTGATACTGCATGCCCCTTATGATGGGGTGATCACCGAGAAAAAGGCCTACCAAGGCATGTTCGCCAAGGCGGGTATGGAACTCTTCCAGGTTTCGGACATCTCCTCGGTCTGGGTCTATGCCGACATTTACGAGTACGAACTGCCCTGGGTCAAGGTCGGCCAGAGCACCACCATTGAACTGCCCTACCGCAGGGCGCCGCTTTCCGGCACTATCAGCACCATCTATCCCTATGTGGAGCCCAAGACCCGGACGGTCAAGGTACGGATCGATCTGAAAAATCCCGACTTTGAGCTTAAGCCGGACATGTACGTCAATGTCCGCCTGGAATCAGAGTCGGTCAATAACGCCCTGACCATTCCGGTGGAGGCTGTACTCAACTCGGGCGACAAGCAGACCGTCTTTGTTGCCGAAGGCGAGGGCAAATTCGCCCCCCGCGAGATCGAGCTTGGCCTCCAGGGTGAGGACGGCTTTGTCGAGGTGGCCAAGGGACTTCACGAGAAGGAAAACGTGGTGGTCTCCGCCCAATTCATGCTGGATTCCGAAAGCACCCTGCGCGAGGCGATCCAGAAGATGCTCAAGCCCAAGGCCCCGACTGAAGAAAAGGGAGAGGATGACCTGGACGACCTCTTTGCCCAGGATACGTCGGAAGACCTGGAAAGCCTGTTCAACTAAAAGCAAAAGATTCTCACACCAAGCCGGCGGTGTAATCAAGTCGCACGGCGAAGGAAGCACAGATGCTTGAAAAAATAATCGAGTGGTCCATCCGCAACAAGTACATGGTCGTGCTGCTGACCTTCTTCATGGTTGCGGCCGGGGCCTACTCGCTGAAGAAGACCCCCATCGACGCCATTCCCGACCTCTCCGATGTGCAGGTCATCATCTTTACCGAATTTCCAGGCCAGGCCCCACAGGTGATCGAGGACCAGGTCACCTATCCCTTGACCACCCAAATGCTGGCCGTGCCCCATGCCAAGGTGGTGCGCGGCTACTCCTTTTTCGGCTTTTCCTTTGTCTACGTCATCTTTGAGGATGGCACGGACATCTACTGGGCCCGCTCCCGGGTACTGGAATATCTCAACTACGCCTCAGGCAAACTGCCCCAGGGTGTGACCCCCAGCCTGGGCCCCGATGCCACCGGAGTGGGCTGGGTGTATGAATACGTCATCGAGAGCGACAAGCACGACCTGCAACAGCTGCGGTCCATCCAAGACTGGTACCTACGCTATGAACTGGCGGCAGTCAGCGGTGTGGCCGAGGTGGCCAGCATCGGCGGCTATGTTAAACAATACCAGGTTGCGGTGGATCCTGACCGGCTCCTCGCCTACCACATCACCATTCCCCAGATCCGCAAGGCGATCCAACAGAGCAACAATGACGTGGGTGGCCGTCTGGTTGAGATGGGCGAGACAGAGTTCATGGTCCGCGGTCTGGGCTATATTCAGTCGGCCCAGGACATTGAACAGGCAGTGGTGGGCACGGACAAGCAGGGCACCCCCATCCTGGTCCGCGACCTGGCCCAAGTCACCATCGGCCCGGAGCTACGGCGCGGGGCAGCGGAGCTTGACGGCAAGGGCGAGACCGTGGGCGGCATCATTGTCATGCGCTACGGCGAAAACGCCCTGGAGGTGATCGAGAATGTGAAAAAGAAACTGGATGACCTCAAGGCCGGACTGCCCGAGGGGGTAAAAATCAAAACGGTCTATGACCGCTCGGGGCTCATCGAGCATGCGGTGGAAACCCTGGAGGAAAAACTCCTTGAAGAGAGCCTGGTGGTCGCCCTGGTCACGGCCCTCTTTCTCTTCCACCTGCCCAGCGCCCTGGTGGCCATTGTCACCCTGCCGGTTGCCATTCTCATGGCCTTCAGCATCATGCATGCCCAGGGGATCAACGCCAACATCATGAGCCTGGGCGGCATTGCCATTGCCATCGGCGCCATGATCGATGCCGCCATCATCATGATCGAAAACGCCCACAAGCATCTGGAACGCGACCGGGGCAAGAAACCGCATTGGGATATCATCCTGGCCTCGGCCAAGGAGGTGGGACCCACCCTGTTCTACTCCCTGTTGGTGATCACCGTCTCCTTTCTGCCGGTTTTCACCCTGCAAGAGCAATCGGGCAGGCTCTTCAAGCCCCTGGCCTTTACCAAGACATACGCCATGGCCGGGGCAGCGCTCTTGTCCATCACCATCGTGCCGGTACTCATGGGCTGGTTTATCCGCGGCAAGATCAAGCCGGAACACGCCAACCCGGTGAACCGTTTTCTTATCCGCGTCTACCACCCGGTGGTGGATTTTGTCCTCAAATGGCGTAAATCCACCCTGCTGGTGGCCCTGGCCCTGATCCTTTCCATTGCCTGGCCCATGAGCAAGATGGGCTCGGAGTTCATGCCGCCGCTTTACGAAGGGGATCTGCTCTATATGCCCACCACCATGCCGGGCGTCTCCATCACCAAGGCCAAGGAACTCTTGCAGCAGACCGACCGAATCATCGCCTCCTTTCCCGAGGTTGATCGAGTCTTCGGCAAGATCGGCCGGGCCGAGACCGCCACTGACCCGGCTCCGCTCTCCATGCTGGAAACCACCATCATGCTCAAGCCGGAGGATGAATGGCGCAAGCTGCCGGTGCACCGCTTTTATGCGGGCTGGCCCGAATGGCTCAAGCCCCCGTTGCGCCTGGTTTGGCCCGACGAAAAAACCATGAGCCCGGAGCAGCTCATTGAAAAGCTCAACAACGCCATCCGCTTCCCCGGCTTGACCAATGCCTGGACCATGCCCATCAAGACCCGCATCGACATGCTTTCAACAGGCATTAAGACCCCGGTGGGCATCAAGGTCATGGGCGATGATCTCAATACCCTCAACCGACTGGGCGAAGAGATCGAGGCATTGATCGGCACCCTGCCCGGTACCCTGAGCGCCTATTCCGAACGGGTGGTGGGCGGCAATTACCTGGATTTCACCATTGACCGTGCTGCGGCGGCCCGTTACGGCCTCACCGTGGGCGAGGTCCAGGATGTGATCCAATCCGCCATCGGCGGCATGAATATCACCCAGACCGTGGAGGGGCTGGAGCGCTACCCGGTGAACATCCGCTACCTGCGCGATTACCGCAACGACCTGCCCTCCCTGCACCGGGTCCTGGTGCCCCTCAAAGACGGCACCCATATCCCCATCTCCCAGGTGGCCAAGATCAGCATCAAAAAAGGCCCTCCGGGGATCAAGAGCGAGAACGCTCGCCGCACCGCCTGGGTCTACGTTGACATCAGGGGGATCGACGTCGGAACCTATGTCAAGCAGGCCCAGGCGGCAGTGGCGGCTAAGATCGAACTGCCTCCAGGCTACTCCATCATCTGGAGCGGCCAGTTCGAGTACATGGAGGCGGCCAAAGAACGCTTGATGATGATCATTCCCCTGACCATCCTGGTGATCTTCGTCATCATCTACATGAACACCAAGTCCATGATCAAAACATCCATCGTCTTTTTGGCCGTGCCCTTTTCCCTGGTAGGCGCCTTCTGGTTCCTCTATATGCTGGGTTATCACACCTCGGTGGCCGTGTGGGTGGGGATTATCGCCCTGGCCGGACTGGATGCGGAGACCGGGGTGGTGATGCTGCTATATCTCGACATCTCTCACAAGCTCTGGGGGAAGGCGGACAGGATGAAGACCCGAGGCGATCTGGTCCAGGCCATCCACCACGGCGCGGTCAAGCGCATCCGGCCCAAGGTCATGACCATCTCGGTCATCATCGCCGGTCTCTTGCCCATTATGTGGAGCCACGGGGCCGGGGCCGATGTCATGAAACGCATTGCCGCCCCCATGGTGGGCGGAGTGGTGACCTCCGGCATCATGGAGCTCATGGTCTACCCGGTCATCTTCTTTATCTGGCGCGGCAGAAAACTCGATAAAAACATGCATCCCACCGCCGCAGGTGAGGTGGCCGATGCCTAGCAGACTATTGAAAAACGTAGCGAGCGCAGTAGTTTTTCAACAGCCTGTGACAAACACGGAACAACCCGTACAACTCATCACATAAGGAGTAGAGTAATGAAAAACTTAGTCGTAAAAATGGTAACCGCCTTGGCTGTTCTCCTCGTAGCCGCAGGAGCCCAGGCCATGAATATGGATCACGGTTCAATGAAGATGGACCACAGCGGCATGGACATGGGCGGCGATATGATCATGCTGGAAGGCGACATGCAAAGTGGTGTCATGGGTATGGCCCACCTCAGGGACATCAGCAAGAAGATGGCCGAGTTGGGCATGGACAAGACCCACCACTTCATGGTTGCGTTCACGGACAAAAAGAAAGACAAGGCTGTAGACAAAGGTCTTGTGGCGGTGAAGATCACCGACCCGTCCGGCACCCAGCATAAGGCGGTCAAGCTCATGGGCATGGATGGCAGCTTCGGAGCCGATGTGGCCCTGAATCAAAAAGGTAAATACACTTTTGAGGTAGGCACCAAACTTGCTGACGGCAGCAAACGCCAGTTCACCTTCCAGCACATGGTGCATTAAAAATTCCGTCCCGGAAAGATGACGAACAAAGGGTGGCCGCAAAAAATAAGCATGGCCACCCTTTTCTTTTAGCCGGAGGGCAGGAGAGTCATTTTCTCATGTGCTCGATCAATTCGGAATAGCACTCGGGGCAGATCCCATGGGTCAGGTTTGCCCCGGTCAAACGGGCAATATACTTTTCCACACTGAGCCAGGCGCTTTGATCCATGACATCGGCGGGGTCTGTATTTTTGATCCGTTTGCAGTGGGCACAGATCGGCAGAATGCTCTCCAGCTCCTGCAGCCGGCCAGCCAGGGAGGCATTCAACCGTTTAATCTGGGTAAAGCTGTGGAACAGCGCCGTGCCTGCCAGCCCCCCCAGGACCACGGGAACGAAGTAGGCCTTGAGTAAAAAGGGATCTATCTTGATCAGAATTTTTTGCACAAAGGAAAAACCGCTCAGAATGACAGCCCCGGCAAGAAATCCCCCCATGTAAAGTTGATACGATGTTTTCGCCTCTATATTATTCATACCTTCCCTTCCCCTACGCTACCCCATTTTTTTGTTATGGCAGAATATGCTCGGGAGGAAACCGTTTGTCAATACGGGAAAAATACGGGGAGAAAGGTTTTTTTAATTCCTTCTGCAATGAGTTACAGGCAACGCCTCTGCAGGGCAAATGTCGCAAGATATGATTGAATAGAAATCAAAAAAAGGCCTGCCCGGTATTAGCGGACAGGCCTTTTGCATGTGCTCAATCTTCACACCCGGTGAAGGGTTACATCATCCTCAATTCTTGCTCCCTAAGGAACAGGCGGCTCCGCCTTTATCCCCTGCTGCCGGGTTGGCAGAACCGAGGATGTACTGGCGGGAGATCTTGACCTTAACGTTGTCGGCAATCTCAACTGTGACAACGGCATCGGTGATGCCGGTGATCTTGCCGTGAATACCGCCGCTGGTGATAATCTCCTCACCCTTTTTCAAGTTGGCGATAAACTCCTGATGATCCTTGGCCTTTTTCTGCTGGGGCCGGATAAGCAGGAAGTAAAAAACAACAAAGATTAAAATGAGGGGTACAAACCCCATCAATCCACCCTGGGGTGCTGCGGCAGCGCCGTCTGCGGCATAGGCTACGCCAATCATAATATCCTCCGATTCGTTGTTCGGATCGGAACTGGCAAATTCCCTTTCCTGTCCGAATCTTTAAACCATTCATAAATTTTCAGATGTGCGCCAGGTGTGTGCAAGCAGATTGACCAGCTATACATTCGTATGCTGGACAGCCTGATCGCGCACAGCTGATGTGCAGCTGGAAATTTACCTTATTTCTGTTGCTCCCGCTTCGCATAAAAATCTTTACGGAAGGCGGTAAAACGATCCTCTTCAATGGCGCGGCGCATACCGGCCATCAACCCCACAAAGTAGTGGAGATTGTGGATGGTGTTCAGATGCGAGGACAAAACCTCCCGCGACATATAGAGATGGCGCAGATAGGCCCGGGAATAATTCCGGCAGGTATAACAATCGCACGACTCATCCACAGGACGGGGATCGTCCTGAAAGCGAGAATTTTTTATAACAAGCCTGCCCTCTGAAGTAAAGAGCATTCCGTTTCTGGCGTTACGCGTGGGCATGACGCAATCAAACATATCAATACCGCGATAGACAGATTCCACCAGATTCTCCGGGGTACCGACGCCCATGAGATAACGGGGGTAATCTTCGGGCATGTGCGGGGCAATCTCCTCGGTGATCTCATACATCATCTCGCCGGGCTCACCCACAGAAAGGCCGCCTAAGGCATAACCGTCAAAACCGATATCCACCAAGCCTGCCAGGGCCTCCTTGCGCAAATCATGGTGCATGCCGCCCTGGACAATGCCGAAGAGCAACTGCCCTGTATCCTGTTGCGCCTTGCGGCTGCGTTCGGCCCAGCGATGGGTGAGCGCGGTGGCCTCTTTTGTCTCCTCACGGGTGGATGGGTAGGCAATGCAGGTGTCCAGGCACATCATGATATCCGAACCCAAGGCTTCCTGGACCTCCACCGCATTTTCCGGGCTGAGAAAAAGGCTGCTGCCGTCAAGGTGGGATTTAAAGCCCGCGCCCTCCTCGGTGATCTTGGTCAGATCCTTGAGGCTGAAGATCTGGAAGCCGCCACTGTCTGTGAGGATGGGGCCATCCCAATGCATAAAATTATGCAGGCCGCCGAAACGTTTGATCAACTCATGGCCGGGCCGGATATAGAGATGATAGGTATTGCCCAGAATAATCTGGGCCCCAAGCTCCTTGAGGTTTTCCGGGGTCACGCCCTTGACCGTGGCCTGGGTGCCCACGGGCATGAAGACCGGGGTCTGGACAGTGCCGTGCAGGGTCTTTACCTCACCGCGGCGGGCAGCGCAATCGGTGGACTTGCTATGCAGGGTATAGGGAGAACTCACAGCTAACCCCACTGTGCCAAAAGTTCATCAATTCCCATACGGGCCAATTCGGCCATGTGCGTGAAATCATCGGGGCTGAAGGGTGCCCCCTCGGCCGTGGATTGCGCCTCCACCCAGCGGCCGTCGCCGGTCATGACAAAGTTGGCATCCACCTCTGCGGAAGAGTCCTCTTTATAATCCAGATCGAGCAGCACCTCGCCATCGACCACGCCCACGGAAATGGCGGCCACAGGCAAGAGCTGCGGCATTTCTTCTATCACACCCTCTTGATGCATACGACTGATGGCATCCTTGATGGCCAGGCCTGCGCCGGTGATGGAGGCGGTGCGTGTGCCGCCATCCGCCTTGAGCACATCACAATCCACCCTGAGGGTTACCTCGCCCAAGGTTTTCAAATCAACAATGGTTCTGAGGGAACGGCCGATGAGGCGCTGGATCTCATAGGTCCTGCCGCTTCTGCCCTTGGCAGCCTCGCGCCGCATGCGGGAATTGGTGGAGGTGGGCAGCATGCCGTACTCGGCCGTAATCCAGCCTTGGCCGGTATCGCGCAAAAACGGCGGTGCATCCTGCTCAAAGGTCACGGCACAGCAGACCTGGGTCCCGCCCATGGTTATCAAAACAGAGGCATAGGCATGGGGCTGAAAACCCCGTTCAATGGTAAGCGGCCGTAGCGCATCCGCGGCCCGTTGGTCATGACGCATAATATTTTTCCTGCCTGAAAGTTATCTGAAAGAATACGGCCTGAAGATACACGGGGTGCGCAATTTTGCAAAGGAAAAGAGCCTGCCAACAGGTTACTGGGTGCTGCAGGTTCGCGTAAGCGATTCTGCTCGCTATAGCAGCGCTATGCGGTCAGAAATGATCACGCGAAGATGCGGTACCCAATGGCCTGTTTAATCAACCAGACGAAGTTGCTTGCTTAATGTCTCGGCGATGAGCGGAGCCACGGAGTAGACATCGAGCAGGACGTCGTTTTTCACCCCGGGGTAAGTGTCTGCGCCAATGACTTTGTTGATGCCGTGGGCCTTGAACTTCTCCCTGGCGTCACCCGAGAGGACAAGATGGGTGGCGATGAGCACCGCATCAACGGCGCCGGCTGAGCGGCAGCGTTCCGCTGTCTGGATAATGGAGCCGCCGGTACGAATCATATCATCGCAGATAACCGCCACCTTGCCTTTGACCACACCGGCCACCTGGCCCACCATGGTTTTGTCCATGGCAAAGCGGTCCTTATCCGCGGCCGTATGCGGCACCTTGAGCATGTCGGCCAGGCGAGCCACCCATTTACTGCGGCCATAATCCGGCGAGACCAGGACAAAATTTTCAAGGCCAACCTCCCTGACCTTGTCCACCAAGAGGGCATTGGTCTGGACATTGGTGGTGTGGATCTTGCCGCCATGGGCGTGTAAGACCGACTCGGAGTGCAGGTCAATAAAGCCGACAAAATCGGGCCCGGTGCGGAATATCTGCCGGGTGCGGGAGATGCCCTTGGCAATCTCAAAAGAATCCGGTTTGGCCTGCTCCATGGTGGAGTAGCCAAGATACGGCACCATGACATTGACCGAATGCGCCTTGTTGAGATGACAGCCGTCTACCAGATCCAGCAACTCCTGCTGGGCAACATCATCATGGGTGGCACCGATGATGATCAAGTCGCGCCCGGCGATATCCTCGGGAAAGGCGTGATAGATCTCACCGTCGCTGAAGCGTTTTTTGATCATCTCGGTATAGGCAATGCCGAGCTCGCTGGCCACCTTTTTCGCAAGTTCCTGTGAGGCCTCGTTGGAAATCAGGGTCAGATCATTTCTGGCTGTTATCTGCATGCATCATCCTGTGGTTATTTTCCCGGCTGGGCCGGCAGCCCGCCAATCATTTATTTGCAATTTTCTGCGGCTTTCACTCGTAAAAAGTACTCCTACAAACATAAATCAACAGGCAATAAAATGCGCCATCTTTATCCTGCATCCTATCCACAAACACTCTCAGGCGGTACACGGAAAAAAAGGCCCCTGATACATTCATCAAGAGCCCTTTCTTGCCATCAAACAAACGTTTCCAGATTCAAGCGCAAGCGAGGAGGAAACATCTACCAACCAAAATAAAAGCCGAACCCGTCATTGTCCCACGGATCATATGGATCGTAAGAGTCATATGCGTAATAGTAGAGGTAATCGTTGACCTTGAGCAAATCGTCGTTGGTCAACTTTTGCCAAAATCCTTCCCTGGCGCACTTTACCCATTTTCTTTCAAAGACCTTATTCCAGCCTTTCATGGTTCTTGATTCTGCATGAAGAAATGAGGCGCTTTCACTTTTTCGATTATGGCAGCTTTTGCAAAAATTCCTGAAAATTTCATATCCGGCACGGATATTTTTGAACTCCAAATCCCTTGATGCCTGGGTCTGCGAATCAAAACGTTGGATAGGCCTGGCAAAGGATAACGCAGCCCCACATGCCGTGGTTACGGCCATAATAAGAATAATGGATAGATTTTTTTTCATGATTTCCCCCTTCAAGAAAAAAAGTATTACTGCTTACCATTTTTTCGTTAGATGAAAAAAATCAAATATCCAAAAAGGTGCTGTCTTGGTTGAGCACGCGGCAACCGCCCTCTTCAACCACGGCCATGTTCTCAAGGCGGATGCCACCCCAGTCGGGGATGTAAACACCGGGTTCGATGGTGACCACCATGCCGGCTTTGAGTTGCTTGCCATTGCGGTAACTAAGCGATGGACCCTCGTGGACGTTGAGTCCCACCCCGTGGCCCAGGCCGTGACCGAATCGCTCCCCTAAGCCTTTCATCTCGATAACCCTGCGAGCCACCCGGTCCACCTCTTTGCCGGTCTTACCGGCCGCAAGGAACTCGGTGGCTGCCAGCTGCGCTTCGCGCACCAAGCGTATCAGGGTCACGGTCTGTTTATCCGGAGTACCCAGGACCACTGTTCTGGTCATATCCGAGCAGTAACCGTCCAGGACCAAGCCCATGTCGATGATAATAGTCTCCCCCTCGGCCAAGGGGCGGTCGGTAGGCACGGCATGGGGCAGAGCGGCATTGGGGCCGCCTGCGACAATGGTGTCAAAACTGGGCGCCTCGGCCCCCATGCGGCGCATGGTGTTCTCGATTGTCAGGGCCACATCCTTTTCGATCTGTCCGGGCCGCAACTCTTTATAAACCGCCTGAAAGACCTTTTCGTTAAGCAAAACCGAGGCCTCGAGCTTATTAAGCTCGAGGGCCGATTTGCTCAGCCTGAGATTCTCAATCAGGCCGGTCAATGGGACCAGCTCCACCCCTGCCTTGGCAGCGGTCTTTTCCAGGGTGATGGCGGTGGAGTGCAAAAAATAATGGCTCTCAAACGCCATTTTTTTGATGTCCAGCTTCTTGAGTAATCCGCGTAACAGGGCAAAAAGGCCGCGCGGGTAGAGCTTGACCGTATACCCCAGCGCCTCTTTTTCCGCCTGGAGACCAAAACGCGAATCCGTGAGCAAAAAAGGCTCACCTGAAACCGGGATCAGCAGCACGCCGGAACTCTCGCCAATGGAGTGATCCGGTGCCGTGTACCCGCTCAAATAACGCCTGTTTTCCGGCTGGGTCACAAGCAGGGCATCAAGCTTGCGGCGCCTGAGTCGCACCCGGATCTGTTCAAGATTCTCTTTGTACATATTCAGCGGCCACCTCGCTTAGTGCATGAAATGGACAAAGACCTTGACCCCGTAACGGTAGAGCCTGCCATGCAGGGCCTGGATGGCCTTGGTAAAGTCTGACTGACCAAAATCAACCTGAAAACGGAACGGTTTATCGAGAACAGTCAGGTACTCGTAACATGCCTTGCCGTAGCGGGCTTCCGCTCCTTCATCGTACCAGGTCTGAAAACGCTTCTCGATCTCGGGAATATCCTTGGGGTCTGCCTCTTCCACATCCAACCAGATCTCAGCTTCCATTCTTTCCCTCCTTGTCTGAACCGTTTTTATCCTAACGTTGCTAAATCGCCAACTGATGTTGCACCATATCTTTTAACTGAGTGAGGGCCTGACCATACTGCTCATCGAGCTGGGTCTTTACCTTTGCCCACTCCTCATGGTACTTGGGGTGCTGGCTTGGCTCGGCAGACATGCCGCCCTGCCCCCCAGCTCCCTGCTGGGCCATATGTTGGGCCAGCTGGCTCTCAAGCTGTTCTTTGAGTTGCTTGGTATGCGCCAGATAGCCTTCAAGCACCTTTTTCATCTCGGCAAAGACCTGTAACAGCTCCGGGGAATTCTGCCCAACCTCCAGCAATCCGTTCATGACGCGCTCCACACCCTCCTGCGGCTCCTCACTCCTTGGGAGCATGATATTGCGCAGAAGGATATCCACCGCGCCCTTCTGCATGGCAGCCCGATCTTCAGGCGATGCAGCACTCAGTTGCGCGCTGAGGCTGACTTCTTCTTCGCGCAAAAAGGCCGCGGCCAAACGCATACCCTCTTTGCTCATTTCCTCGGAACCCATATCCGTATCAGAAGCTGCGGCCATTTTTGCGGCACGCTCCATAACCATTTCCATGGTGCTTTTTATCTCAGCCATTACCAATCTCCATTCAATCCGCCAGGCGGAATTATTTTTTCAAGTGCCCCTTCTTTCAAAATACATGACTCCCGGCAGGGGCACCAATAATAAAAAAGGGCAGCCTCGCATAAAGGCTGCCCCGGTCATAAATATCGTTCTCTTGTTTTAGCGCGGAAACGCCTCCATGATACCGCCATCAACGGGCAGGGAGGCGCCGGTGGTCGGAGTCTGCTCACTGGCAAAAAAGACCACGGCGTTGCCCACATGATCGGACAGGACCTGGGTTTTCAAAAGATTGCGCTGCCGGTAGTAATCTTTGAGCCCCTCAGGGTCCAAGTTGCGCGACTTCATCCGCTCAGGACCAATCTCATCCCAGAGGCCGGAAGAGACCTCACCATCATCAAAAATAGCATCGGGGTTGATCATATTGACCCGTACCCCAATCTCGGCCAGTTCCAGGGCAGCGATCTTGCCCAGCTGGTGGGCTCCTGCCTTGGAGGCGCTGTAAGCACCAAAGGCTGCGCCCGGGGCAAAGACGTTTTTGGAACTGTTGATCACGATGCTGCCCCCGCTCTGTTGCCTGCGAAAAAGGGGAATACTTGCCTTGATCACCTGGAAGACACCGGTGCAGTTGACTGCCATGACCTGATTGAATTTTTCCTCGGATAGCTCCTCAAGCCTGGCCACATGGGCCACACCTGCGTTGGGGACCAGGATATCCAGGCCGCCGCTCTCCCGGACAATGCGGGAAAGCCCTTTGCTCACGGACTGGGAATCGGAAACATCCATGAGGACCGAACCGACCATTGCATCGCCAAAACGGCCCGCCAGACGCTCACGGGCCACATCCAGACGCTCTCCATCGATATCGGTGAGATAGAGTTTGGCCCCGGCCTCAAGAAGCTTCCGGCCGATACCCAGGCCGATTGCCCCGCCACCGCCCGTCACCAGGGCAATGCGCCCCTCAAGCGGTTTGGGGCTTTTCTTGCCCAGTTTGGCCTGCTCAAGAGACCAGTACTCCATGTCAAAAATAAAATCAGCGCCCAGCTCCTTATAGGGCCCTAAGGCAATACCCTGGAGCTTGGCCTTGATGGTGTGCTCGGCAATATCGGCGGAAATCTTCGCTGCCTGGGGTGTTGTGCCGGCCGCGACAATACCAAGACCAGGCACCAGGATGACCCGAGGCATACTGTCCAGTCGGGTACGCACCACATTTTTGGCGGCGACCTGCTCGGCAAAGTACTGCTCGTATGCTGTCTGATAGGCGCCAAGAGCCTCCTGGATGGTTTCGCGAACCTCGATTTCTTCCGCACCAGGGATAGCATCGAGCCAGAGCGGATAATTTTTTGTGCGGATCACATGGTCGGGGGTAAGCACCCCGGAAGTGAAAAGCGCTTTGGCATCGGGTCTTGCCAAGCCGCCGGCAATGGTTTCGTCCGAGCGTACATGAAGATGGAAGGTGGTGCAACGGCCGGAATCATCATCAAAACTTAAGGCTCCACGCAGCAAGGGCAAAACAAGATCGCTCTCCACCTCCGGTGCCGTGTGCTGTGCACCGGCCTGCTTGGCCACCTCTGCCGCGATGTACTTTTCGGCCCGGGTAACATAATCGATCATCAAGTCGTAGGCGGTTTTGGCATCCTCGCCAAAGGTAAAGATGCCGTGATTCATGAGGATGATGCACTCCACCTGGGGATTGTTTTCATAGAGATCTGCCATGGCCTTGGCCAGGGGAAAACCCGGCATGATAAAGGGCAGGATGGCGATCTTCTCACCCAAGGCGTTTTGCAGATGTGTCTTGGCATCATCCAGATTGGTCAAAGTAACAATGGCATCGGCATGGGTATGGTCGATGAACTTATGGGGCAGAAAGGAGTGGACCAGGGTCTCGATGGAAGGGTTGGGTGCGGAACTGTCCAGCATATGGGTGCGGAACTGGTTGACCATCTCCTCATCGCTCAGGCTCGGCAGCGGCCGGAGCTTATTGAGGTAGGGCAGATCCAAAGCGGGAAAACCTTGGGGCTCAATGATCCCCAGGTCCCAACCGCTGCCCTTGATAAAGAGAACCTCCATCTCCTCGCCGATGATATTGGTCACCCGACTCTTGACCGAGGTGTTACCGCCGCCGTGCAGGACCAAATCGTCTTCAGCTCCGATCAGGCGCGAGGTATAAACCCGCAAGGCCAGATCCGCAGGCACGTCTTTATAGGCAGCTATGAACTGCTCGGCCTCGTTCTCCTTGTATCTGTTTTCCATTTTTCCGCCTTATTTTTTATGGACTGGAGATATCGTTTCGTATCTTAAATTTTTTCTATCAGGAAAAAAAGGTAGGCCCCATATGCACCCAAGAGCAGCACACCATGCAGCCGCCGAATCTCATGGCCTATAGCCAGCAACGGCCAGATAGCGGCCGAAAGAGCGATCATTATCGGCAGGTCCCTCAACAAAAGCGAGGCGGGCAAGGCAAAAGGTGTGATCACGGCCGTGGCGCCCATGACCATGAGCAGGTTAAAGAGATTGCTCCCCACCACATTGCCCACCAAGAGCTGTGATTCGTTATGCCGGATGGCGGCAATACTGGAGGCCAATTCCGGCAGGGAGGTTCCCACCGCGGCCAGGGTCAGGCCGATGATCAATTCGGAGATGCCATAATGACGGGCCACATCCACAGCACCGTCAATGAAGAAATCAGAGCCTGCGGCCAGCAAGATAATACCGGCGACGATCTTCAGGCCGATAAGGGGCATATTCCCCTCTCCAGCACCGTTGCCATTGGAGCCGTTTTCTTTTTTGCGACTATGGGCCGCTCGATAGGCAAGAAAGGTATAGGCAACCAGGGCCGCGACAAAAACCACACCAAAAATGCGATAAAAGGTCCCCAGCCAGGTAATACCGGCCACCAACAAGCTGGCAGCAAGGAGGAGGTACAGCTCGGAACGTACCGTGGAAAAGACAACGGGCAAGGGCATGAGAATGGCGGAAAAGCCAAGGATAAGGCCGACATTGGCAATGTTACTGCCGATGACATTGCCGATCATAATATCGGCGTGATCCTGCAGGGTGGCGGCCAGGCTGACAAACATCTCCGGCATGGAGGTGCCAAAGGCCACCACGGTCAATCCCACAAGGAGTGGGCTCATGCCGAGCCGTTTTGCCAGCCGGCTGGCTCCGGAGACCAGCACCTCGCCTCCGGCCACCAAAAAGACAAGCCCGCCGCAAAGGGCGAGCAGAGAAAGCCAGAGGGAAGGATAGTTCGGAGCCATGGGGCAGTCAGCCTTTGAAAAGTTGAAAATTCCAGGAGAGAAAGCTTGTTATCTTCTTGCCGCTTCCTCAATGGTTGTTCGACGTTTATAAGCGGTAGCGGCGATCCTTTTCAACTCTTTTCTCACCCTTCTTAGCGGCAAGAGAGGGGGAATGATGGGCACGGATTGATCAATGGGCTCGGGCGGCTTTACCCGCAGTTTCTGCTCCAGGTCTGATCCTCCACCCATGGCAGGAGGGCCGCTCTCCAAGGGATTGCCCCCAACAGAAGCCGGTGCATCCAGGGAGCGAATAAAGCCCATGATGTTACCCAAATCATGTTTTCGATAAAAAAGATTGATCTCCTCCTCGATGGTATTCCGCTCCTCGCTCAGCTCCTCGTACTTCTGCCGAGACAGAGTCACATGACGGACCAGGGTCTCATAACTGTTGAGGACCAAATTTTTAAAGCGAGCCGCCATGGTAAAACCTGCCGCACGTACTCCCTCAAACACACGCTTACGAATATTCGGGGAGTCAAAAAGATAGGGGTCGTAAAAATATTTTTTTTCAAGCCCCACCAGATCGAGAAACTGCTGGATGAGATCCTCATCGCGCAGGAGGATATAAATTCGAACAAGATCCAGACAAATCTGCTGCTCGGTACTGAGGGAATATTGCTTTATCTGCCTGTCAAGGGCCTCTTTATCCTCTTCGATCAGCTTCCGGAAACCAAAATAGCGATCAGCCAATTCTTTTTTGATCTCGTAGCTGAGAACCTTTGCGATGTCATGTTCCATGATGGCTGTTTTCCTTTCGCTGCTTAGGTTTCATGGGCTCTTGCCCCGAAGCAGACCCGCCTGACACAAAGAAGAACTAAAGTTGTTAATAAAATTGTTGAATTATTACACATCAAAAAAATGAGCTAAAAACCTGACATTGCTTACTTTTTTCTTGACACCCACCCCATATAGATTAGACAGAAAAAGTGATTATCTTTACTAATTATATATATACACTGAAGAAGTCCGTAAAGCATCAACCTTTGCGCAGGAGGGTTGTCCGGCGGCATGGCAGTTACTAACACCCGCGACGACACAATCCAAACCATCAAAGAGACCGCAGCAATCGCTGAGGTTGTCGGCGAACACGTGAACCTAAAACGTGCCGGTGCCAACCTAAAAGGCCTCTGCCCCTTTCACTCGGAAAAGACCCCGTCCTTTATCGTAAACCCGGCCCGCAACACCTACCACTGCTTTGGCTGCGGAGAAGGCGGCGATGTGTTCAGCTTCATGATGAACTACCATCACATGCCCTTTCCCGAGGCAGTCAAGGAGTTGGCCCGGCGCTACAACATCATCCTGCCGGAAAAACAACTTTCCGCCCAAGACCAGGAAAAAGCGAAAAAGCGCGAGCTTGTTTTTAGCGCCAATGAAAAGGCGGCCGCATCCTTCCATGAGTTGCTCATGACAGACAGGGGAGCGGAGGCGGCACGCTCATATTTGAATAAACGCGGCATCCCCCAGGCACTCAGAGAAGAATTTCGCCTGGGCTTTGCCCCGGACAGTTGGAACTATCTGGGCAACACCCTGGGGAAAGAAAAAATTTCCACCGAAGCCATGAAGGGTGCAGGGCTTATTGTGGCCAAGGATCGCGGCGGCTTTTATGACCGGTTCAGAAACCGGATCATGTTCCCCATCTTCAACCCCACGGGCAGAATCATCGCCTTTGGCGGCAGGATACTGGACGATGGCCAACCCAAATATATGAACTCGCCGGAAAGCGTGGTCTTTGACAAGAGCCGGACCTTATTTGGCATTTATCAAAATCGCGACGCCATCCGACAAGCAAGACAATGCCTTGTTGTTGAGGGGAACTTTGACCTGCTTTCATTGGCCGCCCACGGTATCCGCAATGTGGTGGCGCCTCTGGGCACCGCCTTGACCCAGGCCCATGTTCGCACCCTCAAGGGGTATGCAGACGAGGTGATTCTGCTCTTTGACGGTGATGCCGCAGGGATCAAGGCCGCGATGCGAACGGTACCGATTTTTTTAAGCGAGCGCTTGTCTGCTCGGGTAGCGGTTTTACCGGCCGAGCACGACCCTGACACCTTTATCCAAGAGCAGGGTGCGGATAATTTTCAGAAGTTTATCAAAGCGGCTCAGCCACTGTCTGAATTCGTTTTCGACAAGCTGGTTGCAGAGTATGGCTTGACCCTTGAGGGAAAATCAAAAATAATTGAAGAGTTACGCCCACTTCTGGCGGCCATGGCCGGCAGCCGGATGGAGCGAACCATATTTATCTCCCATTTCAGCAAAAAGCTGGATATAGACCAGCAGCAGCTGATGGAGGGAATGGGAGAAAAAAGTCAGGCAGCACAAAGGGCTGCCGACACACAGCGGGAAGTCCAGGAGGAGACGACACTGCCACTCAAGCAGCGCCAACTTCTGGAGTTTTTGGTGATCCACAATGAATACCTGGCCGACTTTTTGGAGGCAGGCATTGAAACCGTTGTGGTGAACCGTTTTGGACTACGTGTTCTTGACCTTTTAAAAAACCAACAGCAGCCGGATGGGGGTCCGGAAAACCTGTTGGAAACGGCCACCGGGCCTGAGCGGTCTTTTATCTCAAGGCTATTGATTTCCAGCCCCTCGCATCCAGACGAGGTAAAGGAGATGATGGCGCAGGACATGCTGACCTGGCTGAAAAAGGTCGGCCTGAAGGCAGAAAAGGAGCGCCTGCTTCAACGAATTAACGAGGCGCACAAGACACATGATGAACAGCTCTGGATGGAGCTGATGGCGCAAAAGAAACAAATGGATGAGGCGGCGCTCTCGTAAGCGGCCCCTATCTTTTTAAATATTTTTTGTGCAGATGGCTGATAAACCAACGTGCAGGAGGAGCTCTGTGGGGAAGAAAAAAGGTGCAACGCGACAAGGCAGTGGCGGCAAAAAGGGCGCAACCCGGGCAAAAAAAATGTCAGCGGCATTGACTGATGAGCAGAGCTTTGAGGGCAATGCCGAAGGTGCGACCCGGAGCACGGAACAGCCCGATGAGTTAACATCGCTCTTCAACAAGGACAGCGATGAGAGCAAAGACAACGAGGGCTCAAGCTCCGGCAAGAAGAAAGAGGGGCTCATTTCAAGATCCGCCGATCTCTACAACAGTCAGCTTGACCCGGTAAAGGTTTACCTCCAGGAGATGGGCTCTGTTTCACTGCTCTCTTCCGCCGAAGAAACCGAGATCGCCAAAAATATCGAAGGTGGCGAAAAACTCACCCAGGAAGCGTTGCTTGCGGCACCGATTTGCATAGAGTACCTGCGCGAAGTCTCCGATAAAATTTTGGCAGGCAAACGCTCCATCACCGATATGGTGCGGGGCCTGGATGAATCTGAAGTCGAAAAGAACGAGGAGATTAAAGAGCGCTTTCTCTGGCAGGTAAGCGAGGCGGATCGCCTGGCCCAGGAAAATTCCGCATTCTTGATCGATCTTCGTCAAGCCGACATAAAAAAGGGCGAGGCGCAAAAGGTTAAGATCCGTATCACTAGAAACAACAAGGCCATTGCCAAGCTGTTTGAAAAAAACCGGCTCAGCTCCAAGCACCTCACCGCCATGATCACCCGTCTCAGAAAACAGGCGAGCAAGCTCACCCCACCCGCGCAGATCAAAGAGGATAAGGTCAAGTATCCAAATTATATGCTGGGCTGCATCCGTGCCCATGGACTGGACCACGAGACCTTAAACGAGCTTCTGGCTGAAGTCGGGCATGGCGAGCGCATCAGCCGTGAGTCAAAAAACACCCTGGTCCAGGCCAATCTGCGGCTAGTAGTCAGCGTGGCAAAAAAATATGCCAACCGCGGCTTGCAACTTTTGGATCTGATCCAGGAAGGCAATATCGGTCTGATGAAGGCCGTTGAAAAATTCGAATACCGCAGGGGCTATAAGTTCAGCACCTACGCCACCTGGTGGATCAGGCAGGCCATTACCCGGGCCATTGCCGACCAGGGCAGGACTATTCGCATCCCGGTTCATATGATCGACACCATCAACCGCCTGCTCAAGGGCGCCAAAGACTTCCTGCGCGAAACCGGACGTGAGCCCACTCCGGAAGAGATGGCCGAGCGGCTGGAGATTGACCTGGCCAAGGTCAAAAATATTCTCAAAATCGCCAAAGAGCCCCTTTCCCTTGATACCCCCATCGGTAATGGTGAAGACAGCTATTTGGCTGATTTTATCGAGGATGTGGACTCCATTTCTCCGGATGATGCCACGGTAATGGAAAACCTGCGGGACAGCCTGAAAAAGGTCTTGGGCACCTTGACCCCGCGTGAAGAGCTGGTGCTGCGTATGCGCTTTGGCATCGATACAGCAGTGGACCAGACACTGGAAGAGGTGGGCGAGAACTTCTCGGTTACCCGTGAGCGCATCCGTCAGATCGAGGCCAAGGCCTTGAAAAAACTCAAGCACCCCACCAGACGGAATCTGCTCTTTTCTTTTTACAACGATTAGCCGCAGTGCTGTATTAATGATAAACGGATGTCGGGTTTCTCCGGCATCCGTTTTTTTTGTTTGGGCCAAACCCTGGCCATCGGCAAGAGGGCCTTACGTAGTAAGGCGCCAAAAATGAGTTGACACTGATAATTCTTGCATTTAGTCTCTTGACCAATTTATAACGGTTGGCAATGTGTCTCTAAAGGACAAGTTTTTCTGTGCTTTTTTACCGATAACACTCTGCCACCGGAAGCCGCATGTCTCACACCCTTGACTGGCTGACACTGACGTTTACTCCCGGCCTGGGAAGCACCACCTTGAAACGACTGGTGGATCATTTCGGCTCTGCCCGCGCAATTTTGGCGGCGGTCCCTCAGGCCCTGAGCGAAAATGTCCGCATCCGCAAGGAGGTGGTCAATGCCTTGCTTAAAAAATCGGCCCTTGCCCGGGCCGAGCAGGAAATCGAAAAGACCGGCATGGCCGGTGTAACGATTCTGACCTGGGACGATGCAAACTACCCGGCCCTGCTAAGGGAAATTGCCGACCCGCCCATGGTCCTCTATGTAAAGGGCGCAACAGAGGCACTGAGCAAACCGGGAATCGGAATTGTTGGCGCACGGGCGGCAAGCTCATATGGCTTACGGGTTGCCGACACCTTTGCCAGAGATCTAGCCCGGCTGGACATTGGCGTCACCAGCGGCTTTGCTTTGGGCATTGACACAGCCGCCCACAAGGCGGCGCTCGCTACCGGAGGAACAACCGTAGCCGTTCTCGGTTGCGGCCTGGACATCAACTACCCGCAGCAAAACGCAAAGCTGGGGCAAATGATTGTCGAAACCGGGGCCATGGTGAGCGAATACCCCCTGGGCACCATTCCGGAAGGGTTTCGTTTCCCGGCCAGGAACCGCATTATCAGCGGCCTTTCCATGGGTGTACTTGTGGTGGAGGCGGCAAAGCGATCCGGCTCTCTCATCACTGCCACCCAGGCCCTGGAACAAGGGCGAGAGGTTTTTGCAGTGCCGGGCAGGGTTGACTCGATGAAGAGTGAAGGCTGCCACCGCTTGCTCAAGGACGGGGCCAAGCTGGTCCACTCCGTTGAAGATGTTATGGAAGAGTTACAGCTGCAACTTCCAACGCAGCCCATACCACAAGGCCATGAGCCCGCAGCACCGAATAGGGAAACGCTCTCCGAAGCGGAGCTACAAATATATAACTGTTTAGAGGTTTACCCGAAAAACATTGAAGAAATAATCGCCGCATCAGGGCAGACAGCCCACTTGGCCAGCGAGACCTTGCTCCACCTGGAGCTCAAGGGTCTTATCAATACCCTGCCCGGCAAACAGTTTCAAAAGGTAACGGATAATTAATATGGGAAAATCCCTCATCATAGTTGAGTCACCAGCCAAGGCACGTACCCTGCAAAAGTATCTTGGCAAGTCCTTTTCGGTAAAGGCCTCTGTGGGCCACATCCGGGACCTGCCGGTCAAGACCTTGGGGGTTGATGTCGAGCATGATTTTGAGCCCAAATACGTGACCATTCGCGGCAAGGGCAAAATCATCAGCGACCTCAAGTCTGCCGCAAAAAAGGCGGACGACATCTATCTTGCTCCTGACCCTGACCGTGAGGGAGAGGCTATTGCCCACCACATTGCCTACTTGCTGGCCGGGGCGAAAAAACCGGTGCACCGGGTCCTTTTCCACGAGTTGACCAAAAAAGCGATCCTGGCAGCCATTGAGCAGGCAACCGAGGTCGACCAAAACCGTTTCGAGGCACAGCAGGCGCGCCGCATCCTGGACCGTCTGGTGGGTTATCAAATCTCCCCCTTGCTATGGGACAAGGTCCGTAGGGGCCTCAGTGCAGGCCGGGTGCAATCCGTTGCCGTACGCATGGTTTGTGAGCGCGAGGCGGCCATCAATGCCTTTGAGGCGGAAGAATACTGGTCTATCCAGGCAACGCTGGAAGGACAGGTTCCACCTGTTTTTATGGCCAAGTTGAGCCAAATATCAGGCAAAAAGATCGACAACAAGAAAAACAAGATCGAGGATGAAAAACAGTCCCAGATCATCGTAAAAGATCTGCGCGGCACATCCTTTAGCGTAAGCAAGCTTGAAAAGAAAAAGAAAAAGCGCAACCCGAGCCCTCCCTTTATCACCAGTACCATGCAGATCGAGGCCAACCGCAAGCTGCGCTTTTCTGCCAAGAAAACCATGACCCTGGCCCAGCGGCTCTACGAGGGAATTGAACTTGGCGATGAAGGCCCCACCGGTCTTATTACCTACATGAGGACTGACTCCACCAGGATCAACGACGATGCCTTGGCCGAGGCGCGCACATTTATCGAGCAAACATACGGCAATGACTATCTGCCGAAAAAGGCCATTGTCTACAAAACTAAAAAATCAGCCCAGGACGCCCATGAGGCGATCCGGCCCACCGATGTCAGCAAAACCCCGCAGAAACTCAAGCAGTTTCTCGACAAGGACATGCTGGCCCTCTATACCTTGATTTGGAAGCGCTTCGTGGCCTGCCAGATGGCACCGGCCCAGTATGACCAGACCTCCATCCATCTGGAGAGCGGCAAATACACCTTTAAGGCGGTTGGCTCCATCATCCGCTTCCCCGGATTCTTATCGCTCTATGAGGAGACGAAGGAAGAGACCGCACCGGCCCAGGAGGGAGCGGATGTGACCCTGCCGGATCTGAAAGAAGGTGACACGGCAAAGCTTATCGAACTGCACCCAAAACAGCATTTCACCCAGCCACCGCCGCGCTACACAGAGGCCTCGCTGGTCAAGGCCTTGGAAGAAAACGGCGTGGGCCGACCCAGCACCTATGCCTCCATTCTTTCCACTATCCAGGACAAGGAGTATGTCCTCCTGACCCAGCGTAAATTCATGCCCACCGATCTCGGCAAGCTGGTGAACGAGCTTTTGGTCCAGCACTTTCCCGATATCATGGATGTTGATTTTACCGCCTCCATGGAGGAGAAGCTGGATCTGGTCGAAGAGGGCAAGAGCAAGTGGCTGGAGGTGATGAAAAACTTCTATGGCCCCTTCAGTGAGACCTTGTCCAAGGCCAAGGAGGAGATGAAGTCCATCAAGCGGACCTCTATCCCCACCGATGTGCCATGCAAACTCTGCGATGGAACCATGGTGATCAAGTGGGGCCGAAACGGTGAATTCTTGGCCTGCGAAAATTACCCGGACTGCAAGCACACCCAGGACTTTAAACGAGATGATGAGGGGAAGGTAGTGCCGGTAGAACGGGAAGAGCCCGAGGATTCGGGCGAGGTCTGTGAGAAATGCGGCTCCGCCATGATCTTTCGCCATGGGCGGTTCGGCAAATTTTTGGCCTGCTCAGGGTACCCGAAATGCAAAAACATCCGCGCAACCCCCACCGGTGTAAAGTGCCCGGAAGAGGGCTGCAAGGGTGACCTGGTCCAGAAAGTCTCAAAACGCGGTAAGGTTTTTTACAGCTGCGACCAGTTCCCAAAATGCAAATTCGCCATCTGGGATAAGCCGGTCAATGAAACCTGCCCGCAATGCGACTCCCCCTACCTCCTTGCCCGGGAAACAAAAAAGGCCGGACCGCACCTCAAATGCCCGAATAAGGAGTGTGGTTACACCAAAAAGGTTGAGGAAGAATAGGGGCGACAGCTCGGCCTAGAGCCCGCCCTTCAGCCAGTATCCCCCGTAGCCGACAATCTCGTACAAGAGGCCATAGGTGGCGTTCAGTCCCCTGGCGGATGGAACAAAGTCGTTCACCCCAAGAGAAAGATCCTCGCGGGACACGGAAAGCAGGTCGGGCTTTAGGCCCTGCGCAGCAAAAAGGGCTGAAGCGCGACGCATGTGGTTGGCGGATGTAATGAGCAATAAGGTGTTCACCTTGTTCTTCTCGCTATAGCTCTTCACGCCTTTTGCCTCATCCAAAGTATTTCGCGCCTTACCGTAAATCGCGTACTGTTGCCTGGAGACCTCTTCCGACTGCAAAAAATCCACCAGGATCTCCGTCTCGCTAATTCCCCAGATTACGACATCGCTGAGCAAGATTTTTTTTGCCTTACCTGTCTTCACGGCCCAAGCTCCGCTCAAAATACGGTCTGCGGTATCACCAAAATGTTGATAATTACCCAGGCTCTTTAAAATCTCCCCCCCCCTGCCTGTTTGATGACGGGCATACCATTTTAAATCGGCAATCCCCAAAAGCACTACTGCAGCATCATAGGTTACGTTCTGCTGAACGCTATCCTTGACCCACCATCGGCTCAAGGCAACCTTTGCGGCAAAGGGGCACGTCACCACATAGAGATACGCCAACAGGAGCAGAATGCCCTTTCGCGACCTGGACTTTTTAAACAACAATATCAGCAAACTAAACAACCACCGACTGCAAGTCGGTGGGTTTAAATTCGCGGACTGAAAG
>CAYLQA010000017.1:49545-59406 GCA_964385695.1 uncultured Desulfobulbia bacterium | reverse complement strand
GAAGAACACTCTAAACGGAATTACTTGCCATTGCAAGAAATCAGAAAGATGCACGACTTCCCGGCAGAAAGTTTACAGAGAAAATATTTACATTCTATAATTGAATACTGTGAAGCAATATAAATAAGCATCAATGTGAAATATGCAACTCAAACAACTCACATATCAAGACCGTTCAACTCTCACAGGATATTTCAAAAAATATCCGCCGGATATTTCTGAATTCACCTTTACCAATCTCTATGTTTGGCTTTCCACACGCCCGATTTCCTGGATGCTGCATGATGACACGCTCTGTATATTTATTTCGTCATCAGACAAGACAATTCTTTTCGGCCCACCTGTTGGACCTGCGTCGCTGTCCACGGTGATCGCATCTCATGCTTTCCCGGTTGACATCATAGAGCGTTTTCCAGAAAGTTTGTCTGATGATCTTTGCCGGTATGGTTACTCCCTTCTGCCTGATCCGGATAATTGGGATTATGTCTTTCTTGTGAATGACCTTGCTAAGTTAAAGGGAAGAAGGTATGCGAAAAAGCGTAACCATATCAAACATTGCCTGACAGAATACAACTGCACTTACGAAGCCATTGATCAAAATAATATTGCAGAGTGCCAAGAAATGCAGAATCGCTGGTGCAAGCATCGCTCCTGCACAACCCACCCGGGTCTCTGTGGAGAATACCAAGCCACCCAAAAAATGTTTGCCAAATTCCATGACCTGGAACTTATCGGTGGGGCTATTCGAGTAAATGGAAGGATCGAGGCATATAGTATAGGCGAACAACTTACGCCTGACACTGCAGTCTGCCATTTTGAAAAGGCAATGCCGCAATTTCACGGCCTAAGCCAGCTCATTGTCCACTGGTATGCCAAAGAAGCGCTTTCATACTTCACCTATGTGAACAGGGAACAAGACTTAGGCATAAGCGGCCTCAAGAAGGCCAAACAGAGCTATTTCCCACACCATATGGTCAAAAAAATAAGGGCAGTAAAAGAAAAGGCCGAAGGAGTAATTCCTTCGGCCAATCAACGCTGCGGATAAAACACAGCCTTAGTTATTTTTCAAGCAAGAGCCCCAGTACCTCTTGAATATCCTTGACCAGGTGAAAGATGAGATCCTTTTTCACATTGTCCGGGATCTCAACCACATCCTTTTCATTGCGGTGGGGCAATACGACCTCCTGAAGCCCTGACCGTACTGCAGCAAGAACTTTTTCTTTAATACCTCCAACGGGCAGAACATCACCGCGCAGGGTTATCTCACCGGTCATTGCCACATCTTTACGAACAGTCTTGGAGGTCAACAAAGAGGTTAGTGCCGTAACCATTGCCACTCCGGCCGATGGCCCGTCTTTTGGAATTGCCCCCTCCGGCACATGGATATGGATATCGACCGCGGCAAAATCATCCTCATTAATACCTAACTGCTCGGCGTGGGAGCGGATATAGGTCAGGGCGGCTGAGGCTGATTCCTTCATCACCTCGCCCAGCTTGCCGGTCATGGTCAAGCCGCCCCTGCCCTTCATCTTGGCCGCTTCTATGAAGAGCAGTTCTCCGCCGACAGGTGTCCAGGCAAGACCAGTAGCCAGCCCCGGCCCCCAGGTACGAGCCTTGGACTCGGAAAAAAACTTGATGGGACCGAGAAAGGTACCTAAATCATCAACCGCAACATCCTTTTTCCCAGTTTTGCCAATGGCGATATCCTTTGCAACCCCACGGCAGACAGCGGCAAGATTCCGCTCAAGATTACGCACTCCAGCTTCCCTGGTATAGGAGCGAATAACACCGCGAATGGCATCATCCTCAATCTCAAGATCGTCAACGGTCAAGGCATGGGCCTCAAGCTGTTTGGGCAAAAGATGACGCTTGGCAATATTCAGTTTCTCATCTTCAGTATAGCCGGACAGCTCAATAACCTCCATGCGATCCCGTAAAGGACCAGGGATACTGTCCAAAATATTGGCGGTGGTAATAAACATCACCTTAGACAGATCAAACGGAATCTCGAGATAATGATCGGCAAAGGTATAATTTTGCTCAGGATCAAGTACCTCAAGCAAGGCGGAAGAAGGATCCCCCCGAAAATCCATACCCAGCTTATCAATCTCATCAAGCATAAACAGAGGGTTATTGGAGCCAATCTTTTTGAGGCTCTGAATAATACGTCCCGGCAAGGCACCGATGTATGTCCGGCGGTGACCACGGATCTCAGCCTCGTCACGCACACCACCTAGGGAAATACGAACAAACTTTCTGTCCATGCTCCTGGCTATGGATTGGCCAAGAGAGGTTTTACCCACACCCGGCGGCCCGACAAAGCAAAGGATAGGGCCGTGCATATCGTCCTTGAGTTTGCGCACAGCCAGAAACTCGACAATCCTTTTCTTAATCTCCTTCAGTCCATAGTGATCTTCATCAAGTACGGTCTGGGCATGTTCAATATCAAGATTATCTTTGGTTGAAATTTCCCACGGTAAATCAAGTATCCAGTCAAGGTAGGTCCGGGAAACCGTGTATTCAGGAGAGGATGGCGAAATACGCGCCAGCCGATCCAGCTCTTTTTCTGCGGTTTTTTTAGCCTCGTCAGGCAGAGGTGTTTCGCTGAGCTTTTCTTTGAGTTCTTTCAGGTCAAGATTTTCATCATCGTCACCAAGCTCTTTACGGATAGCCTTAAGCTGCTCGCGCAAGAAAAACTCACGCTGCTTATGATCCATATCCTCCTTGATGTTTTTCTGGATCTCCCTGCTCATCTCAAGGGTTTCGAGCTTTTTGTTCAACTCACGCCCGGTCTTATGCAATAACGGTTTGATCTCTTCAATCTCAAGAACCTCCTGCTCCTCTTCCTGGCTCAGGTTGAGTTGAGAAACGACCAAGTAGGCAATGTAAAAAGGATTATCCAGCGACTGCACGGTCATCAGCAGTTCGGCCGGCAGGTTTGACAATTCTGCCATCTTTTCAAATTGATGGCGGATATTCATGATCAAGGCATCTATTTCCTGATCATCAACATCTACAGGCTCAATGGTTTCAATCTTCGCAATAAAGTATGGCTTATCCTGAACATATTCCAATATGCGCAATTTTTTCACAGCGCTGATCAGAACATGATAAACGCCTTCCGGGGTTTTAACGAGTTTGTGTATATAACCGAGCACTCCGATTGAATAAAGATGCTCGCTCTCGACCTGTTGCTCTTCTGTCTCTTTTTTGTGCGTGACTATGGCAATAAGTTTGTCCTGCATGATGGCATCATCAATAAGTTTTTGCGATGCTTCATGCTTGATCTGCAGAGGAAAACCCATGCCCGGGAAAAAGACAAAACCATGCAGGGGCAGAACAGGCAAATGCTCAGGAACCGGAATGGATGATGGGTCAACCATTTCTTCCCGAGGCCTTTCAATGGTTTGAGAAGGCTTTTTCTTATTATCTTTATCGCTCATATCGGCGTATTTTCCTTATAGCGTTGAGGTGTTAAGACACCTTTATTTCAACTCTGCCTTTGCTTTGTTTAAGCGGCAAAGTGATTATCAAAAAACCATTCTGGCATGTGGAACTGGCCTGGCTTACCTCAACAGGGCGTGGCAGATCAACGGTGCGCTCGAAAACGCCACGTTCAATTTCAAGCTGATGAATACAACTAACCTTATCCGGTGCCGGATACTGACGCGTGCCGGAAACCGTCACACTCATTTCTTCCGCCACCACGTTGAGCTTATCCGGATCAATGCCGGAAACGTCCATATAGACATAAATTTCCGAGTTGGTTTGATAGACATCTGTTGCTGCAAACCAAGACCCGGCATGCATGCTGCCCATCATATTTTGCAAGGACATGTTGCGTATTACCCTGCCCCACTGCCCTTGCATTGGCTTCAATTTCTTAAACTGGTCCATTGTTTCCTCGTTTGCCCTCTTCTGGTAAGGCAAAAGGTTTGATAGTAAAAAACCGGCAAAGGATGATACCTCTGCCGGCTTATTTAGCCTTCTATGACATAGCCGGTGCCCTTACAAGTATCGCACTCTTCATCGGGAATACATTGGCAATCATTCCACTCCTCGCCAACCAGTGTTCCGCGCCATTCGCTATCACATTCGCAAGTCCCGGCTATAACCTTTTTCCCCTGGCAAACTGGACAAATTGTCTTTTTCTTTCCAGTCATGTCGATCCCCTTTAACGAGATATGCGGTTCATGCCGCATGCAAACTTCGAAGCTTGACTCAACGTGAACTGTCTATAAAAAAATTATGTTACAGCAATAGAGGGGTGTCAAGGGAAGGATAGGCAAAGAGCCAAGAAGATTACTTGTCTTTATGCCTACAAGAATGAACTACTGAAATATGCTGTGAAATATCAGAGGTTACAGCCAGACGGGAGCCGGAAATGGCTACGATGATAGGGCCGGATGGATTATTGCTGATGACTTCCACGCAGATGCCAACGGTAAGCCCCATGTCGGCAAGGCGAGCCTGCATTGTCCGGTCTCCACCGACATGCACAATGCGGACTCGCTCTCCGTTTGCAGCCAAACGCAAAGGCAGGGTTGATTCACGGCGGGCCATGCAGTTGCTGCAAAGGCCGTAGACCTCCATCTTATGCTGCAAGGGGTGAAAGTTAAATTCTTGGGCCACCTCTATCTGCAGGGTTTCCAAATCATGGTTGATAAACTCTTGAATTGCACCGCAACGAATACAGATGAAGTGATCATGGTGCATGCCGATATGGTGGTGTTCGTATAACACCTCCTGGTTTTCAAAGCTGAGCTTTTGCGCAAAGCCATACTGGCAAAACATCTCCATGGTCTCTTTTAAAAACGCACGATCAGAGATAGAGGGTTCACGTTCTTGAACCAATTTTTCAAGCTCACTTAAGGTAAGATGGGTTTCGATGGAGAGAAATATATCAAGAACAATGAGTCGTTCCTGAACCTGAGTAGCCTGGAATGAGTGCAACACGGTTTCAAACTGTTCACGTTCAAGCCGGTGCTGCTCTGCAGCATCAAACACCTGGCTCTTTTGTTCATTTATGTTTGTTTTTTTGTTAAAAAATGAAACGCCAAACATATCACTCGGCTCCGATATTGCGTTATTAATCTACCCGTTGCCACTTGCCGTTTTGCAATAAATAATGGGGCTTGAAGCGCGATTTATACTGCATGGCGTCCACTGTGGCAATCCAATATCCAAGATAAACAAATTCCAAGCCACTGTTTTTTGCCCAATCCAGCAAATATAAGATGTTGTAGGTCCCTAAACTCCGCTTGCTGAAATCAGGATCAAAATAAAAGTAAACAGCACTGAGGCTTTCCGCCAACACATCAACGATGGAAACCCCAACCAGTCTGCCTTTGATGTAATACGAAACCTCCATGGTCCTGGTCATGGAGTTGATAAAAAAGCCACTGTAGTAATCCTGCGCGCGGCTACTATGGATTGGGTAACGCTGGGTAAGAAATTTGTCGAGTAAGGCATATTTTTCCTCACTGACCTCAAGGGGGGCAACCAAAACCTCAATGTCTTTATTTTTGGTCCAAACACGCTTGAGATTGCGGCTTGGCTGAAACTCTTTGCTCCGCAAGCGAATAGGCACACATGCATCACATGTGGGACATTGCATGGAGTAAAGGATGTTGCCGTTACGCCTAAAACCGGCAGCAAAAAAAAGATCCACAAATTCAGGGGGCAAACTGCCGAAATATCCCTGTCTATAAAGCGCAACGCAAGGCAGTCCATACGGGCACTCCGCCGGGGTCTCAATAAAATATTGAGAAAGGTTTTCTATTATCTTGGTTGCGCTCATGGGTTTATCCCCACCTCATACAGCGGGCTCACTCATGTATAAAGATAATACTTTTTACGCAAGGAATCGAACTCTGCCAACTCTTTCTGCCAGCCTGCTTCAAGCTCCAGGATATCAATCCCTCCGGCCAGCTGTTCCTTCAAGGCGCTACTTCCCAAGATCAAATCAAGGGGAGTACGCTCAAACTCATATTCATAGGGAGGTGGCTTTAAGGCAAATTCAGAGGGGTACAGCGCCATAAAGCTCTGCAATAGTGCAAGGGCGAGCCTGTATGGGAGAAAACTTTTTTCATCTGTTACATGCACCTGAAAACCAGTGCATGGTTGTCCAACCCATTTGTTTGAAGTCGGTTCAAAAACCAAAGGGCGCAAGATGCAACCGGGCAACGGGGTTGCCTGTAACTTTTCCAACACCTCAGCATGCTCAACAAAGGGTGCGCCCACAAGCTCAAATGGCAGAGTCGTTCCCCTGCCTTCGGAAATGTTGGTCCCTTCCCAAATGACCTGGCCGGGATAGGTCAAAGCAGCAGCATAAGTAGGCATGTTGGGAGAAGGGAAAACCCATGGCAGCCCTGTTGCTGTATAAAGCATATCCCTTTTCCAGCCCTGGCAAGGTATGACCTCAAGCTCAGCATGTATGTGAAATTCCACATTAAAGAACCTTGCCAACTCGCCAAGGCTCAGGCCATGGCGCATGGGCAACGGATAAAGGCCGACAAAGGATGTGCAATCCTCTTCAAGGATATTGCCCTCGATCATGCTGCCGCCAATAGGGTTTGGTCGGTCCAGAACAACTACCTTTTTCCCATATTCGGCAGCAGCCTCAAGGCAATAGGCAACCGTGTACATAAAGGTATAGACTCGGGTGCCAACGTCCGGCAAATCGATAAGAAGTACATCCAGATGATCAAACATTTCAGCAGTTGGTTTGCGCACATCTCCATACAGGCTGAAGACCGGCAACTGGCTGACGGGATCGACCATATGATCAGACTCGATCATGTTATCCTGTTTTTCCGAGAAAAAACCATGTTGCGGAGTGAAGAGGCATGCTAACTGGCCTGGCAATGCCTGTAGAACAAGGTCACGGCTGTGGCGGAACAAGCTGTCGGTTGAGGCCTGGTTGCAGAGCAGCCCCAAACGTTTATCTTTTAACCAGGCTGGAGGTTCATTTAAGAATTGTTCAATGCCGAACGCGACCATAGTTCACCACAAAAGAATTTATGTGACATCTGCCTCAAACAACAGAAAATTTTATTTAAAGTTTATCACCAGAAGGTTAGTGTAAAAACTTACAACATTTATTTATAACCTGAGGGGGGGGAGCGATGCATTATTTTTAACTCGCCCCCCAGAATATGACCGAAACCTTCTTGAAGGAAAAAATATGAAAATCGCAATCAGTGGCAAAGGTGGCGTTGGCAAAACCACCATTATGGCCATGCTGGCAAAACATCTTCATAAACAAGGCAAAGATGTTTTGGTAATTGATGCAGACCCAAGCCCCCACATGGCCCAGAGCATCGGCTTTGCCGAAGATGAGGACATTACCCCCATTGCCGAGATGAAGGATCTTCTTGTCGAACGCTCCGGCAAGACTGAAGGGTCTCCCTTTTATAATATCAACCCCCAGGTCGACGACCTCATGGCCCGCTTCATCAAAGAAAAAGACGGGCTCAAGCTCATGGTTCTTGGCGCTATTCAGGAAGCGGAAAGTGGATGCGCCTGTCCGGAAAGCAGTGTTTTAAAACGACTGTTAACCAAGTTACTGCTCTCCCCTTCGCAAGTCGTGCTTTTAGACATGGAGGCGGGTGTGGAGCACCTCGGCCGCGGCACCATAGCCACGGTAGACCACCTGTTGATTGTGGTTATCCCCTCAAAATCAGGTGTTCGAACCGCCCTTAAAATTAAGGATTTAGCGAAAGTTACCCGCATCAAAGAAATCCACTTTGTCGGCAATCTGGTGCAGGATGAGGAAGATAAACAATTTTTAACCGACACCTTGGGAGAGGCACCCATTGCATTTTTCCCTGATTCAACTGCTATTCGCAAAACCGAGCGAAGCGGCATGCCCATTACCAATGTTCTGGATGAAGTAGCGACCAGTGCTGAAGATCTATGCCAGAAATTAAAGGGGCAGGATGCGTGAACCTGCCCTTAAAACACCCACAATATACTGCTAAGTTGTAAAGGGTAGGTTTGCATTTTCAGCGTAAATCCATCAATGATTTATATCATTTAACTCTTCCGCTATCGAACATGGCACTTTATTTATAAAGTTATCCTCTCACTTATGCGCAGGCTCAATCTCTCAATCCAGACATTGTTCATTTTCTTGAGCTGCCTTGTCATTCTGGTTCTCTTCCCAACCATTGGCTTTTACATCCTGAATAAAGACAGTGTCTTTCGCGACACCATTATGCACCAAACCGTTAAAGAGATGCGGCACAGTTTGGAAAGTCGCAGTTCGACCCTGGTACGCAGCATGGCCCTCTCCGCCGGACATGCTTTGGCTACCAATGAAAGCAAAATCCTCAACGAACTTCTTTACGAGGTGGCGGCAAGTGATAAGGAAATCATTTATGCCATTGTCATGGATAGTAATATGCAGGCCATCAGCCATAGCACCCCGGAAATGGTCGGCAAATTCCTCAACGACGACATCGACTATTATGCCCAGGAAATTCTCGATAGATCCCTGCGCAGTTCAGACAATCTTACGCCTCATACCTTTGCTACCGCCTTTATAGACGAATTTACTCCGGGCAAGGAAGGGGCCGAACCTGTGATGGAGGCTCTGTTACCCATTGTTTACGAACAAAAAATATATGGTTTGATGCGCTGTGGCTATTCTCTCTCTGCCTTTCATGAACAACTCTCCCATGTTGAACAAGATTGGCAGGCGAAGAACCAACGTCACAAGGAAAATTTTCTGCGCATGACTGCCATTTTTCTGTTTATCAGTATTATTGTCGCTTTTGCCGTTACCAAATTTCTGCTCCATGAGTTAAAAATCCTGCAAAACGGGGTAGACCACATTACACATGATGACCTGGATCATGTGATTGATATTACAAACCTGAGCTGCGCAGAAATGAAAAATCTCGGCCATGCTTTTAATGTAATGGTCCAGCGCCTGAAAGAATCGCGTTTAGAACTTGCTAACCATGGAACCTTTCTTGAAGAAACCGTGCAGGAACGGACAGAAGAGCTTGAGGTGGCAAATAAAAACCTTGCCCAGCAGGCACATGAATCCGGCATGGCGGAAATGGCTGTGGGCATCCTGCATAATATTGGCAATGCTATCACTCCGGCCAAGGTAGGATCAGATCTCTTGATCCAACAACTCCAAAAAAGCCCCACTAAAGAACAACTCAACCAAACCATGTCACAAATGGCAAATGTCATCCGCAATGATCAAAACATGGACGAATCTGAGCGCGACCGTCTTTTAAGCCTGACAAATATCCTGCCCCAGGTCATTGCCACAGAACGAGAGAATCTAGCCTGGGAACTGGAAAAAATCGCACAAAAACACAACCATATTGCAGAAACAATCGATTTACAGATGCGTTATGCAAACCTGATTGGCGAAAGCACTGAGGTTGACCTTAACGAAATGGTTAACGATGCAATCAATATGCTGGGCACCGCAATACATAAACAAACTGTCACCATTGAAAGGAATATGGGGGACATACCTCAGGTGAGAATCGATAAGGCAAAACTCATGCAGGTTCTGATAAACCTTATCAAGAATGCCTATGAGGCCATGGCGGAAACTCCAAAGCGTGTCCTGACAATCACCACATCTTTTGAGGATAAAGATGGGGCACGGGTCATGCTCTTTGTGAAGGATAGCGGAATTGGCTTTAAGCCAGAGGAAAGCGAAAAGATTTTCGCCTATGGCTACACATCAAAAAAGAGGGGCTCGGGATTTGGCCTGCACTCTTCGGCAAACTTTCTGATCGCCCACAAGGGCAATATCAAAGCCATAAGTGACGGTCCCGGCACAGGCGCAACCTTTATTGTCAGCCTGATGCCCTACCATGGTCCAGTAAC
>CAYLQA010000017.1:0-49445 GCA_964385695.1 uncultured Desulfobulbia bacterium | reverse complement strand
GGGTAACGGGTAACGGGTAACGGGTAACGGGTAACGGGTAACGGGTAACGGGTAACGGGTAAAAAGTATTGACAAATCAACTCGTTGGCAACATTTTTTTATCACTTATCACTTATCACTTATCACTTATCACTTATCACTTATCACTTATCACTTGCTCTAAAAGCAGAGCCCACATTCCGGGCAGATAGGATTTTCTGTAGAAAAACTTGCGCCGCAGGCCGGGCAAACGGCCTGGGCAGCATCGGCATTAAATATTGCCTCGGCATGGGTAAGGTCTGTCCCGCTGAGACCGGTGGTGCGAATATGCTCTTTTTGCAGAATCAGCATGGCAGCCTGGGCATCATCACGCCGCACCTGCAGCATAACACTGCCGCCGCCACAACACCCCTTGCCGCACGACTGCTCATCCCCAGCAACAAGACTGCCGATATTCTCACGCTTTAGCAGACCCTGAACATGTTTCACATCAGGCAATTTACCCTGATGGATGGCAACAATATCATCATCAGGAGTCAATTCGCCTTTGCGACTTGCCAGAAAATTGCTGCGCTCCTGCTGCACGGCAACCTTTGCTTTGCCTGAAATGAGCGGGACATTACAGGCAGCGCAAGTGGTGACATGTGCCAGATATTCATCGTTGCACTTTGGGCAATAATTATACTCTTCAGCCTCATCCAACTGAGGAGCGGAATTCTTTTTTGAGCGAAAAAAATTAAACATAAAAAAACTCTTCTTAAGTTAATTACAGAATGAAACGGCTCAGATCCTCATCCTCGGAAATTGAGGAGAGTTGCTCCTTCACATACTCTGCCGAAACAGTAAACTTTCTTTCCCCTCTATCTGGGGCATCAAAGGAAAGCTCATCCAACAAACGTTCGATAATGGTATGCAACCTTCTGGCACCGATATTTTCCGTCTTTTTATTGACCTCAGCAGCGATGCGGGCCATTTCACGGATGGAATCTTCGGCAAAATCAAGCTCGATGCCCTCGGTCTCCATCAAGGCAATATACTGTTTTATAAGTGCATTTTGCGGTTCGGTAAGAATTCTGAAAAATTCATCCTCGCCAAGGGCATTCAACTCCACCCGAATCGGGAAACGCCCTTGCAACTCAGGCACTAAATCCGAGGGCTTGCAGAGGTGAAAGGCACCGCTGGCAATGAAAAGGATATGATCGGTCTTCACCATGCCATATTTTGTGGTCACGGTAGAACCTTCCACAATGGGCAATAGATCGCGCTGCACTCCCTCGCGCGAAACCTCAGCACTCTGGGCGCTTCCCCCCTGGCGAGAGGCAATTTTATCAATCTCATCAAGAAATATGATGCCGGATTGCTCAGTGCGGCGGATGGCAAGCGTGGTAACGTTTTCCATGTCCACAAGTTTTTCCGCCTCGGTTTTCTGCAACACCCCCATGGCATCCTTAACCTTCATTTTAGTCCGACGGCTCTTTTGCGGAAACATCTTGCCGAACATGTCTTTGAGGCCGGATCCCATATCCTCCATACCACCGGTGTTGGACAGCACTTCGACCATGGGCATGGCTTGGGGTTGCTCAACTTTCATCTCCACTTCCCGAGCGTCAAGCTTACCCTCGCGGAGCATTGTGCGAAACTTTTCCCGGGTAGAATCTATCTCAGGCACCGAAGCCTCATGTTGCCGCTCTTCCAGGGATTGCACCTGCCCGAGATGAGAAGGGGCTGGTTTAGGCGGCACAAGAATATCAAGCATCCTTTCCTCTGCCTGTTCTTTTGCCTTTTGCGTTACCTTATCCTTTTCCTCATCACGGACCATATTAATGGCAAGCTCAACCAAATCGCGAATCATGGATTCCACGTCGCGCCCAACATACCCGACTTCGGTAAATTTTGAGGCCTCAACTTTCAAAAATGGTGATTGAGCAAGGCTGGCCAAACGTCTGGCAATCTCTGTTTTACCGACACCGGTCGGACCTATCATGATGATGTTTTTGGGGGCTATCTCATCACGCAACGGGGGGGCAACCTGTTGCCTGCGCCAACGATTACGCAAGGCAATGGCCACGGATCGCTTGGCGTTATCCTGGCCGATTATATATTTATCAAGTTCGAGCACGGTCTCCCGTGGGGTCAGGGTACTTTCAACATTCATTACAAATTCACCTTTCATAACAATACAGCAGAGTAAAACGTAAAATTACGCACACTCCATCTTTTCCAGCACAATGTTGTCGTTCGTATACACACAGATCGATGCGGCAATATTCAGCGCAGTGTCGGCTACCTCTGTGGCAGAAAGAGTGGAGTGCTGGGTCAAAGCCTTTGCGGCAGCCTGGGCATACGGGCCGCCCGAGCCGATGGCCAAAATACCGTCATCAGACTCAATCACATCACCGGTACCGCTCAATAACAGAGAATAATTCTTGTCCACTGCTATGAGAAACGCCTCAAGCTTTCTGAGCATCTTGTCAGTACGCCACTCTTTCGCCAGCTCAACCGCCGCCCGCATCAAGTTTCCATCATATTGCTCAAGCTTTTGCTCGAGTTTATCAAACAGGGTAAAGGCATCGGCCGTGCTTCCGGCAAAGCCGGTGATGACCTTGTCTCCGTATAACCTGCGCACCTTACGGGCTGCATGTTTCATAACGGTATTGCCCAAGGAAACCTGGCCATCACCAGCCACTGCCACCTCACCCTTATGCCGCACAGCGACAATTGTTGTTGAACGAATTTTCACAAATATCCTCCTCAGCCCCTATAACAAAGGGCAGATGAAACTATAGCCGTGTGGCTTGATCACACCGCGGTTATACTTCGATCGTTTATTTATTTCTCGCCTTAGGATGTGCCTTATCGTAAACCTCAGAGAGATAATCAAGGTTCAAGTGCGTATATTTCTGGGTGGTGGAAAGACTGACGTGCCCCAGAAGCTCCTGCACCGTTCTCAAATCCGCTCCCATCTCCAGCATGTGCGTGGCAAATGAATGCCGCAAAGCATGGGGCGTAACCCTGGCCGTTATTCCTGCCCGCTGGGCATAACTGCCGACCAACCGCTCCACACTCCTCGCGGTAAGCCGCGTGCCACGGTTATTGAGAAACAACCCCTCCTTCTCAGGCTCTTTGCCCCGTTTCAGGCACTCAGCAATCAAATGATCACGTTGCGACAGATAAGAAGAAATCGCCTCAAGGGCGGGGCGGCCGATGGGTACCAACCGCTCCCTGTTTCCTTTCCCGGTAACCCTAACCATTCCCTCGGCAAAATCAAGATTATTCAAGTTCAGGCCGACCAATTCCGCTACCCGCAAGCCGGCAGAGTAAAGCATTTCTAAAATGGCCTTATCCCGTGCAGCAAAAGTATCAGCCTCACCCGGCATATCAAGAAGATTAAAAACCTCGTCAACTGTCAAAAAGACAGGCATATGCTTTTCCTGTTTTGGCATGGAAATAGCTGCCACAGGATTAGAGGTTATGATCTCCTCTTTTTGCAGATAACGGACAAAGGACCTCAGCGCAGAGAGCTTTCTGGCAACAGAGCTGGATTTATTTCTGCTGTTTATGGAAAAAACATAGGAACGAATCAAGGACGAATCCAGTTCGTGAAGCGTAAGCTCACGCCCAACATGCTCAAGAAATTCATCAAGATCCCTGCCATAACTTTTGACCGTGTTCAGTGAATACCCCTTTTCCACCTCGAGCCAGCGAGAGAACCTGGTAATATGATCGTAAATCAAAGGAGACATGGCTGTAAAAGTTATGATTATTTCTTTGGTAAAGGGAACAGTAAATATTGACCGTAAAGGTCAAAAAAAGCTACCACACTCAGGTTTTTTTGGAAAGAGATTGCCGCATGGAATATATTTATATATTGTATGTCCTTCTCTTAATAAAATTCCGAATAAATATGTGTTGTATGAATCGCAAAGGGACACGTCATTATGGCAAAAAAAACCTTTGAAGATGCCTTGGAAAGGCTTGAGAATATCACCCAGGAACTTGAGGATGGTGACATCAGCCTAGATGCGTCACTCAAAAAATTTGACGAGGGAATCAAACTTGCTGAATTCTGCAACAAGAAGCTTGATGAGGCCCAGGGCAAGGTGGATATCCTGCTCAAAAAAAATGGCGCGCTCAACCCGGTTTCCCTTGACGAGTACAACGACACAGCAGAAGATCAATAAGCCCCAAGATGGATATACAGACTTTTCTGAAAGATAAATGCGCTGTAGTTGAACATGCGCTGCAGAGGTTTATGCTCTCTGAAGAGAGCCCGCATGCCCAGCACATCAAGGCCATGCGCTACAGCCTTTTTGCCGGCGGAAAGAGGATTCGCCCTATCCTTGCCCTTGCTGCAGCCGAGGCCCTTGGCAAGGATTCACAGCCGCTGCTTCCCATTGCTTGCGCCCTTGAGTGCATCCATACCTATTCTCTGATCCACGATGATCTGCCGGCCATGGATGACGACGACCTGAGAAGGGGAAAGCCAACAAACCATGTAGTCTATGGTGAGGCAGAGGCAATCCTGGCCGGTGACGGGCTCTTAAGCTTTGCCTTTGAATTGATGTGTCATCAAGAGGTAAAAGGCAACATTGCTCCAGAGGCGCAGGTGAATATCATCCGGACCATTTCCCAGGCAATCGGCCCTTTAGGAATGGTTGGCGGCCAATCCCTTGATCTGGCGGCAGAAGGCAAAGAAATCGACTTTGATCATTTACAGCTTATCCATAGAACCAAGACCGGTGCGCTCATTACCGCCTCGGTTGAGGCCGGGGCCATCTTCGCGGGAGCTGGTGAAACTGAACTTGCCGCCATGGGTACCTACGGCAAAAATGTGGGCCTTGCTTTTCAAATTGTGGATGACCTGCTTGATGTTGTCGGTTCAACCGAAGAACTCGGCAAAACAGCAGGTGCTGATGCCGAACGAAACAAGGCAACCTACCCGGCTTTTTTCGGGGTCGAAAAAACAAGAACCATGGCAGAGGATGCCGTGGCAAAAGCCATTGATGCCCTCGAGATATTTGATCATAAGGCTGAGCCCTTACGTGCGCTGGCTCGGTATATCTATGATCGTACCAACTAAAGAGATTAATTCTTTCCCATTAGGATATATAAGATGAGTCAAACACCAATGCTTGACAACATCAACTCCCCTGACGATTTACGCAAACTCGCGCTCGAGGATCTCCCTCAACTGGCCGAGGAAATTCGTCACGCCATAATCAACACGGTTTCCCAGACAGGCGGGCATCTGGCCCCATGCCTGGGGGTGGTTGAACTCACCATGGCCCTGCATTATGTCTTTAACACACCGGACGATAAAATCGTTTGGGATGTGGGACACCAATGCTATGCCCATAAACTGCTCACAGGCAGAAGGGACGAATTCCACACCTTACGGCAATATGAAGGAATCAGCGGCTTTCCCAAACGCGATGAAAGCCCGTATGACGCGTTTGATACGGGACATAGCAGTACATCCATCTCCGCGAGCCTCGGTATTACAACGGCCAAGGACTTAAAGGGTGACACCAATAAATCAATTGCCGTTATCGGTGATGGCTCCATGACCGGGGGCATGGCCTTTGAGGCCCTGAACCAGGCCGGTCATTTGCATAAAAACCTTATCGTTATCCTTAATGATAACGAGATGTCCATCTCCCCCAATGTCGGCGCCCTTTCAAGCTTTTTGAGCCGTAAGCTGACCAGCAAGACCGCGGTAAAATTCAAAAAGGATATGGAGCATTTCCTTAAATCCTTTCACAATGTCGGCGAAAATATCCTGCAAGTTTTAAAGAAAAGTGAAGAAAGCATTAAGGGATTTTTTACGCCGGGCATGCTCTTTGAGGCCCTGAAATTTGAATACATAGGACCAATCCCCGGCCATCAGTTGGACAGCCTTTTAGATACCTTGAAGAATGTCCGCGATTTTTCAGATGGCCCGGTCCTGATCCATGTCCTCACCTCAAAGGGCAAAGGCTACCAGCCAGCCGAGGAAAACCCTGGCGATTATCACGGTGTTGGTCCCTTTGTTATAGAAACCGGCAAACCCGTTCCAACTCCGCCGGCCCCCCCCAGTTATACAAAGATATTCGGCGAAACCCTGTGCCAGATTGCCGAACAGGACCCGAGGGTTGCGGCAATAACTGCAGCAATGCCAGCAGGGACAGGACTCATTCCATTTGCCGAGCAATATCCTGACAGATTTTTTGACGTAGGCATTGCCGAACAGCATGCTGTCACCTATGCTGCGGGTATGGCTACGGAAGGGATGCTGCCGGTTGTGGCCGTCTACTCAACCTTTTTCCAACGCGCCCTGGATCAGGTCATTCATGATGTCTGTCTCCCGAACCTGCCGGTAACTTTTGCGGTTGATCGTGGCGGCCTGGTTGGCGATGACGGGCCGACCCACCACGGTGTTTTTGATCTGAGCTTTTTCCGCTTTATCCCCAACCTGGTCTTTATGGCGCCAAAGGATGAAGAGGAGCTAAGACATATGCTCTACACCGCAATCATGTATCCGGGCCCGGCTGCAGTGCGCTATCCGCGTGCTAATGGTGAAGGCATTACGATGAGGGATGAACTTGTCAAAATCCCCTTGGGGGAAGGCGAGGTGCTGCGTGAAGGTGAGGACCTACTCTTACTCCCCATTGGCAACCGTGTCTATACCGCACTTGAAGCGGCTGATGGCTTAGCAAAACTCGGGATTGAGGCCGCTGTCATTAACCCGCGCTTTATAAAACCCCTGGACGGCGAACTCATCTGCAAATGGGCACAAAAAACCAGGAAGGTCATTACCATTGAAGACAATGTGAAAAAAGGCGGCTTCGGCAGCAGCATTCTCGAGCTTTTTACCACCAAGAATCTCACTGGCATACAAACAAAAATCCTGGGACTACCGGACAAGTTCATTGAGCACGGCACCCAGGATATATTGCGTCATAAGGCCAAGATCGACACCCCAGCCATTATAAACGAGGCCTTAAAACTTACCGGCAACCAAGGGTAAGTTTATTGTTATTATTGCTGAAAACGTTCCTCTAGGTTCTCGACATTGTCAAAGGCCTTGGCAAGCGCGGTCTTACTCTCCTCTGGAACAGTAACGAAACGGTAGGCCAGACGAATACGCTTCGGCGAATAATCCGGATTTGAGGCAACAACAATCATCCTGCTGATGACTGAAAACAATCCGTCGGCAGTAATCTTTTCATCGTCAATCACAAACTCCAAAGTAGCCATTACCGGCGCGGCCCACGCATAACGGCTTGGGGCTTCGAGCTCACAGAGCATGCCCCCCTCACTGAAGTTGACCACCTCGGCACAATGCGTTTCAGCCCCTTGGGCCAAAATTGCCGTGGTGTTTGGAGCACTGTACCGGCGTGATGAACGCATCACAAAGGGATTACAAATTTCAGTGATAAAATCGCCAATGCTTGTCGGGGAAAAGGGTATAATCAGATGGTGCAACACACCATACTGCTTGATCTCTTTCAAGAAATCCTCGTTTTTACTGGAGGTGAAGACGACATAATGGGTTTTGGATTCCTGCTTTTTGCCTGATTCTTTCTTGATAAAATCCAACCATTTCTGGTCGGATGACTCTTTGGAAAACAGAACTAAATTTTGCGGATCGTTTTGAACCAACTCCATAGCAACATTACAATCTTTTGCTTCGCTGACTATCGCATCGTTCACCGCTGACTGTATCATGGTTCTGATGATGCGTCGCATACTTGTTGAACTATCAACAACAACTATATTTCTTGCCATGTAAGCACCCCTTTTCTTTTTGGCTCAAAATCTCTCAAACACATAGCCTCATGATCAAGTTTATCTATTTCGGTTTGCATTTTTGCATGAGGCTGCTAACCTGCTAGAAACTTGAATCATTTACGCATAAAAATAATTATAGCACAAAAAATAATCACTCTTGCAATCATTAATTCGTCCTAACAACCCCTTGTCTTTTCAATGAAAAAATCCCCAGAGCGATATCGAAATAATAAATTTTCAAGTCCTTACCTTTGGGCCTTTACCACCTACTTTACTGAAGGCTTTCCATATACCATCATCCGCACAGTATCTTCGGTGTTTTTTCGCCACAAAGGCATGAGCCTTGAGGGGATCGGCCTGACTTCGCTCTTTGCCCTGCCATGGATCATCAAATTTCTCTGGAGTCCCCATGTAGATGAGTTCGGCACAAAAAGGAGATGGCTATTATGTATGCAGGGTAGCCTTGTCGCGCTCTTCATCCTCACTGCCTGCCTTGTCCCATTATCAATATCCATCCAGGTAATAGCTGCACTCTTTTTCATTGGAAGCTTTCTGGCAGCAACACACGATATAGCCATTGACGGCTATTATATGGAAGCGCTTGATAGCGACGGACAGGCAAAGTTTGTCGGTTATCGGGTCATGGCCTACCGCATCGCCATGATGACCGGCACCGGGATAATCGTTACCATTGGCGCAAAATGGAACTGGCCACTGGCTTTTGCAGCAGCAGCCTTGGCCATGGCAGCACTCTATATCTTTCACCTTTATGCCCTGCCCCATTGCGAGACCCAACAACGCCCTCTTGGACATGCTATCCAATCATTGAATCATAAGAAATTCATCACCTGGGCTATATGCCTTGGCCTGGCAATTATCGGGCTGAGATTATTGCTTGCCTCGGAGCTTTATCTTGATTTGCAGACAAGATATCCGTTGATGAAGCGATTTACCTTTTCAGCCTGGATCAGCCTCTTATTATTCAGCCTTCTTGTAGCTGTGGCATTTTGCAAAAAGCGTATCAAAAAAAGGCTCACTGATGCGCCTGATTCGTTTTACGCCAAAGCGTTTCTGGTCTTTATGGACCGAAAAAATATCAGCGCAATCCTGGCCTTTATCATCCTTATCCGGGCCGGGGAATTCATGCTCTCTGCCATGGTTGCCCCCTTTATTGTCGACTTAGGGATCATGGTCCATTATGGCTGGATATCTGGCGGCGTTGGACTGCCGTGTTCAATAATCGGTGCCTTGCTCGGCGGTTGGTTTATCTCAAAGTACTCATTGCGTAAGATGGCTCTGCCGTTTTTACTCGCCCAAAACCTGACCAATATTGTCTATATGGTCCTGGCACTATCAGTATCTTCCATCCTGGAACAAAACACCGGTAACCCGACACCGGTTCCGGTTGAAAATCTCACCCTGGCAACCATTGCCTTGGTGCATGGCTTTGACCAATTCGCAGGAGGACTTGGAACTGCAATTTTAATGACCTATCTGATGCGTATCTGTGATGTGAAATTCAAGGCAGCCCATTATGCCATTGGCACAGGGCTCATGAGTGTCAGCGGGCTGTATGCCGGGGTATTGAGTGGTTTTCTTGCGTCCTGGCTCGGTTATGGCAATTTTTTCGGTGTAAGCTTTCTCTGCTCCATACCGGGCATGATCATGCTTAAATTTATTCCTTTTTTTGATTCCAAGCCGATAAAAACAGAATAAAAAAAGGGCATTGCAAGCTGAGCCCGCAATGCCCTGATAAGTCAAAATCGAAAATACTACTTCTTCAAACGCTTATCCAACTCTTTTGCCACCATCTCGGAAATATCAAGCCCCTCGTCAGAATAAAGCAGGCTGGCAGTTGATGGAACTCCTGGAGTTTTGTCTACGATAAGTGTGTAACCGTTGTTTTTGCCAACATCGGTAATTACCTTCCGCAACTCCTCGAGCACAGGGCCCATGACACGGGCATTAAGTTTTTGCAGGTCAATGGTGGCGTGCTTCTTTTTCAGCTCAAACTCACTGGCTTTTTTGTTAAATTCACCTTCTTTATCTGCAGTAGTCTGTGTGCTCCAGACAGAACGTTTTTTATCGATCTCGGTTTTAAGAGCCATAAGCTCATCGCCCATGGGCTTTAACTTTGCATCTACCTTTTTCGCCTCAGCCTCAACCTCTTTTTGCCCGTTCATTGCAGCTTTTGAAAGGGTGCGAACCTTCATAAAGTTGATGGTTGCAATTTTCACCGGGCCAGATGCGGCAGTGGCAAAAGAAGGGAGTAGTAATAACAGGGTTAAAACACTGGCCAAAAGGCCCTTCATGGTTCGAACTTTCATAGATACTCCTGTGCTACGTTTAAGTAAAATATTTGATAGGGATCAAGCATACATAAAAAAAGAGATGGGAACATATAAAAATGTTCCCATCTCTTTTAAACAAACAATTTAACTTGCTACTTAGAGACTACAAAATCCGAACGGCGATTTTGAGACCAAGCCAACTCATCATGACCATAATTGAGTGGTTTTTCCTCTCCGTAACTTATGGTATCCATCCTGTTTGCGGCAACACCCATGTTAGACAAGAATTTTTTTGCACTTAAGGCGCGTCTTTCACCCAGGGCCATATTGTATTCATTGGTACCGCGCTCGTCACAGTTTCCTTCAATGCGAATACGAACACTTGCATTGCCGGTCAGCCAATTCCCATTTTTCTTAAGCCGGGGCTGCTGGTCAGCCCGGATATTAGATTTGTCAAAATCATAATATACAGGAAGCATGGGAGCGGAACTTCTTCCCTCGAGCACTTGACCAGCTTGTTGGGAACCCCAACCTTTTGCCTCAAGGGATTCTTCCTGTCCCATCCCCTCACCAGTATCGGCCTGCATTCCATTACCATTTCCGGCAGATACCATATCCTTATCAGTTGATGGGGTCTGCTTTGCGCAGCCTCCAGCTAATAAGGAAAGTGAAGCAACCATAGACGCTACGGCCAATAACTGCATAAACTCTTTTTTCATTGTTCACTAACCTCCTGCAAAATAATCGTATGAAAAATATAGAGTAATCGACGAAAAAACCAAATATTAACTCACAATATAGAAATCAATATGTAAATTCAACGTTTTTTTCACTATTTTCTCAAGAATATCGCCTTGAAAGAGACTTTTTCAGAACATCATTTCCTGAAGAAAAAATCGATATTTTACTCCCTATTAAATATTGCGCTGGAACATACAAAAATACTGACAAAATCTTTTTCGTCAAAACGCAAACTGAGTCTTTACATAGTGATTATAAATTTGGCATAAACAAAAGAGAAATCGAAATACTTTCTCAAATAATTATAGATTACACATACTCCTACAGCCAGGCCCATGACAAAGAAAAAATCACCCACAAACAAAGACATCGTCCACACAACAGATACTGTTCTCGACGATGCCGACAAAATCCTACACAACCTTATCAGTTCAAATCAATACGGAACTTTTTTCGGCGTTTCCCAAAAAGTTTTAGATAAGGTGTGGAATGCGCTCACTGCCGGGCAGGGAGATTCCGTCACCTATATTTCCATGGAAATTGGAGCGGATCTTGATGTGTTTCATCCGGTAAACAATAAGCTTGTGAAACTCGGCGTTCGTGAACACGCTGACAAGCGAATCGATCAGTTTATCAAGCAATTTCTTAACGGACCGGTAAAGATCCCAAATTACGGTGGAGGGCTTGGCATTCTTGCCGGTGATACATTAAAAAGCCTAGCCGACTGCCAAATACCGACCATTGCTGTTTCCTTACTCTATCGTAAAGGGTATTTCTCACAGCTGGTTGATTCAAAAATTGGTCAGGTTGCCTGGGCCTCTACCTGGGATCCGGAAAATACGCCCGGGCTTTACCTGCTGAAAGATCCCAACAAAAAAAATAAGCCTTTGGCCATTGAAGTTCCTTTTAAGGCAAAAAATGGCGGTGTTGTTATAGCCCAAGCCCATCTTTGGCTGAAGATGGAGATCAGTGAAGGGCTCGACTTTTTTGTGCCTGAGATTCTCCTTGATTACCACACGGACAAGTCACCAGACTGGATCAAAGAGGCATCCCAACACCTTTATGACAGCAGTTCGGAAAAAGTAAAAGCGACCCAGCGCCGCTTGCTTGGCGCCGGTGTACTACCGACCATGCGCGCCTTGGGTATTACCTCGAAAACAATTCACCTGAATGAGCAACACGGTGTAGCTGTAGTACTCTCAATGATCAATGAAAAGCTCCAAGCATTGCATGGAAAAAACTTTGCTGAAAAAACTTCTGATGATGACATCCTCGCTGTTACCAAAGAAGTAGCAGAGCATATTGTTTATACTATACATACCCCGGTTAAGGCCGGGCATGACCGTTTTGGCGCTTCGGTTTACAAAGAATTGGTCGATGATTTTTGCCAACGTGTACTCAACCTGCTTGCCAGGGATACAGACAATCCCTCAGTGTACAATTTCACAGCCATGGCCATGAACATCAACCGGGCAACCAACAGTGTCAGCAGGCTGCATCGCGATGTTACGCAAACCCAATTCCCCCAGTTTGCGGATAAAATCGCTGCTATCACAAACGGTGTTCATCACCTTACCTGGACAAGCGACGCCAAGGCTGAATTGTACGATACCTTTGGCGAACTCAACAATTGGCGCCAAGACCCAAGCGTTTTTGCTGATGCCAAGTCCATACTCACCAATAAAAAATTCCGTACCTATTTTGAGCAGGCCTCACAGGCAGATACACAAACCCTGATCTCATATATCAATGAGATGCTCATTAACCATCGGAACCAGCGCCTGCAGACCTGGATCGATCCGCCAAACTACCTCTCGTATTTGGATGGTGGGGATAGTTTCTTGGACCACAAGGCCTTTACCATTGGGTTTGCCAGGCGATTTTCGACCTATAAGCGTGCCGACCTTATTTTTGAGGACATTGACACCTTAGCGGAAATCATTGTCAGCAATAATTGGCCGACAAACTTTATTTATGCCGGCAAGGCACATCCATCCGATGAACCAGGCAAGGAGTTGATCCGCAATGTTCTCTCCGTGCAGGAAGAGCTATACAAAAAATCCAACGGACTTGCCAAACTGGTCTTTATTCCCGGCTATGATATGCAAATTGCCAAGATGATGGTTGCCGGTGTGCATGTTTGGCTGAACAGCCCGAAACGCCCGCTTGAGGCCAGCGGCACCAGCGGTATGAAGGCGGCCATGAACGGTATTCCGAATTTCAGTATCATGGATGGCTGGTGGGTTGAAGGCTATCACGATGGCCAAACCGGTTGGAAATTCGGCTATGAAGATCCAATAGCCCACGAACATCTCAGTGAGACCCCTTCCTCCCTGCTGTATGAAGAGGATTCTGTCTCCTTCTACAAAACACTGCCCAAGGTGCTGGAAAGCTTTTACGAGCCAACGCAACATGATGATTATGTGGACAAATGCATCATGAACCTTATCTTAAACTGTCCCATCTTTAATACCCACCGTATGGCAGCTGAGTATGTCCAGCGGTACAATGTCAAACTTCCCAAAGCGGTTCAGCAAAACATCCACAAACTCCAAGATCTTTACAACAGCAACAACTAGCAAGCCTGTATCCGTTTTTCAGCCGATCATGCGCTATGCATGGTCGGCTTTTTTTATGCTCATGCTCGAGCAAAATCATGCCGAAAAGAAAGAAGAGCAAGTAGAGCGAATCAGCACCATACAGTGAAGCACCCTAATATATGCCTTTATGGCTAAACCCAGGGGCTGAAAATTCAAATCGCTCAGCTGTACGCAATACTTTTTTGTGTGGAGGAAATCATGAGCACAACTATCAGGCCAGCCATGATGGCCCAAGTTACCCCATATACGAACCAGTCATCCGAGCGGATATACCAGACGAATTTTCAGCAGGCAGTAGCGCAGGCCCAAGCTGCATCAATTTCAATCCAGACCGATGAGGGCGATATAGTCACCATCAACAACAGCAGCAGCTTGGCCGCCCATAGCGCTGGTAGTTCTTGGCTCTCACCTGTTGGTTCAGGCCAGGATTTCACCATGCAAACCATTGCAGCCCAATCCATGGGTTTCTCCATACAGGGTGACCTTAACGAAGAAGAGCTGGCTGACATTGCCAAGCTTGTGTCAGATTTATCCGGCATTGCCTCTTCTTTTTTCAGTGGGCAGTACGATACTGCCATGGGTGAAGCCTTAGCGTTAGGTGATCTGGGTTCACTTTCAGCAATGTCTGCTTCTTTCAGCCAGACAACGTCGGTGATGACGCGCCTAGCAAGCAATCATCCATTGCCTGCAGGCTTATTTAACGATCAGGAACTGGCCCCACCACAATTGCTTGAAGAGATCAGAAGTGACAATCAAGGGCCTGACTTTGGAGAAACCCTGCGTGCACGTTGGCAACAGATAGAAGAATACCTGGCTCAACAGAAAATCAAAGAGGAAGTACGGGAAAATCAAGATACGGAACTGCTCAACAGGCAGGAAGCAGCACTTAAGATGATGGATCGCATCCAGGAAACAATGGAAAAGCATCCACATTTAAGCCCCTTCAGTACCCCACTTGCATTGAAGGCTCTCAATAATGCCGCCATAAACCAAGCCCAAACAGGAGGCAAGGCTCATAATTACAATCAGCTGAAAGAGGATCTTTTTCAACAGCTCAACAACTGGCTGATTGGCCCGGAGAAACAACAGAGCCCCGAGCCAATCAGTATTTAAATCTTGTAATGCTGTCTAAAAGTCCTCAAAATCGTCGTCATCAAAGGGAATAACATCTGCAGCCTTGGCCTTGGCAGAAGGTGGTTTTGAAATCGCCTTTGGCTTTTCTTCAGACTTATCCGGCAAGGCTGCCACAGGCTTTTTCTCCTGCGCTGCCGTTGTTGTGACCTGCGGCCTTTGCAGAGGCTGCTCCCTGGGAGTACCTGTAGCCTTCAAAGTAGCTGCCACCTTGCCTCCCACCATGGCCACCATATCATTGATAAGTGACTTCATGGTTTCAGACTGGGCACTGAGTTCCTCAGAGGCTGATGCTGCCTCTTCTGCCGTGGCTGCGTTTTGCTGGGTAACGCTGTCTATCTGACTGATCGCAGTATTCACCTGCCCGATGGCCCTGGCCCGCTCGCCTGCTGAACCGGCAATTTCAGAAACCAGTGTCCCGAGATGATCAACAGCCTCGGTTGCAGAGCTAAACGACTCACCAGTTTCAGAAACAAGGCTAGCACCCTGCTCAACCTTCTCAACCGTACCCTCAATGAGAACAGATGTGTTTTTGGCAGCCTCTGCTGCGCGCATGGCAAGGTTGCGGACCTCGTCGGCAACAACAGCAAAGCCAGCACCGGCCTCTCCGGCTCGGGCCGCCTCAACAGCCGCATTCAGGGCCAACAGGTTGGTCTGAAAGGCGATCTCGTCAATGGTCTTTACGATCTTCTGGGTTTCCATGCTGGCAGTAGAAATCTCATCCATGGATCCGATAAGCTTTTTCATAGAGCTATCAGCATCCTTAAGCACACTGCCTGCCTCACCCATGAGCTTATCAGCCTGCTGAGCATTGTCAGCATCCTGCTTGGTCATGGCCGAAACCTCTTCAATGGATGCTGAGGTCTCCTCAACAGAAGCAGCTTGATCGGAAGAGCCCTCTGCAAGCGCCTGGCTTGACATGGAAATCTGTGCTGCAGCTGAAGCAACCTGGCTGGACCCCTCAGACATCTGGTTGCCGACACGTTGCAATAAAAGGGTAATGCCCCGTGACATAAAAAAAGCAATTAAGAGTCCTGCAACAATAGTCAATGCGCTCAGAATCAAAACATTAATCCGAGTGGAAAGCGCTGCTGAAAGCATACGCTCATCGGTCATAATATTGTCGCGAATGACCATACGCAGATCGCCGAGTGTCTTTTGGACCTGATTTTGATTGGGTACCGTTTTGGTGGCATAGATGGCCTTGGCCTTTTCCATGCCGGCAATTTGGTCCTCTGCCTCAGCCTGCATATCCCAAAGAAATTCAAGGGTCTTATTCAGGTCTTTCTGGGTGTTGTTCCGAAAAACTGTGGTTGCCTCGTCAAACTTGCTGGCAGCCAGCAACTCTTTGAGCTTGATGGCGGACTGGTGCAGGGCATTGTGACTGGGGTGAATGGAGTCAAACAACTTTTTATAGTTATCGCTTCCATTGTCATACGATTTTTTTGCATGCTCGGAACGCATCCATTTGCCCAAGGCGCATCTGGTAGGATCGGTCTGCACATTACCGAGTTTGGTTCTTTTTGCGATTAAGGCATCCCTGATGCGACTGGCCCAGCCAAGATGTGCAGCCTCAATACCAACCAGCTCAGATGGCAGTTTTAAATCAGCCTGGATAAAGACATCTTTGATCTCACTGGCCGAGTCATGCATATGCTGATGGGGGGCTTCAAGCTTTTTGAGAAGAGGTTCCAGGCTCGGCACCAATGTTGTCGCCTCTTTCCGGCCAGCACCATAAAGCCACTTTCCAAGCTGGCATTTGGTATGATCGGTCTGGACTTTCAATTCGGTGACATCATCATTCGTGATAAGGGTATTCACTTTGGAGGCCCAATTGAGGTGGCCGACTTCGATCTGGCCGAAAAAGCTCCCCAGCTTATTGCCGTCAATGACCTCTTTGGCATTGGTGACAATACCGCCCACACCAAAAAAATTAACCCCGGCAATAATAATCAATAGGGTTAAGACCGTGCCAAATCCACCTGCAATCTTTTGGCCAATTGTCAACTTACTCCAATTCATGTTTCTCCCCATTTTTAGTGATTATGACCCTGTCCCCCCAAAAAAATCTTTACCACGAGATAAGGCTTTTCTAACAGATAAACAGATTTATAATAGAGCATTTCCTTTATTTTGTAACCTAACTCCGGTAATATTTTTTTACAAACTGCTCCCTAAGCCTCTTTCCAGCACAAAAAGGTATTACTCAATGTGGTCATCCAAAGACGTCTATTATATCTCGGACAGTACCGGCATACTTGCCACAAACCTCGGACAGGCCCTTATTTGCCAGTTTCCGGAAGTAAATTTCCATGAAGAACATTTCCCTTTTGTTTTAACTGTGGATGAGGCAAAAAAAACCATGGCCTATATCCTAAAACAGTCTACAGGCAGAAGGCCGATTATCTTCAGCACCATCATGGACCCAAAGGTCAGGGAGGTATTTGATTCTCCGGAAGTTGAGCTGCTTGACGCCTTTGCCCTTTTTGTGGACCAGTTGGAAACGTGCTTAGAAACAAAAGCACTGCGCGTGCCCGGCTTTTCACGTCATATTGATAATGTAACAATGGCCAAACGGGTTGAGGCAATCCATTACTGCCTTGAACATGACGATGGTGTGAAGCCCCATGAATTTGATGAGGCGGATGTGATACTACTTGGTGTTTCTCGAGCAGGGAAAACTCCAGTCAGCGTGTACCTGGCAACCCAGATGGGGTTGAAGTCAGCAAATTTTCCGCTTACTTCGGAATTTTTAAGAGACTTAAAACTGCCGGACGGGGTCATGCGCAATATCAAAAGGGCTGTCGCCCTGACCACCACCTCGGAGTTGCTCAAAAATGTCAGGCAGGAGCGATATCCGGACAGCAATTATGCCAAGCGCTCCACCTGTGTCGAGGAGCTGCAGCAGGCGGAAATGACATTTCGCAAACACAAGATTCCGGTCATCAACACAGCCGGAAAATCCATAGAAGAGATTGCCACCCAGGTCTCCCAGGAAATGGGGCTTTCCAAAAAACCATCATTGCTTAATAATGGCCTTGTGCGTTAAGCAAAAAGCGTTTGCAGAAACTCCACACTGACGGATTCCTGCGGGAGGATGATTGCGTTTGCCGCGTACCTGCGCACCCCCTGCTCCATAAGACCCAGCCTGTATATTTCACCAAAAAGAAACTGCCCGGCCGCCCCTCCTCGAGGCCCGATCACCTCACTGCCCCGCCGAACATTATCGCTGAGTCGCGACAGCTGCCGCACATGATAGGGATTACGGCTCATCTCACCCTGATGTTGACTCAGGGCTGTCACAAGCCTGGCCACGTTTTTTTCGCTAAGGCCAAGCAAAAGATTCGCTTGGGCCATGGGCTGCCAATATTCCGTTTCAACCGTGAGCAGACTCCGCCCGGTTTCTTGCGTATACCGTTGCAGGCTGGCAAGCATTAAAAAATGGGCGCCAATATGGGTTGGATGGCCATCAAGACAATGCGGGAATATTACCAAGTCCGGCTCAACAGCCAGCAGGTGCTGCAAAACCGTATCAACCATTTTCAGCCATTGCTTCGGCTCCTGCCCCCTCCTCTTGTCATGCAGGTTGCTCAAACCATGAGGGCTTTGAGAAAGCATTGTCTCATAACCCAGCACCCTACAGGCATTCAACATTTCCCCATGCCGCGCAGCACGTCGCTTGGCATTGCTGCCCAAGGTCAGGGCCAGGTTTGTAACCTGTGCCCCTGATTCATGCTGGAGCCGCAGGGCAAGGCCACTGGTCAGGCTTTCATCGTCCGGGTGGGGCGAACAAACGAGAATCCTTTTTTCTTGCGCAGCAGCAACGGTCTGGGCAGCTTCTTTTCCCTGCGAATCAGGCGACAAGAACGGCTCATGCAAACGAGCAAAAGCCTCGACCAAGCCGAGCCACTTCAAGTAGTCATCCCGAGCAAATTGATCTGTCATCTATAACGTATCCAGCTGAATATTATCAGCCTGCCCCAAAATAGAATCAGCCATCTTGATATGTCCTATCTGCCGCCAGTTGCGGCCCAATATTGCAGCGCCATGGGCATCGATACTTACCGGGTCAAAGCCTGCAAGCAACAAGTTGGGAGGCGGCTCACAGGTTGGCCCCCACAAATGTGCCTTACTCATCCCCACGGTAGCATCAAGCAGAGTAAAGTCAGCGCAACGGTAGCGATTCAGGTCAAATACCGCCTCCTGCACACCATTATGAAACGAGGCCTTTTTCCAATGCCCGCCTTTTTGATAATGAACAGGTGGCGCAAGGCCCATCATATTTTTCATGGTCAAGGTCACCTGTGCCAGGGTATGCGCCTTGAGCATGGGCACAGACAGCAAAAAACTATCAAACACAATCTTCGGCAAATAGATCTCAGGAAATCGATTGCAGGCCGGGTCTTGTTTTTTCACAAGCTCCGCTTCATTGAGGTCAAGCAGTTCAACCCCTTTTGCAGCAGCCAGATCCGTATAGCCGAGCGCTGTAAAAACATGCCAGGTGTCATATCCTAAAGAGCCGCACCCTTCGCCGATGACTATTGGCACATCCGGCACCCGCTCCTGCAGATAATCGATAATTGCCGCTACCAACTCCACGGGAGTAGTCACTGGCGGCGGCTTATCCTCCACCAGGTTGGGCTTGAGCAAAATCCTCTTTTGCTTTGCCAAAATGCGCTCAAGTGCAAAATGGTCGAGCAGGGCAAAAACATTTTCATGCCAATCCGTAAAATCAACAGCCGCAATCCGACCGCTGGTATTGCTTTGCTTCATCTATTTTCGATGCCCATTCTAAAAATTCACCCAAAAGCAAACCGAGCTAAAACAGGCGCCCCTTCAAATATCTTGTGGATTCATATATAAAAATAGAACAACCTATCAACTTCAAACCGCAACAGGCCCCTTATGGCTGAGCTTGTCCTCAATAATATTACCAAAGTTTTTCAAGAACGCACTATTGGTGTCTCGGATCTCAATCTTCGTGTGGAAGATGGTGAGTTCCTTGTCCTGGTCGGCCCATCAGGCTGTGGCAAATCAACCATCCTGCGACTCATTGCCGGCCTTGAAACACCGGACAACGGCACGATCATGCTGGATGACCGGGAAATCACCCATGTCGCGCCCAAGGATCGAGATATGGCCATGGTTTTTCAAAATTACGCGCTCTATCCGCACATGAGTGTCTTTGATAATCTCGCCTTTGGCCTGAAAATGCGTAAAACCCCCAAGGATATCATCAGGCAACGGGTTGAAAAAACCGCTCAGACCCTGAATCTTGGTGAATTGCTTAAAAGAAAATCCAAGGCCCTTTCCGGGGGCCAACAGCAGCGGATTGCTCTTGGCCGGGCCATTATCCGCGAGCCTGCCCTATTTCTTTTTGATGAACCCTTGAGCAATCTTGATGCAAAGTTACGCGTCTCCATGCGTGGCGAGTTGATCAAACTCCACCGCACCCTCGGCACCACCATGCTCTATGTCACCCATGATCAGATGGAGGCCATGAGCATGGGCAGCAGGCTGGTGGTGCTCAATACGGGTGTTATCCAGCAAATCGGCACGCCGCTTGAAATTTACAATAAACCGCGAAACATGTTTGTTGCAGGATTTTTGGGCAGCCCCAGCATGAATTTTTTGCAGGCCACTTTAGAAAGAGTTCGTGACCAATTGTGCCTAAGACTTGGAGAGTCTGTTCTGCACCTGCCGCACACGTTGGCCGCCCGTCTCAACAAAATTGCAAGTACCGGCCAAAAGGTCATTTTCGGTATCCGCCCCGAGCATATTCTCGAGTCAGACACAACTCCCGCTCTGGCCTCTTTGCCATTCTGTCTTGATTTCCTCGAGCCCTTGGGCAGCGAGGTTCTTGCCACCTGCACCCTCATGGGGCAGACATGTACGGTGCGGCTTACTCCACAGACACAACTCACAGCGCAAACAACGGTCAGGCTCGGCCTGGACCTGCAACACGCCATTCTTTTTGATCCTGAATCAGGCGAGGCCCTTGCATGAGCATTTTCCCCGGCAGAACATTTCCTCAAACAACACTCAAGTTACTCCTCCTCCTTGTTGCCTTACTTCTCATGGGTTGCAGCAATGACCCACCGCGAGACACATCTGGCAGGGAGATCGTCACGGTTTGGCACCACACAGGAAGACCAGCAGAAAAACAGGTTATGCAAGAGCAGGTACGACTCTTTAACAAAAGGCAAAATGAGATCACTATCCGACTCACCCTGATTCCCGAAGGAGAGTACAACACCCAGGTTCAGGCAGCTGCCACAGACAATAATCTACCGGATTTACTGGATCTCGATGGGCCGTACCTTGCCAACTATGCCTGGAAAAATCATCTTACCCCCCTTGAAGACCTGCTCCGGCCAGAAGTCAAAAAAGACATTTTGCCATCACTGCTGGCCCAGGGAACATACAACAAGAAACTCTTTGCCATCGGCACCTTTGACTCAGGCTTGGGCCTTTATGGCAATAGGCAAATGCTCAAAGCCATTGCTGCGCGACTTCCTGCCGGGCCAAAAGACTCCTGGAGCCATGAAGAATTTGCAGAGATCCTCGCCCGCCTTGCCCAAAAAGATGAGGACGGCATGGTCCTTGATCTGCGTCTTGATTACCGGGGCGAATGGTACACCTATGCCTTTTCCCCGCTGCTGCAATCAGCCGGGGCCGATCTCATAGACCGTCGAACAATGCAATCTGCAGCCCTGGTGCTCAACTCTCCTGCTGCCCTCAGGGCCTTAGGACAGGTGCAAAGCTGGTTCAAAAAAGGATTTATTGAACCAAACACAGACAGCAGCAGTTTTACCACCGGTCGAACCGCCCTTTCCTGGTGCGGGCATTGGGAATACCCCCGTTATAAAAAGGCCCTTGGCAATAACCTTATCCTCCTGCCTTTGCCTGACTTTGGCACCGGGACCAAAACCGGCATGGGTTCCTGGGCCTGGGCCATTCCCCGCGCCAGCAATAAAAAGACCCAGGCCATGCGCTTTCTGCATTATCTTCTTGAACCGGAGCAGATCCTAAAAACATGCGAGGCAAACGGCGCAATCCCAGGCACCCGAACAGCCATTATAGCCTCTCCTCTTTATCAGCCTGGCGGCCCGCTTCACCTTTTTGTTCGCCAACTCTCTCATGCTGTCCCACGTCCGCAAACCCCGGCTTATCCTGTGATCACCTCAGCATTTCAACAGGTTTTTGCTGATGTTCGCCATGGTGCTGACATAACAGAGGCATTAAATCGGGCTGTTGCTTTAATCGACCAGGATATCCAAGATAATGAAGGCTACCCAATAATTTCCAAGTAAATAAGGCCATGTTTTTAAAAAACAAAAAGGAATATACAGCCCAAGCCATGGAGGAAAGCTGTGCATGGAGCATGGCCTTGCCCGGAGCAATAGGGCTATTCCTTTTTGTTGCCCTCCCCTTTGCCATTGCCCTCGTTCTCGCCTTTACCAATTACCGGCTCGATTCGCCCCTGCCCTTGCGCTTTGTCGGCAGCACCCAATTTCAGCGCACTGTTTTTGACCCAGCCTTTTTACAGGCATTTTTAAACAACACCCTCTTTGCCTCTATTGTCGTGCCGCTACAAACAATACTTGCCTTGGGCTTAGCACTTCTTCTCAACCGCCGCTTAATGGGTGTCACATTTTTCAAGGCCTGTTTTTTTCTGCCGGTTATATTCCCCATAGCCTTAGTGGCTGTGGTTTGGGAGCTTATTCTGGCCCCTGGCCCAAGCGGACTTGCCAACAATTTTCTCGGCTTTATCAGCCTCGGCTCCTGGCAAGCTGTTGATTTTTTGCATGATAAACGTTTTGCCCTTGGCTCAATTATGTTGCTCTCCATCTGGCAAGGCGTAGGCTTTCAGATGATCATTATCCTGGCCGGTCTGCAATCCATCCCCCAAAGCCTATATGAAGCAGCGGATCTTGACGGGGCAGGCAGGTTGCAAAAATTTCTCTTCATCACCCTGCCCCAACTCAAAAACACCCTGATCTTTGTCTCACTCATCACCACCATCCTTGCATTCAGGCTTTTTGACCAGGTTTGGATCCTTACCCAAGGCGGGCCAGAACAGAGCACGACCACTGTCATCTTTGAAACCGTACGAGCCGTATTCAAACGCCAGGATGTAGCCCGGGGTGCCGCCATGAGCGTTATCTTCTTTGTCATAGTCCTGGGCATCACCCTTGTGCAACGCCTTATCAACAGACAAAAGGCTGAAAAATGACAGCCATGGATCTGAAAAACAATTTGCTGTATAACCGCCGCTCATTGCGCCGAGGCATACTTTTTTGCTTTCTGCTTGTGGCCAGCCTTCTCTACATCGCACCAATCATTTTCATGTTCATAAGCAGCCTCAAGCCAGATGACCACGTGCTGACTATCAACAACATTTTCAATGCATTTTGGCCAAGCCAGGTGTCATGGCAAAACTACTTGGATGTGCTAGAGCGCATTAACTTTCAGCGGGTTTTATTCAACTCCCTTTTTATCACCAGCTCAATTGTTTGTGCAGGACTGTTGGTTAACTCTTTGGCCGGCTATGCTTTAGCCCGCCTTAAGTGGCGAGGCAAAAAGGTCGTCCTCTTTCTCGTCTTGGCCCTGCTGGTCATCCCTTTTGAGGCCATTGCCGTGCCCCTGTTTTTCCAAATGAGCATTATTGGCTGGCGCGACAGTTATCATGTGCAGATCATCCCATTTGTTGCTGATGCCTTTTCCATCTTCCTGTTTTACAGCTTTTTTCTTGACATCCCGCATGAGCTGGAAGAAGCCGCCCGCATGGATGGTGCAGGTCCATGGCGCACCTTTTTCTACATTATCCTGCCCATGGCCAAACCAGTCTTTGCTACGGTAGCTATTCTCACCTTTCTCATGCGTTGGGGCAGTTATCTCTGGCCGCTGCTGGTGACAATCGGCGAGCGATATCGGCCTTTGCCTGTTGCCATGGCTGCCTTTGAAAACCAGGTCAAACTCTGGGGGGATATTATGGCTTTTGGAGTCATGATGGTCCTGCCGGTTTTTATCATCTTTCTTTTTTTCCAACGCTGGCTGATCCAGGGTATTGCCGCTACATCCACCGGGCAAAAAGGATGAGTGAATCCAACAAACTTGCAAATACTTTTTTTTTAATTTGAATCACTGTGTCCTTTTTCAGTATGATCATTTTTTACTCAAAAAAAGCAGCAACACCAACAAATTGTAAGGCTTTAAGGTCGATGCGTACGTTAGGGGGGGACATAATCGCAGATCCATACTGCGCTAAATCCGCGTCAGGCACATTGTGCGCCTGTGTCGCGCTTACCCTCCTCTTTATCCCGGCACCCGCCTATGCATTCATGCCCCATGAGTATACTGGCATTTATGTGCATCAGGCCGCACACATATTTCTCACTCTTTCACTCTCCACCTTTGTGCTGCGCGCCCAATACACCAACTTCAAAAATAAGGCTGCCTGGAACAAAATCATCTTTGGCACCTGGCTTCTTATCATCTGGAGCCTCACAACAATGGCTGGCCATTTTCTTGAGCTGGTCGTTACCAAAGACTCCATGATTATGGAGCCCGGTGCAAACACCCCCTCTTTGGTTTTGCGCTCCAGCTTAGAGGTTATTTTTTACATATTAAAAATGGATCATCTTCTTTCTGTGCCTGCCATGCTCTACTTTTTTGCCGGCCTCAGAGTTCTCTGCAAATCAAGCCAGCCCTTGTCCAAGGTTTAAGAGATGACCACAGTCAGCGTCTTTCCCATATGGCTTATAGATTTTTGCGGCTCCGCAGCAATGATCATCATCTCAGGACTTTGCTTGACCTGTGCCTATAAAATTTCAACAAAGGAGCCGGACGATCCTTTGGCGAGCTTTCTTCTCTGGTTTGTCGGCGCAATCTTTGCCCTATCTCTTTCACGTTCCATGGGCCATATCGTGAAACACCTCCTGTTTTTTTGCGGCAGAAGCGAACTCTGGCAGCACATCAGTCCATACTCCGGCACGGTCAATACGGTAACCTTCATCGTGATCTCTTCAGTCACCCTGTTTTTTCATCGCATCCAGACCATCATGGAGCGCATGAGTCGAGACCGCGACACCATTGCAAAAAATAGCAATGATCTCATGCGTCTGAATAAAGACATAGGGGCGGTCATTGCCGAGCGCACCCGGGCGGAGATCGCCCTACGCATTGCCCATGAGGTCAGAAACCCGGTGGCAATTATCGGTGGGATGGTCCGGCGACTCATCGGCGGCTCAGCCGCAGAGTCAGCCGAGATACGCAAACTCAAGCATATCCTTGACCAAACCCGCAAACTCGAAGACCTGGTCAACCGCTTTCAATCAGTACGGCCCGAATCGAAAAAAATATTTTCCCCCATTGACCTGAACCCCATGGTTGAAGAGGCTACTGAAACCGTACAAACCGAAGCTGATGCAAAAGAGGTCATGCTTCTGCTCGATCGCAGCCAAGGATCACTTTTTTTTCACGGCAACAGCTCACTGATCAAAATGGCGGTTATCCATATCCTGCGTAACGGCATTGAGGCCTGTCGCAAAGGCGATATGATCCATATCATGACCGATGTCGGCCCCCATGGCGTATTTGTTCAGATTCAAGACAATGGGCCAGGAATACCCGAAGACGTGCTTGATCAGGTGTATGAGCCCACCTTCCGCATCAGGGGCCAGACAACAGGCCTGGGTATCCCGTATGTCAAACAGATCATCAATGAGCATATGGGAACCATCACCATCAAAAGCAAAATGGGTAAAGGCACCACGGTGGATATTGTTCTGCCGACCCATCTTGGCGAGTTGCACAAACCGATAAGCGCTGGTGACTTCCAAATCTGATTATTCCTTTTCTCATCACGCAAAATTCGTCAGACGCAGGCAAATATGCTATAAAGCATAGCTTTCAGCGCTGAGCTGCCAGCACAGGACAACCCTAAAAATCTGTCGCCCGGATTGACTTAAAACAATGCTCGCCATACAAAACCTTTCCATACAATACGGCCCCAAACATCTCTTCAAAGACGTGTCCGTACGCCTCCATGGCACGGATCGTATTGGCCTTGCCGGGGTTAACGGGGCTGGTAAATCCACCCTGCTCAAGATTATGGCAGGCATCCAGCAGGTGGATGACGGCGTTTTACAAAAAGGCAAGCATGCCACAGTGGGCTACCTGCCCCAGGAGATCACCAGCTTTGAGCCGGGCCGCAGCCTTTACCAGGAGGCGGAAACCGCCTTTGCCGAGGCCCTGACCATCCAGGCAAAACTGGACCGGGTAAACGAAAAACTCTCTCAGATTGATCCCCAAAGCGAGGAATTTCAGGCCCTGCTCACGAGCCAGGGTGAACTCCAGCATGCCTTGGACCAAAGCGATATCTTCCGCATGCGCTCCCAGATAGAAAAGGTCCTTCTCGGTCTTGGTTTTAAACAGGATGACTTTACCAAGGATTGCCACTCCTTTTCCGGTGGCTGGCTCATGCGCTTGATGCTGGCAAAACTGCTTTTACAAAAACCAAGGTTACTCCTGCTTGACGAACCCACCAACCATCTGGATATCGAGTCCCTGACCTGGCTTGAGGATTTTCTCAAAGGCTACCATGGCGCCTTTGTCCTCATCTCCCATGACCGCGCCTTTTTGGATAATCTTTCCACCACGACCTGGGAGCTCTCCCTTGGCGAGCTCACGGTTTATAAGGGCAACTACTCAAAATACCTGATCGAAAAAGAAGAGCGCATGGCCATTAAGCGGGCAGCCTATGAAAACCAGCAGGCCAAGATCCAGCAGACCATGCGCTTTGTTGATCGCTTTCGCGCCAAGTCCACCAAGGCCAGCCAGGTGCAGAGCAAGCTCAAGCAGTTGGATAAAATGGAACTGATTGAACTGGACGAAAGCGAGCAAAAGGTCTCCTTTCGCTTTCCTCCTGCCCCGGCCAGCGGCCGCCTGGCCGTTGAGGTCAGCGGACTCAGTAAACAATTCTCCGGTAAACAGGTCTTTGACGATCTTTCCTTTATGCTGCACCGGGGAGAAAAACTTGCCATTGTCGGTGTCAACGGTGCCGGCAAGTCCACTCTGGTCAAACTCCTGGCAGGGCTGCACCAAGCAGACTCCGGGACCATCAAATTCGGACACAACATCAAACCATCCTATTTTGGCCAGCACCAGGCCCAGGAATTGCACCCAGACTTGACTATCCTGGACACGGTCAGCCAGGTGGAAAATGACCTGACCATGACCCAGACCCGTTCACTGCTCGGCACCTTTCTCTTCCAGGGCGATGACGTAGACAAAAAGGTCGGTGTCCTTTCAGGCGGCGAAAAATCAAGGGTTGCCCTGGCAAAGATGATTGCCTCTCCAGCCAATCTCCTGATCATGGATGAGCCCACCAATCATCTGGACATCATCTCCCAGGAGATCCTGCAAGAAGCCATGCGCCAGTATGACGGTGCCATCATCCTGGTCTCCCATAACCGATATTTTGCCAACTCCTTTGTCGACAAGGTTCTTGAGATCAAAAACCACAAGGCCTCTCTTTTTGACGGCAACATTGATTATTACCTACGCAAGATTCATCAAGAGGAGCAGGAACAGGGGAATAAGCAGCAAACATCTGTTGATAAGCCTTCGACCAAGCCGGCCAGCGATTCCCAGGCCAGAAAGGGCAAGGATGCCCGCCGTATTCAGGCCCAGCTCAGGCAGGAAAAAAGCCGCACCATGGGCCCGCTCAAAAAAAAGGTGGAGCAATTTGAAAAGGAGATTGAAACCCTTGAGCTGAGAAAGGGGGAACTCGAACAATCATTGGCCGACCCGGAACTCTATCAAGATCAGCAGGCCTTTGCCGAATTGAGCAGCGAGTACACCACCCTGGAAAGAAAATTGGAAAGAATCTATACCCAATGGGAAGAAAATCAGGCCAAAATCGAGCAAATCGAAGCAGAATTCGCCCAAAAAATTCCTGACTGATTGTCACACCTGGAAAAATTGTATCCCCCTTGCCCCCTCTGTTTATCAGTATGTTCAGCGTCAGTTTGATTAGAAAACTGTACATTTTTAGATAGTTACCACTACTTACCATTCAAAGTTATTTAAGGGGGGCCTATTATGAAACAGACAAAATCATTACTCGCAGGTCTTGGCTTGGCAGCAAGCCTTGCCTTTGCACCGGCTGTTCCGGCAGTAGGCGGCGGTGGGCATGCAGCAGATGCAGGCAAGCAAAAATCCGCAGAAGAGACCATCACGGCCGCAATCGAGGGCAACACCGACTTTAAGTCGCAGCACGATGAAAAGCATTTCGACCCCTTTCAGACCGGCCAGGTACCCAATCTGACCATCATCACCTGCGCCGACTCCAGGGTACACACCCAACTCTTCGGCATCCAGCCGGATAACAATATCTTTGCCATCCGCAACGTGGGCAACCAGATTTGCTAACTCAGAAGGCTCTGTTGATTACGGTGTGCATCACCTGCCCACCAAGATTCTCTTTGTCATGGGGACTCCAGCTGCGGCGCAGTCAAGGCTGCAATGGGCGACTACTCAGGCGAGAGCAAGGGCATTAAGGCAGAACTTGATCCACTCAAGCCGGTCATTGATGCAGATGATCAAAAAGGTGCTTTTACCACCCGCTGGGGCAAAAATGTAGAGCGCAATGTGGATTACCAAGTTAAATATGCTTTGGACTTATATAATGATAAGATCGATGCCCATGAATTGGCCGTGGTCGGTGCTGTCTACGACTTCAACGACCTGTACTGCAAGGGCAAGGGAACCCTGGTTATCACCAATATCAACGGCGAAACCAGCCCTGCAAAAATTATGAACCACGCTGTGCTCAGTGAACTGAGCAAGAGCGAGATTGTAAACCATGTCGGGAGTATTGCCCCGGCGCTGTAAGTTCCTGTGCTGCTGAAGTATTGCTGCCCAGGCCTTTTCAGCAGCATAATTGCAAGTTATGGAACTTTCAATTCGCGAACAGATTGAGGAGCGCGAGGCCCAAAGCCTCGCGCCCTATGCCGCCCTCAGCAAACAAAGCAAGGGCCGTGAACACCCGGATGAGGAATGCCCTATCCGCGTTGCCTATCAGCAAGACCGTGACCGCATCATCCACTCCAAATCATTTAGGCGCCTCAAACACAAGACCCAGGTCTTTCTCTCGCCCACCGGCGATCACTACCGCACCCGGCTCACCCATGTGCTTGAGGTCTCGCAGATAGCCCGGACCATCTCCGTTGCCCTGCGCCTGAACGGCCATCTTACCGAGGCCATTGCCTTGGGGCACGACCTGGGCCACACCCCGTTCGGCCATGCAGGCGAGTCCGTGCTCAACAAGATCTGTGAAAAGGGCTTTCGCCATTACGATCAAAGCCTGCGGGTTGTTGATCTTCTAGAAAAAAAAGGCAAGGGCCTCAACCTTACCTTTGAGGTGCGCGACGGCATTGCCAAACACTCCAAGGGCCGGCGCGACATCCTGCCCCAAGACATCTCTGCCCTGCCGATCACCATGGAAGGCCGCGTTGTCCGGGTGGCAGACATCATCGCCTATGTGAACCATGATCTGGACGATGCCATCAGGGCCGGGGTCATCAAAGAAAACCAAATCCCCACGCATCTTGCCAAGCTCTTTGGCGAAACACATGCAAAGCGCATCTGCACCATGGTCAACGATCTGGTCGTAGAAACCCTGAACAACGGCGGCACCCGCCTGACCATGAGCCCGGAAATTCTTGAGGGAATCACAGAACTGCGCACCTTTCTCTATGAAAATGTCTACGAAACCAGTAAAGTGCACAACGATTTTGTCAAGGCCATGAAGGTGATGCGCGAATTGTACGATTACTTTCTGGCCCATGACGAGAGTTGGGAACAACTCATTGACTATGACGACGATACCCCCAGGGAGCAAATGGTTATCGACTATATTGCCGGTATGACCGACCGCTACGCCCTGGATCTTTATACCCAGATTTTTCTTCCTAAACCATGGAGTGTGATTTAAAGCGATGACAGAACAATCCGGCGGCCAGGAGATGGCCAAGGCCTATGAGTTTAAAGAGGTTGAGGCCAAATGGTACCAAAGCTGGCTTGAGCAGAAGAACTTTCAGGCCACCATGGATGAGGGCAAACCCTCATTCTCCATCGTGATCCCGCCCCCCAACGTCACCGGTGTCCTCCATGTGGGCCATGCCCTGAATAACACCTTGCAGGATGTCCTTGTCCGCTACAAAAGAATGGATGGCGCAAACACCCTTTGGGTGCCTGGCACCGATCACGCCGGTATTGCCACGCAAAACGTGGTGGAACGCCAGCTCGCCAGCGAAGAAAAAAGCCGCCACGACCTGGGCCGCGATAAATTCATTGAGCGCGTCTGGCAATGGCGAGAAGAAAAAGGCGGCACCATCATCAACCAGCTCAAACACTTGGGCTCTTCCTGTGATTGGGAGCGCGAACGCTTTACCATGGACGAGGGGCTTTCCCGCGCCGTGCGCACCGTGTTTGTCCGCCTCTTTAAAGAAGGGCTGATCTACAAGGGCGACTACATTGTCAACTGGTGCCCCCGCTGCCACACGGCCCTGGCTGACGACGAGGTGGAGCACGAGGATAAGCTCGGCAAACTCTACCACATCCGTTACCCCTTTGCCGACGGCTCCGGCCATGTGGTTGTTGCCACCACCCGGCCCGAAACCATGCTCGGCGACACAGCCGTTGCCGTACACCCGGATGACGAACGCTACAACCACCTCAAGGAAATCGGCATTCAGCTGCCCTTGACCGACCGCACCATTCCGGTGGTCTTTGACCACCATGTACAGCGCGAGCTCGGAACCGGCGCGCTCAAGGTCACCCCGGCCCACGACCGCGACGATTACGAGATCGGCATCCGCCACAGCCTTGAGATCATGAAGGTCATGGATGATTCCGGCATCATGAACGATGCGGCCGGAAACTACGCAGGACTGGACCGCTTTGCCTGCCGCAAGAAAATAGTGGCCGATCTTGAGGAGCAAGGCTTTCTCGACAAGATCGAAGACTATGACCATGCTGTGGGCCATTGCTACCGCTGCAAAACCGTGGTCGAGCCTACCACCTCCTTGCAATGGTTTGTCTCGGTCAAACCGCTTGCAGACAAGGCCGTGGCAGCCGTGCGCGATGGCAGGATGAATATCCATCCCAAGACCTGGAACAACACCTTTTACTCCTGGATGGACAATATCCGCGACTGGTGCATCTCCCGCCAGATATGGTGGGGCCACCAGATCCCGGCCTGGACCTGCGATGATTGCGGCCAGCTCATGGTCGAAGAAGAGGCACCCACATCCTGCGACAAATGCGGCGCGAGCTCCCTCACCCAGGAAAGCGATGTGCTGGACACCTGGTTTTCCTCTGCCCTGTGGCCCTTCTCCACCCTGGGCTGGCCCGACAAGACCGAGGAGCTGAAATTCTTCTACCCCACCTCAGTGCTCATCACCAGCTTTGACATCCTCTTTTTCTGGGTGGCGCGCATGATGATGATGGGCCTCCATTTTATGGACGAGGTGCCCTTTAAAGACGTGTATCTCCACGCCCTGGTCCGCGACAAACACGGCAAAAAGATGAGCAAGTCTACCGGCAATGTGCTCGACCCCCTGGTCCTGATCGACCAATACGGCACCGATGCCCTGCGCTTCACCATGACCGCCTTTGCCGCCCAGGGCCGCGACATCAAGCTGAGCGAAGAGCGCATTGAGGGCTACCGCCACTTCATCAACAAGATCTGGAACGCAGCCCGCTTTGCCATGATGCATATCAAGGATTGCGATCCCAAAACAATCTCCATCAACCCAGACGAGCTGAGCTTGGCCCATAAGTGGATCCTGGCCCGCACAAACCAAACCATAATAGCTGTGCGTGAAGCTCTGGAAGAATACCGCTTCAACGATGTTGCCTCAGCCATCTATCAATTTGTCTGGCATGAGTTCTGCGACTGGTACCTGGAATGGATCAAACCGGATCTATACGGCGATGATGAAACAAAAAAACAGGCTGGCCAGGCAGTACTCCTGACCGTGCTCGAGTCAGTGCTCAAAATGCTGCACCCGCTCTGCCCCTTTGTCTCAGAAGAGATCTGGCATGTTCTGCCAGGTGAGCGCAACTCCATCATGCTTGAACCCTTCCCAACGAGCACACCGGAATGGGACAACCAAGAGGCTGTCTCATCCGCAGAACTCTTCATGGGCATTGTCGGCGGCATCCGCAACATCAGAAGCGAGATGATGGTCCACCCCAAGGCAGAGATCGTGGCCATCATCATCTGCCAGGATCAGGTAAAATCAAGCCAGCTTGCCAAGGTGCTTGATTCCATCAAGGGCCTGACCCGCGCAACCGCAATCAAAGTCATAGATCATCCAGAACGCCCCAAAGGCGCAGCATCCTACATCTACAACGATATCGAAATCTTCGTGCCCATGGCCGGCTTGGTGGATGTGGAAAAAGAAACGGCAAAGCTGGATAAAGAAAAAGACAAACTGGAAAAAGAGCTCAAACGTACCTCAGGCAAGCTGAGTAATGAAAAATTCCTCAACAATGCCCCGGATGATGTGGTAGCCAAAGAAAAAGAAAAACTCGCCACCTTTGAGGCCAAGCTCGAAAAGATCGAAGAAAACAAGAAAAGGTTGCAAGAGCTGGCCTGATCCCCCAGCCCTGAAACAAAAGACAAAAACGGTCGCTCCATAAGGGGCAGCCGTTTTTTTTATGTGCATGCAAGGGTAAACGCTGCATGCACAAGATTGAGACAGGGATTGACTATATCCTGTCCAACGGACTCACCACCCCTTGCCCTCCCCGCTTCAGGACATGGGTGTAAATCATGGTGGTACTCACATCCTTATGCCCCAATAACTCCTGCACCGTCCGGATATCACTCCCCCCATCCAACAGATGCGTGGCAAAGCTATGCCGCAAGGTATGGGCGCTGACCTGCTTGCCAATACTAGACTCCTGCACAGCCTTACGCAATGCCTTGTTCAAGGTCGAAGAATCTAGATGATGCCGTTGCACGGTTCCGGTACGGGGATCCTTACTCACCCGCATGGCCGGAAAAACAAACTGCCACTCAAGTTGCCGACCAGCCTTCTTAAACTTCCTGCTCAATGCCGCGGGCAGATACACAGAGCCATACCCTTCGCCAAGGTCCTTTTCATGCAAAATCTTGACCCGCTCCAACTGATCAGACAATCCACCGACCAAGGCTTCCGGCAACGGAACCCACCTATCCTTATTGCCTTTGCCACTACGCACCGTGATCTGACCAAGCTCAAAATCAATGTCATGCACTCGTAAACGCAAACACTCCATCAACCGCAACCCACTGCCATACATTAATTTCGCCATGAGCTGTGTCACACTACGCATCACCGCAAGTATTCGACGCACCTCATCAACGCTCAAAACCACAGGCAACCGCTTGGGCCGTTTGGCCCGAATCGCATCCACTCCATCCTCAAATGGTTGCAGCAAAACATGTCGATACAAAAACAATAAAGCATTCAAGGCCTGATTCTGCGTGGACGCAGCAACATTCTTCTCAACAGCAAGATGAGTCAAAAAATCCTCAACCTTTTGCCGCCCACCATTAAGCTCCTCACGGCTCTGCATATTATGAAAAAAGATATACCTCTTGATCCAACTACAATATGATGATTCAGTACGTAAGGAATAATGCTTCCTCCGCAAAACATCCCGCACCTCATCCAATATTTTTTTTGGTTGACGATTCTCCTTCATGGAAATATGTTATTTTCAACGGAAATATTTTGCTAGGATTTTTTTCCTGATTCCATACAATATATCCGTTATCAAGGAAATAATTCTTCACACTTAATAGTTGGGCAGCCAAATTCATTTACAGGACAACGATAATGAAAATTCTTTTAGCGCACATAACATTAGCATTACTCATAATTTTGTCAGGTTGTTCGACTACAGCTACGCTTTATCCAGTCGAAGGTCCACTATCAAAAGAACAACCACTTCCAGTGCTGTTAGCAACCGCTGATGGAATAATGGGCAATACCGGCAACATATCATTAACTTTACCTGACGGGGAATTCTGTAAAGGTAAATGGTCATCGATTGCACCAATAAGCGTTGGTTTTTCTACAGCGTCGGCAACTGGCACAGCTGCCTCTGGCATGACTTCTGTTTGGAGTACAGTTTATGGTTCCGGTTTTTCAATGAGCAACCTACCAGGAGTCAATAAAGGGGAAGCAATGTTAGTGGGAAATAGAGGTACCGTCATTAAAGTCGAATTTTACACAGGAAGCGGAACAGCAAATGGCACCGGTGTAGCCAAGGACAATAAAGGAAATATTTTCAAGATGCTATTCTAGAAAATGCCCAATCGGGTAGCCGGGGGTCTTTCTCCCCCAGCCCCCACAACACCTAGCATGCGGGTCCGCACTAGGCGTTTCCCATAGGTTACCGGGCCGTAGCCGGGTAATGAATCTTTACCCACAATTCCTTAACAGACAACAAACCATTATCTTTCAGTAAGCCATTGGTTGGTCATACCAGACTGGGTTGCCAATGTTCTGGCGAGATGCCATGGCCCTTTCCTGCTCAAGCCGACCGAAATTGCCGCTCGCAGATTGGCGCCAAGCTTTGTCAACTCGCGCACCTTGGTGCGGCACCAACGCCACTGTTTCCAGTAACACATGCGTATTCGACGCCGCAGCCAGTGATCTATCTCGGGTAGCGGCCGGTAATACTCCGCAATTCCAAAGTAGCCCATCCAGCCACGAAGGTACTCGGCAAGCTTAGCAAGTCGGTAGCCCATGGAAACGCCCCAGCTTCTGCCGGTCAGCTTCCGGACACGCCGCTTGAATTCAACAAACGACTTGTCCGACCAGCGGATTTTGGCCCCCTTGAAGACAAAACCGAGAAAAGTGATCTCATTGGTCGAAGCCACCTTGCTCTTTTCCTGGTTGATCGTGAGTTTGAGAAATCGTCCAAGAAACCGCGTGACACTTTTCATCACCCGATTTCCAGCTCGCCTGCTTTTCACCAATATGACAAAGTCATCGGCATAACGAGCGAAGCGGTGACCTCGCCTCTCAAGTTCTTTATCAAGGTCGTCCAGGAGGATATTGGCCAGGAGCGGGGATAGCGGACCACCTTGAGGAACCCCTTTCCGGGTTGCCTCCAGTCGTCCGCTTACCATCACTCCGGCCCGCAGGTACTTTCCGATCAGCCGCAGGACACGCTTATCGCGTACTTTCCGGGAGACCCGCCGCATGAGCACGTCATGCTCCACGGTGTCGAAAAACTTCGACAAGTCGGCATCCACGGCAACGCGGTATCCTTTACGAATATGGTCGCGCACCTGGTATACCGCACCATGGGCCGAACGGCCCGGCCGGAACCCGAAGCTGGCTTCCGAGAAATGCGGGTCGAATATCGGCAGTAGTACCTGCGCAATGGCCTGCTGAATCAGGCGATCAAGCACGATGGGAATCCCCAGCGGGCGGGAACCGCCCGTTGTTTTTGGAATCTCAACCCGTTTGACCGGCAAAGGTTGGTAAGTGCCTGCATAGATTGAAGAACGGATTGCTTCCCAGTGTTCACAGGCAAAGGCAAAGAAACCACCAACGGTCATCTTGTCAATGCCTGGCGCTCCCTTGTTGGCCTTTACCCGCTCCCATGCCTTGAGCATGTTCGGTCTGGAGAGAATCCGCTCCAGCAGGTCTTCATCGGAATCAGACTTGTCGGCAACGCGCCGTCCTTTCGCTCCCCTGGGCGGGTTCGTTGCGAAGGTCGAGCTTGCCGGGCCTTTTCCCTTCCTCGGGTTCGGTCCTTCGTCCGCCATGGGCGAACTACTATGACCTCTGCTGACTCCTACCTGATCATCCTGCATGTTGCCATGCAGAACGCTGTCCAAGGTAAGTTGGACCGCACGTCGGGCAGGCCTCCCCGGATAAGAACGTGATCTTTCGCTACACAACCGCAGCATTTACCGTATCTCCTGAACCCAGGGATTTGTCATGTTGTGCTGACTTACCCAGAGACTCGGCCTTATATGCTATTTCTGTTCGTCGGCTCATAGCTTTGCGCTCTGGCTTCCTTCAGACGGTCCCTCGCGGTTCCGCCCTTGCCTTCGGCTAGTATTTATGGTCCTATCTAACGATAGTACCAGGGCCACATACAGGGGACTTGCACCCCATAAGATCACGCCCATGCCGGGCGTACACAAAGCGCTTAAGATTGACCGCAGGGCCTGCGATCTATTTGGCATTAAGCATGCTTTGCCATTCAACACTAAATCAAGAAACGCACGTTGGCCCAGCGGCAACTTAGCTTCGGCGTTATGCATCAAAAAAACACACGTCCCTATACCTTGACAATGGTATCAATAATGATATTATTTATATATGGGACAAGTTAAAGACATCCTAAAACAACTCAAAAAGAACCCCACCAATGTTCGCTTCACTGATCTGTGCAAAGTCTGCGATCATTATTTCGGTAAGGCGCGGCAATCAGGAAGTAGTCACAGGATTTACAAAACACCGTAGCAAGGTGACCCACGTGTTAACATTCAAAACAGCAAGGGAAAAGCAAAAGCATATCAGGTCAAACAGGTGATTAAGGCCATAGAAAGGTTGGAGGTCAAAAATGCCACTCAAAAATGATCATTACACATATCGAGTTACTTGGTCAGAAGAAGACAACGAATATGTTGGTCTCTGTGCAGAATTTCCAGGTCTTAGCTGGCTATCCAAAACTCCTGAGGCCGCACTAAAAGGAATCCGCAAAGTTGTAGCTGATGTAATCAAAGACATGGAAGAAAGCGGAGAAAAAATCCCCAAGCCACTTGCCAATAAAAATTATAGTGGCAAATTCATGGTTCGTATTCCACCAGAAGTTCATCGAAACCTTGCTATTCAAGCAGCCGAATCAGGCGTAAGTATCAACCGTTTAGTAAGTTCACGCCTTAGCCATTAAAAAACCATGCATAACAAAACGCTTCAGTCGGAAAATCAGGCCTCCGGCCTGTTTTCCGCTGAGCTCGGTCGTTAGCAATATAAATACCGAAAAATATAAAAATCTCGACTTGGGTAGACAGTTTATTTCAACTGGTACACAACCGTTTGAATATGTTATAATTTACAAGTTTTAATAAAATCAACCAGATGCAAGATTATTTATGCATCTGAACATTCATGTAATGACTTAAGGAGTAAAACATGTCCAATGAGACCCCAGACAAACCTTATGAGGAAATGACAGTAAAAGAATTGCGGGAAATTGCTCGTGATATTCCTGGGTTAACCGGGGTTCATTCAATGAAGAAGGATGAATTGCTTGCAGCTGTTACTGGCGGCGCTGTTGAGGAAAAAGCTGCGCCTGCTCCCCCAAAGGCAACGCCCAAGCCAGCAAAGAAAACTGCCGGGCCAAGTGTAAAGACTCTCTCAACAAAGCAGATTAAAGAATTGATAGTCACGCTACGGGCTGAAAAAAAGTCTGCTCAGGAAGCAAAGGACAAAAACAAAACAGCAGCATTGCGCAGAAAAATCAATCGCCTGAAAAAACGTTCTCGTAAAGGTGTAGCAGCCTCTGCGTAAATTTATTTTGCTTTAAAATAGTTAGGCGATTTTTCATCATTTTGAAAAATCGCCTTTTTTTATTTTCCAACTACATAACAAATTGATTCACTCACGCTCTTCATTATGTAAGCTTTACATGGGAAAGTTTTTTTGCAAAATCTGATTATGAGGTGATGCATGAAGATATTTATTGCAGGCGCAACAGGTTTTATCGGCACAGCTTTATGTCAGAGATTGGCGCAAGATGGCTTTAGCATAACTGCGCTCATTCGCTCTTCCCAAAAAGCTAAATTGCTTCCAGCAAACATACAAATTATCCATGGATCTCCCATGGACAAGGGTGATTGGCAAAATGTCGTTGCAGAACAAGATGTTATTGTCAATTTGACTGGCCATAATATCTTCACCCGTTGGACAAAACACGCAAAAAAGCTCATTCATGATACACGCGTCAATTCAACAAAAAATATTGTTGATGCCATTCCGGAAGGTTCAAATATCACCTTGATAAATGCTACAGCCTCTGGATTTTATGGGTTTACTGGGGATGACGAGTGCACAGAAGCCACACCACCTGGTAAAGATTTCCTTGCAACAGTCTGTAAGGATTGGGAATTTGAGGCATCAAAGGCTGCAGGCAAAGCACGTGTGGTACTAACTCGATTTGGTGTTGTGCTCGGGAAGAATGGTGGGGCCTTGGCAAAAATGCTACCAGGCTTTAAATCCGGCGCTGCAGGTCGCCTTGGTCATGGCAGGCAATGGTTCCCTTGGATCCATATTGATGATCTTATCAACGCTCTCACCTTTATCATGCGTCATCAGGATATCAGCGGGCCCGTTAATTGCTGTGCGCCAAATCAGATACGAAATCTTGAATTTACCAAGGCACTGGGCAAAGTTCTACACAGGCCCACTGTTATCCCGGCACCGGCCTTTCTCGTTCGCTTGGCTTTAGGGGAACTTTCTTCCGTAGTACTAGAAGGATGCAGAGTGCAGCCTGAGGTACTTTTAAAAAAGGGATTTCACTTTGGTTTTGACAATATCGAGGATGCGCTCAAGGACTTACTATATAACGGCTAAGGGGCTGCACACACATATTGGTTGGTGGCGTTCATGCTGAACCATTAGACACTCAAGGAGACTTATTTATCACCCAAATTGGCCTCAAGAACAAACTGGCCACAGTCGGTCTCAAACGGGATCACAATAATCGGTATCTCTGAGCGGTAATGCACCTCAACACCTTTACCGACCAGCATGGTTGGCGTTGCAAGGTTGAAGTTCAGCCCCATCTTGCCTAATTCAGCCTTTGCACCACCACAAATCATATTGGTAAGCTCTCCTACGGCATCAACGATCTCTTCATCGATTTTGGCCTTAGGGTCTTCCATCAACATTTTGGCAACAATTCGCAGGATACATTGTTCGTTAAAACTAATCATCATGCTGCCTTCAACATTGTCGGAAGCCATGCCAATGATACCGGTCACATCGCCAAAGGTAGTCACACCATCCTTCAATGCTGGTTTTTGTGCGTTCACAGGCGTCTGCGCCATGGTCTCGAGAACATTCTTAGTCGCATGAATAAATGGATTTAAATATTCGGCTTTCATAGGCTTTATATTTGGATAATTTTTAAAGGGATAGCTGCATTCTCACTCTGATCATAATACTTCTGCCTTGTTGCTTAGCAACATAAAAACATTACCGTTCAAATTTCACAATATGTCAAGTAAGAACAAACACTTTTATTAATTTTGATATTGGCTCCTAATGGTCAGGAAATGCTTTTTCACAAAAAAAAATGTTCATTAATTCAATACAATCGTTCTACAATTTTATATAATTTTCATTGTTATAAACGCGACAAGACATAGAGGCGGCAAACCAGCTCAAAGAGCACTAGTAAAAATACTTTTTTCAACCTCCTGTCTTATCGTTGTTTTTTTGAGAAAATATATATCAGCACGTGGAGTTCTTACCAATACAAAGGGGTAATACATGCAGGAGTCACCATATCTTCAAGGCCGCGAGTTTCTCGTAGAAAAACTGCAACGTCTCCCCTTTATGGAGTCGATCAGTGAGCAATATATCAAGAAGATGCTGAGTTTAAGCAAGATACGCAAATATGGGGTTGACGAGCTAATAACCCCAGAAGGTGCTTATGACAACTGGGTTTATATCATCCTCTCCGGATGCGTACGGGTGCTTAAAGAGGGAAAGGAGATTGCCCAACTCGACCAGGTCGGGGATACATTCGGCGAACTGGCTGTTATTGACGGGAAAGCACGATCAGCCTCTGTAGAATCGGTGGGTGATACTGTTTGCCTGGCAATAGATGCCTCCTTTATGAGTGAAACAACAGAACCCCTTGAACAGGTTTTATTTGTTTCGATCCTGTACCGCCTCTTTGCCGAGGTCATTGCATACCGACTTCGCTCTTCGAATGAGGAATTAATCAAGGTAAAGAGTGAGCTTGACCAACTGAAAAGGGAAGTAAAAAAAAAGTAAGGGCGAATTTGGGAAACCATAGAAGATGAGCAGTAAGAAAACTTATTACAAAAAAGCCGGCAATTACGCCGGCTTTTTGTTTGAACCACAGCTAGGAAAGTACTAGCTCTCTAGCAGCCCTCAATGGCCTTCTTTTTCTGGGCCTTTACCTTAACTGCGCTGCCAACTGCCAATTTGGATGCCTTGCTACCGCAATCCAGTGTTACTGTTGCGCCATCAATTTTTTCCACAGTACATTTTACGCTTGCCGCCCAACCCACACTTACAGTGCTTAGTGCAAAAGCAAGTGCCATTACCAGTGATAAAGCTCTTTTACTCATTGTTTCCTCCTGTGTTGAGAATGATTTACAAAGCTTAACACTCAAAATAATTTTCACCTACAAGTTCAATATAGGGCTCAGCCATTGCCTTTTCTAGCCGACATCGCCCTATACCTAACCCGACATCTGCCTTGTATCTCCCTATATCTACTTTCTTTTTTCTCAAAACTTGCCCACTATTGTTTTACGTGTGCACGTGAGACTGACCCATGTTTTTGCTCCGGTATTTGAATCTTGGCCTCAGACTTTTGCTTAACAACTGGATCTGTTATGATAATTTTCACATTAAACTCCATAAAGACAATCATCAGGAATCCAGTAGTGAGTGCAGAGAGATTACCCAACAGCAACATGACAATGCTTAAAATTGACGGGGATAAGGTTCGCCAATTTCGCGAACAAAAAGGACTCACACAGCTCTACGTTTCAACAGTGGTTGAGGTTACGACAGACACCATCTCGCGCTGGGAAAACCGTCGATACCAAACCATAAAAAAAGAAAACGCCATCAAGTTGGCCCAAGCCCTTGAAGTTGAACTTGATGATATTCTTGACAGCGATCAAGATGAGTCGTCTGTAAAGGATCAAACATATCCTAATAAAGGCTTTAGTAAACAACTCGGCATAGGCATTATCTGCTTGCTTGCTCTCTTTTTTCTGCTTTTAGGCTTTTCTTTGTGGCGCACTAAGGCCCTTAATGATTACTCCCTTGATTCAGAGCGCATCCTTCCAGCCCATGTGCCGCCAGGGGTTGCCTTTCCGGTTTTGGTAACAGTACTCACAGACGCCTCTGATCCTTTCTCTATTATTGTAAAAGAGAATTTGCCTGCTCAAAGTTCTTCTCATCAGGGAGTGCCTGAGCACATTGCCCAATCCCAAAACCATACTGTCCTAAGGTGGATAAGCAAAGTTGATAGCAACGGCACCCATTTTGCTTATATGGCTGTGACTGAGCCTGGCGCTACCTTGGGTGAGGAACTGCATTTTAATGGGGTCATCACCTCACGATCGCGAGAAAAACTCGTTCATGAGATTAGCGGAGACATGAAGGTGTTACTTAAACCTTATCACTGGACTGATGACAATAGAGACAACATTATTGACGATGATGAAATACTCAATGTCTACGACACATACGGGGCTATAGAGGGGTTTGACTTTGGCAAAAAGCTCATTGAAGAGATCTGGTCCGGCCAGGGCTATACCTGGAATCCTCAGACAAAAAAATTCGATATCATCCCCTAATATCCTAGACAGGAGGTCTGTCTGATGCGCGCTCATATAAAAATCATCACATATATTCCCCACATGCTGATCACCATGCTGTTGATGCTGCTTGCTCCAACTTCAGCCTTGGCAGAAAACGATCTTGTCACCTGCCGCTACTTACAGTCTTCAGGCAACAATATCGAACTTGAAATCGGCATATCCTCCCCGCCTCCGACCTCACTTATCCTGGTGCAAATGGTACCAAAGGGAACACATATCATGTCATCATCGCCTGATTTCAAAAAATTTAATCCGCAAAACGGCGAGACAAAATGGCATATCAAAAAGGTTGAGCCAGGCTCATTCGTGGTTGCAATGCAGGTGGACAAACCAGTGCCGGCAGGCAGGATGAGAGGGGAAATACGGTATAAGGATCCTCGATCCGGCTCAATGGTCAAAATGCCGGTTATGCCATAGCGCTAAGGTGTATTTCACTCTTTGCAAATGGTTCATGCACTATCAGCATGGGCTTTCCACACTGCTCAACCACACTCTCGGGAAGTGAACCAAAAACCAAGCGCTCAATCCCTTGCCTTTTACCAGCAGCCATGACCAGCAGGTCATGATGTTGCGCCTCCTCAACAATACTCTCAAGCCTCGCCTCGGTAGTCCGCACCTTGCATTTTACCAAGCGCTCAAGGCCAACACTGATACTCCAAGCCAGAAGCTTCATCTTTGTTTTTTCAACATCCTCGGCCCGCTCACCAGGCCGCAAAAGACGTAATAAAGTAATTCGGTGTTCTCCCACCTTAGAAAGGGCACAGACAATATTTTCAAGGACATCAACATCAGCGCTGCTTACGATAGGGACCAAGATCTTTTCCGTATGTAAAATTCCGGAAAACCGAACAACAATCACCTGGCATGGTGCTTCATGTACCACCCGCTCAACCACCTTATAAAACTCTTTTGGCGTGCCATGCAACGGGTGGCCCAAAACAATGCCCTTTGTCTGGCCCTTGCATGCCTTGCTGAGTATTCCGTCTGGAATTGAGTTATTATAGGTAACCTCGGTGTCAAGTTTGTAGCCAAGGCTATCCACCTCAGCCCTTTCAACGGCAAAAAGCAATTTAGTCTCAGCAGAGATGTCAGTATAATATTTGCTGATCTCAGTTGGCAAAACCCGCACGGCACATGGCTGTGCCTTGTAATGGTGGGCCAGGATGGTTGACATCCTGGCAAGGCCAGCCACAGTTGCCATGTTTGAGGCACCAAAAATAACATCACCTTCCTGATCCTTTGGTGGGATCAATTTTTCCCAGGTCCAGGGAACAAGTCGCATTGCCTCTGGCGACAATGAAAATGGGTGGGGCAAAACAGGGTCAACACGCATGGCTGGATGACCATCTGCTTTAGGCACATCCCCGCTTTGTAAAACAGCGTGTTTTGCTAATGGTGGCCCAGCAAGCTCTGCCAACAACACACCGGCCAGAACTGTAGGGGTTATAATTGAGCTGAATATACGGACCTCCGGATCTGCCTGGACCAAAAAGACCAGACCGATCGCCACACCGGCTTGAGACAGAAGCCCCCTGCCTAAAAACTGTGTAATCTCGGTTGCAGCGTTGGCCCAGAGCCCGGCCAGATGAGCGCCATAGATCTTGCCCAGTCCTCTGCCTAAGAAGTAGATAAGGCCAAGCCAACCAGCCACCTTTAAAGCTGTCACATCAAGATGTATTCCAGCCAAAGTAAAGAACAGGACATAAATAGGCGCTTCAAAGGCATTTAAACTGCGGAAAAAACGAACATCGCGCTGGTCTCTATTAACAATGGTAAATCCAGCAGCCATTCCGGCGAGCAGCGGCGAAAACTCAAAAAACCTCGCAGCCTCTCCACAGAGAAGCAGCAGGGAAAGTCCTGCCGTGAGCATCTCACTTCGGTTTTTCAGTTTGCTGCCTATGGTATCAATAACCACCCCGGTTACCACGCCCATGGTCAAAGAGGCAATAACCTCGCCAAAGCTGAGAGATACCGCAATAAGCAATGACTCATCTCCTGCCCCGAGAACATGCTTGGCAATGGCGGCAGCCCAACCAAAGGTGACAATGGCCAAACCATTGTCCACCGCCACGACCTGCATCAAGGTAGTAGTCCAGGGACCTGTAGCCTTTAGCTCCCGGACAACGTGCAAGGTGGAAGCGGGTGCCGTGGCAATAGCGATTGTCCCCAACAACCCGGCAAAGGCGACATATGTCTTTGTGTCCCATTGCCCGCCGCCTATTTCAAAAAAACGAGCGGCAAAATAAGAAAGGGTAAAGACCGCAAGAAATGCGCACAAGGCCTCAAGGGCTGCTATATGAAAAACATTCTTGGCTGTATGGCGTAATTTCTTTATTTCAAGATGTTCGCCAATGCCAAAGGCTATAAGCATCAGGGCTATGGAGTTAAAGTGATCCAGCCTGCCGGCGGTCATCTCAGGCGTAATCAAACCAAGCCCGGAAGGACCAAGCAGCAAGCCGCAACAGATATAGCCGGTGACAGAGGGGAGACGAATGAGTTGACCAAGTTTTGCCAGGGCAAAACCAAGGCCAAGAAGAATTGCGAGAGCTAAGGTGACTTCCATGAACGCGGTTGTTACCTGTTTTTTTATTAACGTTGTTCTCTAATTGTATCAGCGCAGGCAGGTACGTTAGATTTTTTTGAAAAAATACTCGCTGTGTGCCCCAGGAACACAGCTATACTCGTCAGTTTGCCCTGTCCAGCACATTTCGGCACGTCTGGGCAAGGTCATGAATGGAAATTGGTTTCATAACATACCCTTTAATACCGAGCTCGTTGGCCTTCTCTTCGGTAAACACCTCACTGAAGCCGGTACACATGATGATGGGGATATCAGGCCGGATCTCAAGGAGCATTTTTGCAAGCTCGCCGCCGGTCATATTGGGCATGGTAAAATCAGTCACCACCAGGTCAAACTTTTCAGGATCAACCTTAAAGAGCTCCAAAGCCTCTAAACTACTGGTTCTGGTGGTCACTTCATAGCCTAAATAGCTTAGCACGCGCTCTCCAAGCTCAATCAAGGCTGCCTCATCATCAACAAAAAGGACACGCTCCTTACCAGTTGGCGGGGCACGGACAACCCCAGCTTCTTGGGTTGAGGTGGCTGTCTCAATAAGCGGGAAATAGAGGTTAAAGGCAGAGCCTTTGCCAGGTACGCTTTCCACCTCTATCGCACCGTTGTGGCTGGTCACAATGCCATGCACAACGGAAAGCCCCATGCCGGTTCCCTCACCTCTTTCCTTGGTGGTAAAAAAGGGATCAAAAATTTTATCGGCAATCGACTGATCCATACCAATACCTGAATCGCGGATGGAAAGCTGTAAATACTCCCCAGGAGAAAGGTCAAACTTTTTCACAATATCCTGAGAGCTTAGGTCCAACTTATGCAGCATAATCTCAAGCCTGCCACCGGTCTCTCGCATGGCATGGGCTGCATTGGTACAAAGATTCATGAGTACCTGGTGGACCTGCGTGGGATCAGCCATTATTTGGCCAATCCCCTTTTCTACATCAGAATAAATCTCAATAGTCGTCGGCAAAGATGCCCTGAGCATTTTTAAGGCCTCTTTAACAATGGCGCTCACCTCAAGGGGTTTTCTTGCCATTTCTGTTTGCCTGCTAAAGGCCAGGATATGGGCTATGAGATCCTTAGCGCGCCTACTTGCCTTGCTGACCTGCTCAAGATGCCCATGAAGGGGCTGCCCGGCTGGCGCCTCAAGCAAGGCAAGCTCGGTATAACCCATAATGGCGCCGAGAATATTATTAAAGTCATGGGCAATACCGCCTGCCAGGGTGCCGATAGCCTCCATCTTTTGCGACTGCCTCAGCTGGGCCTGCAAGTCTTCCCGGTGCTTTCGCTCCAATAGACGCTCACTGATATCACGGGCCATGCCAACGGCCCACCAGCGATCATTCTGCTTAAGGGATGAAAGGCCAAGCTCAACCTGGAATTGCTCACCATTTTTTCGCACAGCCGTAAGTTCGACCACCTTGCCAATGAAAGATCCTTGACCGGTCTTTTGAAATTCATCCAGCCCCTTGGAATACTCTCCCGCATAGCCTGTAGGCACTATCAAACTGTGTAAATTCTTGCCGGTTGCCTCCTCGGCTGTGTAGCCGAAAATACTTTCTGCCGCAGGATTCCAATAGGCCACACATCCGTTTTCATCCATGAGAATAATGGCATCCTGGGCCGTATTGGCAATTGCCTGATAGCGTTTTTCGGATTGAGAAAGAGCGTTTTGCGCTTTCTTATGAGCGGAAATATCCCGAAAACTCACCACAGCACCAGTCACTTGGCCATCTTCCCAAATCGGGGTGCTCGTGTAATGGACCGGGAAACTGCTGCCATCACAACGCCAGAAAAGATCCTCCTCAATGGTTTGCACCCTGCCTTCCCGTAATGTTTGGAGGATCGGGCACTCCTCTTCCGGGAAGGTTGAGCCATCTTCTTTCGTATGGTGCCAGAGCCCATGACTTGGCCTGCCGATGATCTCACTAACCTGGCACCCGAGCATTTTTGCGGCCTGGGGGTTTACAAAGGTGTGGTTGCCCATGAGGTCAAGGCCGAAAATTCCCTCAACAACCGAGTCAAGGATCAACTGGTGCTGCAGGCTGACCCGATGGAACTCTCTTTCCACCTCTTCACGGCGAGCAATATCTTTCTCAAGCAGATTCTGTGACATGCTTAAGGCACTGTCCCTGTCTGCGAGTTCATCGTAAATACTGGACTGCAAGCTGGCAAGCCTGGTATCCATCTTGTCTACATACAGGGTAAAGAAAAAAAACAGGCATACAGCAACGGCCAAGGCAACAGCGCCAAGGTATATCGCCATAGCCCAGACAGACACAACTTTTTCAGTCACATCCATGAGCACGACAAGCTCACCTATGTGTTGCTCACCCGCATCGATGATGGAGATCACTCCGCCTTGAAATCTCTTGTCCTTGTCTGTGATCTCAAATTGGTCGATAAACGAATCCGCACGGCCCTTTGCAATTCGGTCAGCAAGTTGAGACGGGATATTCTTTGTGGTGCGCCCGACAATAACAGATTGCGCAAACTCATCCCAATCGCCCCTCTCTCCGACAATGCTAAGACCTTCGCTCCAAAGCGCCCGATCGAGAAAGGTTTTCTCTATGGAAATAAAGAACTCATAACCAAGGATCTTTTTGAGTCGATGCACGATATTGGTGATATTTCGGCCAAGCTCGATATAGCCGACAAGCTCATCACCAATAACCCATGGGCGAACCACACGCAGGCTAAAATGGCCGTATTTGCCAAGCTCGACTCCATACGACTCGGTCTTGCCCATATAGGCCTTGTGCAAAGTAAAATGCTTGATCGGATCACCAAAACTATCCGGCGCATGGGCACGGAACACGCTCACTTTTTCTGGGTCGATCAAATAAAAATGATCAATAGCCAAGGGCAGCAATTTATTATTCAGGATAGAAAGCGCTAATTCTTTTAAGGCATTTCGATCCCTTTGCACAAAGGCCTTTTGCAAGGCCACATCCGACTCATAGTTTAAAATAATGGCCTGGAGCTTTTCCGCCTCACTGTCCACCATAGTCTGAAAGATCTCGTGGGAATTGCGTAAATCATTAGAAAGCTGATGGGTGGTATTCTGCTGTTGTACCCAGCGCATGCCATACAGAGAAGCGGCCAAAGCAAAAAGCAGCGCAAGTGCCAGGGGGTAAAGGAGAGGTTTTTTGATCCGTTCTATATTTTTTTGCACCATAACCATATAATGTATACGGATAAAAAATTAGATTGACGGCAGCGGTTGTTTAAAGACGATGTTTCCCCCAAAAACACCACATTTAGCTGCCTTTATCATTACATGAAATTAAGCCTTACCTTGTCAAGCCTAATGCTGAATCCCATTGGATGTTTTCTAAGGAGGTCACCATGCGTAAAACACATCACTCACGAAGAACTTTTTGCAAGGAAAGCCTTAAAATCATGGTTGCGGTAATACCGTTGACTTCACTTGTCTGCGCCTGTTCGCCGGGGGAGAAAAAAAAGAAGCCTGCGGAAATTGAGGTACAGGGTGATAAACTCATCCTTGACCTGAAACACTCTGTTTTTCGCCCTCTTAAAACCATTGGCAATGGCATAAAAATAGAATTTGCCGATGAACCAAAGCCCTTAATCATAACCCGGGTTTCTGCCGGCAAGGTGCGTGCATTTTCCTCCCAGTGCACCCATGCGGGCTTTGAAGTCATGCTGCCGGAGCAAGGCACCCTTATGTGCTCAAGCGGTCATGGCGCTGTCTTTGACCTTGAAGGCAGGGTGATCAAGGGGCCTGCCAAATCACCGCTCACCACATTTCCGGCAACATTTCAGGGAAATAAGGTCATAATCACTTATAATTAATAGTCACCCAAGACCTAAAGACCATCTCTTTTCGTGGTGCGTTAGGCACGATATTTTAACCCCTTGCATAGCTGCAGCCTGATCAGGTATGTTGTTGCCGAAATTCCACACCGCAAATGAACATTTTTTGATAAATTCGATACAAAGGACTACCCCATGAAAAAGATAGCTGTTTTAGCTGGCGACGGCATTGGCCCGGAGGTAATGCAGGAGGCCATAAAGGTTCTTGATGCTGCCCAGAAAAAGTTTGGCTTCAGCCTTGAATATGAGCACGCAGACGTTGGTGGCTGCGCCATTGATAATCATGGCCAGGCCCTGCCGGATTCGACTGTAAAAATTTGTGAGGCCAGCGATGCCATCCTCTTTGGTTCTGTGGGCGGCCCCAAATGGGAAAGCCTGCCTCCGGAAGAGCAGCCTGAGCGTGCCGCACTTTTACCGCTGCGTAAACATTTTGAGCTGTTTTGCAACCTGCGGCCGGCAAAGGTATTTAAATCCCTTGCCGCTGCCAGCCCGCTCCATCCTGACATCGTTGGCAGTGGTTTTGACATACTCTGCGTGCGTGAGCTGACCGGCGGTATTTACTTTGGCCAGCCCAAAGGACGCGAGGGCGAAGGCAAAGATGAAAAGGCTTACGACACCATGGTCTACCATCGCTGGGAGATCGAGCGCATTGCCAGACGCGCCTTTGAAGCGGCCCGCATGCGGAGCAAGGTCGTCACCTCGGTGGACAAGGCCAATGTCCTGACCACCATGGTGCTCTGGCGCGAAGTTGTCACAGAAATTGCCAAGGAATACCCGGATGTCACCCTGAATCACATCTATGTTGACAACGCAACCATGCAGTTGGTCCGCGACCCGCAACAGTTTGATGTTATGCTCTGCGGCAACATGTTCGGCGATATTATCTCCGACGAATGCGCCATGATCACCGGTTCCATGGGGTTACTTGCCTCAGCAAGCCTCAATGAATCAGGCTTTGGCCTGTATGAGCCGGCAGGCGGCTCTGCCCCGGATATTGCAGGCAAAGGTATTGCCAACCCCATTGCCCAGATTCTTTCCGCTACAATGATGTTACGCTACAGCCTGGATCTTGGTGAGGCTGCAGATGCCATTGAGGCTGCAATCAGCCAGGTTCTGGATAAGGGTATCCACACCCCTGATATCGCTACGGATAAAGATAATGCCATTGGTACCGCGGCAATGGGTGATGCCATTGTTGAGGCCATGTAGGCTTAAACTATAAAATATTTCCCGATTCAAATAACGGAGGCTTCTTATGAGCGACTTGATTGCCAAAATTGAAACGAACAAAGGCACAATAAATATCACCCTCTTTGCCGAGCAAACCCCTTACACTGTTGCGAACTTTGTAAACCTGGCGCAACGCAAATACTATGACAACCTCTCATTTCACCGCGTCATTCCCGACTTCATGGTCCAGGGCGGATGCCCTTTGGGCACCGGGACCGGCGGCCCTGGTTATAACTTTGAAGATGAATTTGTCGCAGAGTTGCGCCATGATAAACCCGGTATTCTCTCCATGGCCAATGCAGGGCCTGGCACAAACGGAAGCCAGTTCTTCATCACCCATGTAGTAACACCTTGGCTGGACGGCAAGCACTCGGTATTTGGTGCTGTGGTCAGCGACAGTGACCAGGAAGTGGTAGACAGCATCCGCCAGGGAGACAGCATCACCTCTGTCACCATTGAGGGAGACACCAGCGCTTTACTGGAAAAAACCAGTGACAAGGTCGCAGAATGGAACAAGACCCTTGACCAGCGCTTCCCGGATCTGGCTCCTCCGGCAGCCTAATTACTCTGCACAATCGAACTATCAAAGCCCTGCTTCGGCAGGGCTTTTTTTT
>CAYLQA010000016.1:0-59560 GCA_964385695.1 uncultured Desulfobulbia bacterium | reverse complement strand
CGTTGTCTTCTACATCTTGTTGCTTAGAAACTTGGGACGCATCCCAGAGCCCTGAACACTGTATCCGTTCAGGGCCTTTTTCCCTTTGCGCATGGACTCCATTTGCCCTTTCAGGGCAGCCATTGTTCTGCTCACTTGGAGCCGCAGCTCTTCCTCTGCCCGCAACAAATCCTGCAGGCCACAACGGGCAGTATACAGAAACTCACGGTCAAGGGTATCCTTTTGTCTCATAGCCGCCTGAAAGAGAAACTGCAACTGCCGGAACACGTTTTCCCTGCTTGTCCGCCAACTGAAAACACTCTCCAACCGTCCGGCGGATGCAGCCTCGAGATGCTCCTTCTGCAAGACGGCTAGGCGAATCATGGCCGCCTCAAGCTGCTGTTGCACCCTCTGGGCAGAAAAATCATAGTGTACCTGTTCACCCATATTGGCCTTGCAAGCTGTCATATTATTCTCCAATTAAATGGAAACAGAAAGGCCCTCTCTCGTTTCAGGAGGAGTATTATCAAAATCATTGACGTTGGCTCGTGCAACATTTTTCTCCCCGCCGGAAACAGTAATATTGTTTTCACGCATGGCAGTCTGTTCCCAGATCTCTTTGAGACGCTCCATATAACGCGCTGCCTGGCGCAGAACAGAGACATCGTTGTTTGCCGAGACCTTTGGCAGTTCAACAAGCACCGCCCCATACAACCCACGGAGGAATTGGGCTGCATCGGAGTCGTCGTCCGTACCGACCGAGGCGTTGAGCTCGGTTACAATAGCTATGGCCTTGCTGAGATTTTCCCCACGCTTTCTGGGATTATTTTCTTTGATACCGGCTTCCGCCTGCACCAGGTGGAGCAAGACCCGTTCATACAGCATATAGATCAATTTCACCGGGTGGATCTCCGCATGTTTCTCTGTTTTCCGATAGGCACTCAGCGCCTGTTGACCAACCATGTGATTCCTCCGCTTTTTCTCACGTGTCTTAAATGAGTGACACTATCCAAATTCACTTATTATTTTTTGGCCGCACTGCTGTTCAACATGCTGCCCAAGCTGTCAAACTGGCTTGTCAGATAATTCGACATCGATGTCATCTGGTTCATATATGAATCGAGCTCAACAAACTGCCTGGCCAAAATATCGTATCGCTTATCAAGCCGCTCGGTTTCCGTCTCGATCCTCAACTCCAGGTCATCAATCCGCAATTGCGCCGCACTTTTCTCGGCAGCAATCTGTCCGTTACCCCCGGTGACCTCTCGCAGGTAGTCATTTACCTTATCGGCAAAACCGGTGATTCCTTTATCCTCATCGCCGAGAAAAAAGGCGGAGACACTGTCCGGCGCAGCCGAGATCGCGGTATCGAGAACGGACTGATCGATGATGATAGTGCCGTCCCGGCTGAATTCCATGCCCAGATCGAAGAGGGTAGTGACCAACCCCTTATCATCCGCCTTGACCGTAGAGGTCATAAGGTTCTGCAAGTCGTAAGGCAAACCACGTAAGGTGGTGCCGGCCAGGATGCCGAACTGCTCGGTATCCTCATCATAGCCGGCATTGGTCGCAACCTCTTGCACGGCATCGTTGTAGGCAGTCACCAGGTCGACGACGAGAGTCTTGATGGACTCCTCATTATTGGCAACTGTCAGCGAGGCGGTGCCTGCAGCCTGCAGATTCATCGTAATACCGGTCAACACATCGCTGATGGTGTTTGTCTGGCGTTGATAGGAGATGCCGTCGATCGTAACCTTGGCATTAAGGTTTTCCCCGGTCTTTGTTGGATCCACAGACATGGTGATATCGGGCAGCTGACTCAAAAAGGTTATCTCGTTATCCTGGCCGGGCGCATTGGCCTGGAGAATGAGCTTGTAGGGGTTGGTTGCCGAACCGTCATCGATAACCGAGGCCGTGACTCCGGGGTTGCTGCTGTCATTATTAATAAGGTCCTTAAGTTGTGTCAGGGTGGTCTCGGCGGCGACATCAACGGTAAAGGTTGTCGTACCGACATTAACGGCAAACAGCTTCTTTGGGGGCGAAAGGGTAAGATCCGTGTTGTTGGTGGTAATGGCAACCCGATGGGACTCTCCGGTACCGCCGGGAGTAGCGGTCTCGATTCTCAAATAATGCTGACCGTCCACTTGAAATGTCGAAGCCGTTACCTTTCCGGCATTCTCTGCATCATCGTTAATAAGACTAAGCAGATCGGCGGCAGTCCCATCATCCAGCTTTGTGCCGGCGGGAACGTTGACGGTGATCGTAGAACTCCCACCATAGGTGATAACAAGGTCACCGCCAGTGGTTGCAATGGAGTCGGTGAGATTGGCCACCCCGGTCGTCGACTCCTGGGATGTGGGCACATAGACAATGGAATCGGCAGCAGCGACCCCGCTTGAGGTCCAACTGCTCTTGATTGCAATCCGGTCAACCGTCACCGAGGTTGTCTGGGGTGAAATTCCATCACTCACCGTGGCGGTCAAGACCTTCTCGTCTGTGCTGGTAATGGTTCTATCGAGAAAGGTGGAGGTAAGGGAAAGGTCAAGGGCCGCACTCTTCATGGTCAACAGTTTGTTGTTGACAACGGTGAACTCATTAAGCTGCGCCTCGAGGGTGGTAACCTCGTTTTCTTTCCTGGTAATGACCTGCTCGTCAACTCCACGCAACTGATCCAGGATGTTCTGCAGTTCAAGTCCTGAGCCGACACCGAGGGATGAGATTGTTCCGGTTGCCATACCAAAGGCCTCCTCTTAAGGCCGCATAGAGTGGTGAAAAGAACGCTTTCCAACGTCCTCAACAACACACCAGCAATCAAAAAAACATATTTTTACTTATATATTTTATCGGCACTCCAACAGAAAACATGAACATTTTTTACAAAAAAAAAGAGGGCTGCGGAACCCCGCAGCCCTCTTTCGGTGTCATAGCAAGCCGGTCGATTTCTAAAATCGACCAGAATCCTAGGAACTTATCCCTGCAACAGACTCAGAACGTTCTGAGAGCTTGCATTGGCCTGAGCCATGGCAAAGGAACTCGCCTGGTTCAGAATCTGCATCTTGGAAAAGTTCGCTGCTTCCTCGGCAAAGTCGACATCGCGAATAGCTGATTCAGCGGCAGCGATGTTAACCTTTGTGGCACTAAGGTTAGCAATGGTTGAGGTTAACTGGTTCTGAACAGAACCGAGATCGGACCGTACCTTGTCCAGATCCTTCAGGGCAGAGTCGGCTACAGCGATGGCAACCTGCGCATCTGCCTGGGTCAAGACGCTGACATCGGCCAAACGGGCGGTACTGGTATCAGTAACCGTGGTCCCGGAGGCCCCACCTGCATTGGCCGCCATAACAGAGTTACTGTTCAAAACAGAGTCCGTCTTGATGGTCATATCAAAGGTGAGCGCGTTGGCCACCGTATCGTCGGTGTAGTAATCCTGCTCAAGAACGGTACCGGCGCTCAACGTAGCACCACCTGAAATAACGATATCGTTGGTCAACACCGTACCCTGCTTCAACAGCGAAGCACTGGCAAGGACGCTACCGGCAGCCAGCGTCACGTCGCCGGCAGTGGTTTCAGCACTGCTGATGGTCATCGCGCCACCCAGGGTGGCCCCCTTGGCAAGGGAGGTGCCGGAGGCGTACAGGGTTGAACCGGATTCGATGGTCGCAGCCCTGGTCAACGTGGTTGATCCAATATTAGTCATATCACCACCGATGGTGGAACCCGCCTTCAGATCGACACCGGCAGTGTCCTCAATGGTGGAACCGGCCTTCAGGGTCATGTCCTCAATCAATGTGGCACTACCGCTTGTGGTGAAATCCACACCGAAGGAGGAGCCCGCCTCAAAGGTCGATCCGCTGGCGATTACGGTATTCTTCAGGGCGATCATGTCGGCGCCCAGGGTGACATCCGCACTGATCGTGGTATCGGCATTCAGAACAGAACCGGCAGTAATGGTTACCCCTCCTGAACGAATATCAGTGGTTACCAGAGTTCCCTTGGCCAACACCGAACCACTCTGCAGCACAGAGCCTGCCTCCAAGGTGCTGGAAGCGGTAGCTGTCTCATCCTGGTCTACAGCAAAAGTGCCGCCGAGAACAGTACCTTTCTCAATGATTGTGCCGTCAACCAAAACGGAGCCGGCCAACAGATTCGAATCCTGCGTGGTGACGATATCTGCCTTGATATCGGCAGCGGCAAAGTCCGCACCAAGAGAAGATCCGGCCTTCAGAATGGACTCTGAACCAATAACAGAGTTCGCGCTCAGGGTGGAAGCAATGGTGGTCGTGATATCTGCGCCTTCAAGGCCAACATTGTCATCGAAATTAACGGCAGAGCCGGAGGCAAGGTCGGTGATGAGGAGCTCGTTGGAACCGGTCTGACGCAGCTGCACATGGCCGAAGGTGGACATGGTGGAGCCGGCAAGGACATCGCCGGTACTACCGGTCACCTCAATGGCGCGACCGTCGGTGGAGGACAACTTCAAGAAGCCATCGGCACCAACGCTGGCAAGAATGCCGTGATCGGCGGTCTTGTTGTTGATCGCCTTGACCAGAGCGCCATCGCTGTCGTTGTCCTGCACGGTTACCTGACCGATTGCGACTCCATTGATGGCAAAATCGGATCCAGTGGAGCCAGCAGCAACAGCGGCAGCACTGGTGGACTCAACAACATCATCTGCAGAGATACCCAGCACATCGGAGAGCTTGTTGATGGCGTTTGCCACGGCAGCCATCCCATTCTCAGCGCTATTATTGAACTGCACATCGACAGCCTGCAGGGTGAATTCCTTGTTCTGCAGGTTACTGAAGATGCTCAGCTGGACGGTACCGCCGGACTCATTGGTCAGCTCCAGGTTACCGCTGGTAACGTGACCGACCTTGCCAGATTCGGCAGAACTGATGGAGATATTAACGGTCTCACCAGAATAGGCGCCAACCTGGAATTTCTTATCAACAAAGTTCCCGGACAAGAGCTTCTGGTTATTAAACGCCGTAGTTTGGGCAATGATATCCAACTCTTCCAGGAGTTTATCAACGTCCGACTGGATCGCCTTCCGGGACTCTGTGGTCTGCCCGTCCTGGGCCGCCTGAATCGCCTTGGTCTTAATGGTATTGACGATCTTGATGGATTCATCAAGGGCACCATCAGCGGTCTGTACCATGGAGATACCGTCGTTGGCGTTCCTGATCGCCTGCCCCAACCCCAGAGACTGAGATTTCAGGGCATCGGCAATAGCCATACCGGACGCATCGTCAGCAGCACGGTTGATGCGCAGACCAGAAGACAGTTTCTCAAGCGATGAGGTCAGACCATTGTCGTTCTTGATCATGTTGTTATGCGCCGTCATGGCCGCCACATTTGTGTTAATACGAAGAGCCATAATTTTTCCTCCTTGATTTTTTCCGAAAATCCTTTTCCGGAACACTACCTAGTACACGGTAAATCATTTGACACATTGAACCTCAAAGAACGGGCAACCACCTCCTTTTTTGTATCATTCCAAATTTGAGTCTGAAACATCGCTGGCATCATGCTTCAGCCTGAAAACATTTTTCTTCTATATCCCTATCGACCTTGCCCTCCAAAACTTAAATTTTTTATCCTCCCCCCCCCCTGCATTTTCTCCCTGTTAACTTTTCAAAAGTAAAGCAGAATTAAACTTAAAGAAATGGCATCACGACCCGATAAGTCTCTTAGCCTTTGATATTTTTAAAAAACAACTCCTTCTCCGGAGGTTAAAGTGAAAGTTGACAAAACTGGATGTTATGCAGGCAACATGGCAGTTCTGCAGAAATTCCACCCTGACGCCTACGACACATTGAAGCGATGCAATGACCCGCTAGACGATTGCCTCAAAGAACTGCCCCATGAAATGCTCGGGTTCTCTGTCCAGGACAGCAGCGGCAGGAGTGTTCCCATCCACGAGGATCCGGCCCAGGAAATCACCGATTACCTCGAGCCTGTCCCGACAGACCGGCCTTCCGTTGTTGTCCTGATCGGCTTTGGCCTGGGATATATTGCAGAGGCGCTGCTCAAAGAGCGTGACAGCATCCGTCACCTCATTGTCTTTGAACATTTTACGAGTATCTTTTCCCAGGCCTTACAGACAAGGGATCTCACCAGCACACTTTCGGACCCACGCCTCATACTGGGCATGGGGCCTGATATAGACATAGAAAAAACCATAACCCCTGCGGCAAAATCCCTGCAGCTTGAGCATATTCACATTCTTCGTCACCTGCCCAGTTTCCACCTCGACATGGATGGCTACAAAAAACTACATGACTCAGTTTATGAGGAGGTAAACAACTATAATATCTGCGGGTCCACCATCATGAAAATGGGGAAACGATTTATAAAAAACCGGTTTGACAATCTATCCTCCATTGGGCATAACAGACTCATCGACAGCCTCAAGGGTATCTTTACCGGTACCCCGGCAATCCTTGTCGCCAGCGGCCCCTCCTTGGACCAGAATGTCCATCTTCTGAAACGGGCAAAGGACATGGCTGTCATCATCGCCATTGATTCCGCCCTCCCCTCCTTACTTGCCCATGGCATCAAACCTGATTTCATAACAGCCCTTGACCCGGATGATGTTGTTTACGAAAAGATTGCCTCCTGCGCGCCGCAGGCCTCAGGCGTGAACTTGATCTGCCAGCTCGGCGTCACCCCCAAAACTCCCAAGATATTCCCGGCCGATGAGATATTCTGGGCCTTTAACAATAACCCCCAATCGCTCTGGATCAACAAGGCTCTGGGAGGACAAATCTCTGTTGGCGAAACACACAGCAATGCCCACCTGAATCTTGTCTCCGCCATCATTATGGGGGCCAGCCCCATTGTATTTGTTGGCCAGGACCTGGCATTTACTTCGCAGAAAAGCCATGGAGACCACGTCGTCTTAAAAGAACACGACATCTGGAAAAAACGTTTGGAAGATCAGGACGACACCATCTGGACAGAAGACATTCACGGCAGACAGATCGCTACCCATCGCGGTTTTTTCGCCGCCAAGCTGCTTTTTGAGCAGATCATGGCCAGCCAGAAGAATCATTATATCAACGCCACAGCGGCAGGTGTCCATTTAGAGGGCACTGAAACAATGGACCTTGAAGAGGCCATTGACCGTTTTTGCCATAAAGATGTGGGCATGGGACAGAAACTGAGGGCGGCAGAAGAGAACTCCTCCAAGCCAACCACAGAACGACTTACCAGGGAAGTTATGGCCTGCAGGGAAAAGGCTAACACCATCCTGCGAAAAGTAGAAAAGGCAGGAGAACTTCTCACGGACACGATTCCTGAACTGCAGACGCTTCATAAGGACTCAGCGCGCTACACCTTACTCAACCACTTACCAGCCTCGCTTTACAACCGGATAGCCGAGATCGACGCCCTGAATCTCCAGATAGACAGCGAACACTCCATTTGGCACCTCCTGGTGGAATATACACTGGAGGGGCTAAAAAAAAGCGAACGGCTCCAGCATGAAATAAATCTCCTTGCCAACAGGCCGGAAAAATTCCTGCAGTGGCTTGATAAAAATTTCGCGCGCCTCAGTGCCTTGAACAGCATGCAAAAGGAAGCCCTCACCAGGCTCATGGAGCACCTGGACCAGCTCTGCGCCCATTACGACAAGGAAAAAAAACTCCTGAAAAAAATCGTTTCAACGGACAGGCCAGCGCCACAAACAGTGGGAGGACTTGCCCAACTCTATTACCAATCCGGAGACTTTGTTCGGCTCAGTTCACTCATTGACCTCCTCCATGACCAGCAGGACTTGCAGGGTGAGTATTCTTTTTACAAGGGATGCCTTGCTGCCCTCTGGAACAACCACACAGAGGCGGATGAGTTTTTTCGCAAAACAATCGAGATCAACCCGCTTGAAGAGAAACGGATCAAAAAATTCAGGGAAAGGCAAGCGGAAGAGTATACTATCCATGCAGAAACCTATGACGAAATCGACCGTCCAACTTCGCGCATGCTCCTGCTCAAGGCACTGCAATTCTCCCCAGAGGACGATGGGGCAAGGGCAAAGCTCGTAACTATGCTGGAGGATGACATAGCGAGTTGCAAGAAACTGCCTCCGCAAGAGGCGGCGGGCCTTCTCTCCGCCTGGCATGAAGACTGTGCAGCCTACAGCGTATTATTGCGTATCCTCCCCCCAGAGCACCTTGCTGAAATGCATATGCTCTACGGGCAGCACCTTGCAAGCCAAGGGAGGGTGCAAGATGCGCTTGCCCTTTTCAAGAAAGCCCAGGGGTACAGTGACGCCCCCAAAATTCATATAGCCTTGACAGAGTCGTACTTTCATTTGGCTGACTTCCATGTAGGAATACAGCACTTGAAGACCGCTGTGGAAAAAGAACCTTCCTATGCAAGATATTGGGAAAACATTGGTGACATTCTGCAACAATCCGATCTTTACCAGGATGCCATTACAGCCTATGAGCAAGGATTTACGGCCCAACCAGCCAATGGGGCCCTGCTCAAAAAAATTGGAGACTGCTATCGTACCCTTGGTCAATACGAGGCAGCGCGCGAGGCATATCTGCACTTTAAATCCAGGCATATCAACAAAGGGTGCTCTGCCATCTAGGTTGAGGAGCATATTTACCAAAAGGCTATACCATGGAGCAGGAACTGGCACAGGCGCAAGCCCTCTACAACCGAGGGTCACTCAGCGAGGCGGCAAATATCTGCAATGCAATCCTTGCCCGGAACAACCGAAACGGGGCCGCCTACCATATTCTTGGCCTCATACATCTTCAGCAGGGAAACCACGGACAAGCGCAGGAGTTGCTCGAAAGATCAATCGGCCACTCCCCTGACAACGTTGCATTTTTATACAACTACGGCTTCGCCCTCCAGGAGACAGGCCAGTTCGAGGCTGCTCTCGCCATTTTTAAAAAAGTCATCTCACTCAAACCGGATTTCCCGGAGGCATCTTTCTCGTTGGGTAATCTTCTCTTGAGCCTAAGCAAAAACCAAGAGGCCATCCAGGCATACAAAAAGGCTGTTTCGTTAAATCCTCAATACGTCGAGGCCCTCAACAACCTCGGCGCAGCATACAAAGCCATAAACGACCTGGACAATTCCATTGCCACCTTTAACAGCTGCCTTGCCCTGCAACCGGAAAACGCAGACACATTATTCAACCTGGCAATGGCCCTGCAGTTGAGGGGGGATATTGGCGATGCCATTGAAAAATACCGCAAGGCCGCAGCGCTGGCCCCTGATCTTCCTGACCTGTACTACAACTTCGGCATCGCCCTCCATGAAGCAGGCAATGCCGCCGGAGCGGAGCAGGCACTCAAAAAGGCCCTGGAGCAAAAACCGGCTGACCCCAACATACTCAATCAGTTAGCTTTGAGCTCGGCACAGATAGGCAAACAACACGAAGCGATCAAACTCCTCCAACAGGCGATCGCCTTAAAACCGGATTTTGCTGATGCCCATAGCAACCTTGGAAATATCTATCTGGACATGGAAAACTTTCCCCAGGCCGAGTCAGCCTACAGGAAGGCATTAGCCCTCAAACCTTCTTTTACAAAAGCAAATTACAATTTGGGCAACTGCTGCAAAGAGCAGAACCGGCTCCAAGAGGCGGCCACCCACTACCGCAATGCCATTGCTCTTGACCCTGCCCTTGTGGAAGCTCACTGGAACCTGAGTCATGCCCTGCTCCTGCAGGGGGAGTATGAAGAAGGCTTCCGGGAGTATCTGTGGCGCTGGAGGAGAAAGAACGCCCCAGTGATCAACTATAGCGTCCCTGAATGGCGGGGAGAAAAAGACGTCTCGGACACCCTCCTTATCCATACAGAGCAAGGCCTGGGCGACAGCATCCAGTTCATCCGCTATATCCCGCTGCTAAATGCGCATTTTAACTCTATTGTCGTTTCCTGCGAAAAACCTCTAATTGAGCTTTTCAGCCACTGCTCTCTTGGCATCGACCGGATCATAGAAAAAGGCAGTGCCCAGGAAGGGGGAGAGATGAGTAGCTGCCAGGCCCATGCCCCCTTACTCAATCTGCCGACAATCTTCGAGACAACCCTGAACGATGTGCCGGATGAGGTGCCATATCTCTCTCCAGATCCGAAGTTCGTCAAAAAGCATGCCGTTTTATTCAGGGAAGCGGGCAACACCCTGAAGGTTGGCGTTGTCTGGAAAGGGAGCAGCGGTCACAAAAACGACCACCACAGATCATGCACCTTGGAGCAGTTCAGTACCTTTTTTGATATCCCTGCCGCATCTTTTTTCAGCCTGCAGAAAGATGTAGCCCCCTCAGAAGTCCACCCACAGCTGAAGAACCTCGCTCCCCACCTCACCTCATTTGCAGATACCGCCGCCATGATTGCCCAGCTTGACTTGCTCGTTTCGGTGGACACCTCAGTAGCGCACCTGGCCGGAGCAATGGGAAAACCCGTATGGACGCTGCTGCCATTCTCGCCTGATTGGCGCTGGCTTTTAGGGACAGACTCCTCGCCTTGGTACCCAACGATGCGCCTCTTCCGACAGCGAGAACTCAAGAATTGGGACGAAGTCTTTCAAAGGGTCAGAAAGGCGCTGCTCACTTTTTCGGAAAGCCGGTAATGACTTTCTTTATCATCCACCGGTCTTACGTAAAATTATCTCAATGGAGCACTCTGTCACCGGGGTTCGGGTCTGATCTATTCTCTCCGCCACCCAGGCATCACGGAAGAAATCCCGGAGCAACTCAATCTTTTCAACCTCTATCTGCCCTGCGAAAGATTTCACAAGATCCACAACATTGATGGACTTTGGCGACCAGGTGCTTTCCTTGAGTATGGTGAATGTCCATTTATGGTCACCATTAAAGGTGCTGGGCCAGACTCCCTGCTCATAAAGGTCCTCGTCCGGGACGGTGATAACAAGAAATCCTCCCGCCTTCACCACCCGTATCCAATTCTTGAGGGCGACTTCCACATCCACCATATGCTCAAGACAGTGACTGGCATGGAGGAAATCAAAATGATTATCAGGAACCTCTTGCAGGTACTGGGCATCACCATCCTCCAAGTCCCAAGTTTGGACAGAGGCCATCCACGGAAATATCCCAGCATACTGGCCAAGGGGATCCGGCTTGCCGCCAACGTCAATACCGTTACCGACAAAATAACGGTTATGAAAAGCACCTATAGAAAATCTTCTTTTTGCTGATTTACTTTGCTCCCACACGTAACCACCTCTTTTATGTTGTTCTATACGAATATCTATAGAAAAATACTGACTCAGCCTTCACACTTCTTCCCCACAGAAAGAAGATACCGCCCCGCCGCCTGCAGCTTTTTGAGGAGAGGAGAAACATAGGTTTGTATTCTTTGGGCCATGTCCTCACCCGACACCTCGACTGTATTACCAGCCACCGCCTGTGAAGAAACAAAGAGAGGCTGGACCTCTCCTCCGCACCCCTTTACCTGGCTCCAGGTGAGCGGGGAACACCCTGACCAGACCGGCTCCAGCTGGAGGCTATCCAGAAAGGCCCAATGTGTTGCCGGTGTCCATGATATATAGTGATGGCCAGAACATTGCTCCTGCCACACTCCCAACATATTTTCAAGAGAATCCCGATTGCGGGTCAACAGAACAAATATCCCATCAGTCCGGAGCTTTGCTATCAGTTCCAAGGCTATTTCATGGGGATTGCCAACATCCTCAAAAGCACCGGCAACAACAACTGCCCCAAACTCTCCCTCTGCCCTGCGGGCCTCACTCAAGGTTGCCGAGACCACCCCCGGGACATTTACCGGGACCTCCAGAAAGCCTTTGTCCTCCCCATCTGCCTTGAGCCAGAGTATGGGATTGCGGTTGTGGAAGACCTGCCCCAGCACATCATAGACAAATTTCTCTTCCTCTCCGTGCATTGCCGAGGAACCTTTCCCGGATAAGCCGGAGAAAAATGTCGGGGTCTCTCCACCCCAAAGAGACATGGATGCTTGGCAGTGACGACAATGTATTTGTCCGGCCTTTCGCTTCCATATCCGCCTGTGGAGTTTGCCTGTCGCCAGGCAGACGGGGCATATCTCTGGCAATTTGCCCATGTTTTCTCTAAAAACATCTTTCAGGACGGCAACAACCTGTTCAGACTTAAGGCGAGACCAACAGGGCGCTGTGTACTGCCCAAAGCGCTCTAGGTATTTTTTTCTGATATACTCAAGCTGCCCATCAATATCAGCACCATAGTCAATTTTTCCCACCTCTCCAATGGCTTGATCAAGCAGAGCATCCTTGTCCAAGGCCTCGTCACAGGAGTAACCGAATTCCATTCTCAGATGAGTGCTGTTAGCCAGGGTTCCCTGTATATAGGCAGATGACTTGGAAAGCCCGCAGGGGGCCTTGCAGGATTGCCCCTCATACTCAAGTTGTATTACCTGAACCGAGGGGCTGTATTTGGTGCGAAGATCCTTATCGATACTGTTAAAAAGGGCAACCGTCGGCTTATTGAAAGCCGCGCCTATATGCACGGCAGAGGTATCCACGGAGATGATGGCGTCAAGCCCGGCAAGGATATTCATATAATTTTCAAAGCTGGTCGAGAAGGGGCTGAGGTCTGCCACCTTGCCAGCGAGGTTGTATTTCTTAAAAAAGGGAGCAGCAGGTATCTCAGGCGGCATGATGACAACGGGCCGGTATTCAGGCAGAAGTTTTTTCATCAGCTCTGCTGCTTTTTCCTCTGGCAATGACCGGGTATAGGTACAGGAGAACACGACCGCCACAAGGGGGCGCCCTTGGGCGATAACCCGCTCCATTGCCAGGGCATACTCGACCGATGCCTCCGGCGCAGGAATGTGCAAAAAAGGCTCCTTGTGGCGGTCAGGAAATTGCCCCGAATCAAACCCCATTTTCAACAAGGCAAAGTCGGTCATGTGGGAAGTCTGAAAGTCCTCGTCTTCAAGCAGGCCGGAGAAATCGGCAAAATAGTCATACCCCACAAAGTCGGCCAAGGTCAGAGGGAAGGGCTTCACGCGGACTCCGGGAATACCCTGCATTACAACACCGGTTCGATAGGGCAGCAGGGAATAGACATCCAGCTGGATATCTTCGTATCCCTGCCCTGCAAGAAATTGATACAAAATTTTCAAGGCAGGCGCAAAAAGGATCCCATCACCAAGCCCTCCGCCACCGCCATTAAAGAGACATACTCTCACCTGAGTCTGTCCGGCTTTGGCAGGTGCTTTGGTCAAATCAGCGAGGGGACAGGGAAGGCGCGGTAAAGATTTTAAAATCTCTTCTGAGAGTTGCACCGGTTTGGGCAAGCCCATCTGCCCACATCCTCCGACCAAGGAACGGAAATTTTCCGCGACCGAGAGATACACCCTGCTGGTATCCCATACAGAGGAGCCGTTATTTTCCCTGGGCGTATATGATCGCAAAACCCTCTGGACACCATCATCGTACTTGGACCACAAGTCTTTTTCGGTATAAAAAATAATCATTGTTGTTCCTTACTCAGAAAATCATTTCCGAGCAAATCCCAGCTTAAAGGCGTTCCTTTTTTCACGTCAACGGAGACCCTCTTTCCCAGGAAAACGTCATAATACTTTGGAGGCAGACCGAACCCCGGACGGATAGACCTCAGGTTTTCCGGGGTAAAAATATCGCCAGCCTTCATATCCTGGGCAACATAGAGTGAACGCCGGAAGGTCAGCGATGCTTTTTCTTTTTCCGTAAGGCCGTAATGAACTTGCCCCATTCCCTGCCAGGCCCGCTCCGTTTCCAAAACCAAGTTTTTCATTTCTTGAGGTTCTAAGGAAAAAGCTGCGTCCACACCACCAGCCCCCCTGTTTAAGGTGAAATGTTTTTCGATGACTGTTGCCCCGAAGGCAACGCCGGCGACACAGACGCCTATCCCTAGCGTATGGTCAGAAACGCCGACCTGAAGATCAAACATTTCTTGCAGGTGGGGAATTGCTTGGAGATTGCTGTCCGCCGGAGAAGCTGGATAGGTACTTGTACATTTTAACAGGATCAGCTCTTGGCAGCCTGCCCCCTTTAATGTACGAATACTTTCATCGAGCTCGGCTAAGGTCGCCATTCCTGTTGACATCATTACCGGCTTCCCCGTTTGAGCAATTCTCCGGAGCAGAGGCAGGTCAATGTTTTCGAAAGATGCGACTTTGTATGCTGGGCAGCCGAGCCCTTCTAAAAAGTCTACAGCGGAATGATCGAACGGGGTACTGAATACTATGAGGCCAAGCTCTCTGCCGAATTCAAAAATCGGCTGATGCCACTCCCAAGGGGTATACGCCTTCTGGTAGAGTTCATAAAGAGAAAATCCCCTCCAAAGACTTTTTTCATCATTTACCACAAACTCTCGTTCGGCGATATCCAAGGTCATGGTATCTGCTGTATACGTTTGCAGTTTGATGGCATGCGCACCAGCCTTTGCTGCTGCTTTGACAATCTCTAAAGCACGATCAAGGGAGCCGTTGTGATTGCCGGACATCTCGGCAATCACAAAAGGAGGGTGCTCTTTTCCTATTTTTCGTTCTGCAACTCTTATGACTCCTTTTCTGCCCATGACGAAACTCTCTTTTCAGTTAGGAGTAGGCCAATGCACCGGATTCCGGTTGCCTACTCTGCTTTATACTGGAGCCCCTGCCGCGCACCCAACTCTTCAAGAATCGACACAGGCGTATCCCACCCATCTGCCAACAACTTAAGCAAACCTTCTTTGTCCTTTGCATAATGAAATGTCCCCTCCCCCTGTTGTTTAATACGGCGACATTTTCCAAATCGAATCTCTTCCCAGTTCTGTTTAAAAAGGTGCTGTATCTCTGCCTGCAGCTTATGGTAGCTTGTTTTCAGTGTTTCACCTTCAGAAAAGGCCACCTCTTTCTGAACAATGATATCACCGGTATCCAAGCCAACATCGACATAATGGATGGTTACACCTTTCGGAGTTCCTTCGACAAGGCTCCAAAAATTGGGGTCTGCGCCCCTGTTCCAGGGCAGCAGAGATACATGAAGATTCACAACACGACTAGGTAGTTTATCAAGAACGTCTTTTTTAATAAGATGGCGATACCCATAGCTCACAATAAGCTCAATTTTATTTTCGTCTAAAAATTGAGGGGTTATCCGCTCAGAGGTGGTGACGACATGATCTTCAACATCCCGCAAAAAGTGTAACAAGGGTGAGTCACTCGGCCCCAAAAAAAGAACAGCCTTTGATGCTTCTCTCTTCGTCATGGTATCCCTCCCGATTCTCGTGATGTAGCCAAGACAACTCCCCCATGTCAGACTGGCTGAGCTTTAGTCATCATGGCATTGATAACTCGGCCTACCCCTTGACCATCTACTAAGTCGCGGCCCTTCTTGCTCATGTTCAACCTCAGTTCATAACCGCCTAAAACTCTCTTCACAGCCCTCTTTATCGTTGCAGGATCGATTTCTGCATACCATCCCAGGGAGCAAGCGACACCAGAACGAGAAAGACCATCAGCCACCACTGCTTGATTGTTCGCAGTAACGAGAAGAAGCATGGGCACCCCCATGGCAGACAACTCCCAGCAGGTTGAACCGGCCGCAGTAATTGCCAGATCAGCCCAAGCCATAACCTCTTCCATTTCCTTCACATTATTGCGGAGCGTTATCTGATGAGGGCTCTGTTGCACTCTCTGTTCAACTTCAGCCAATCGCTTGTTGGCAGCTCCAATAATAATCTGTATCTCCAGATGGATGGATCGGATCTGGTTGAGAGCTCCAAGAACCACGTTTGTCTGGTTGAGTGGGTCGGCGCCTCCCATTGTCACCAACACCTTCTTGGCTTTCGGCACAATCTCTTTTTCACCCTTTTTCTGAAAACCTTGCCGCAACAAGGCATATTGGGGTCCCAACAGCAAGCGTTGCCCCGAGTGCTGAATATATTTATTCGTAATCAGGGGATCTTCATACCTGAGGTTTTGATTCAATATCAAATCTGCCCAATACTCTTCCTGACTCCCGAAATCATCAATAAAGAGGCTCTTTGTCGAACGCCCTTTTGCCTCATAAACTTCCTTCTGAAAGAGGTTGTCAAAATGGTAGCCATCCACAATCAGCCAGTGTGGGGCAAAGGTATTGAGTAAAATCCTTAATTGTCGAACATCCTCCCCATCAGGATGGGACGAATTCGTTATCTGCACGCGGCAACCGACACCTTTCAGGCGATCGATCAGTTCCGGTATCTGGCAGTTTGACAGAAAAATGACCTCACCGCCCTGCCTGATCCACTCTTGGGCAACGGCCAGGCAACGCATGAGATGGCCTGCGCCGATTTCAGGACTCGCATCCGCACGTATCAACAGGCGCTGCACGATGCCTCCATTTCGGTTGTACGTTCAGCCCCACCAGTCAGATACCCGAAATGATTCAGCCCCTGCCAGACAACGTGCAGAATATTTTGCAAGACCTGAACTGCCCTTTCCTTGGTTGACTCCCGTACAACAAGGGAGGGCATCAGGGCAGGGCTTGAAGAGAGAAACTCGTCACCAAACTGCGAAACAAAAACCTGGTCTTTCTGCACAAAAAGACTTGTCATACCTTTTTCCTATGTCTCGACTTCGATTTCGCCTGCCCAGCTAAACAACACTCATTTCTTGAAACTTGCTGTAACAGAGACGGTCAACCCGGCTCCCCTCGGAAAGGTAGTGTTTCTTAAAAACCCCTTCGAGTATGTACCCTGCTTTTTCGAAGATGCATTTTGAGCCGATATTGTTGCTATAACATCCTGCCGTTATCTTCATAAGCCCCAACGGCTTTAGGGCATAATCAGACATAAGCTGAACCGCCTCGGTGGCATATCCCTGCCCCCAACAGTCCTTTTCTCCGACAAAGAAAGAAAGCTCCCCACGCCGGTGTTCCCGATTGACCGGCCCAAGTTTGATGTTGCCAATATGCCGGTTGTCTTCCCTGAGAATTATTGCCAGGAAAAAGTTTTCCGTTAACGAGGTCATCTGGACCACGTAGCGCCGGACAGACTCCAAAGTCTGTTTGCTGAAGCGAGTTTCAAGATAACGGTTCACCTCCGGGTCGTTCAGCCAGCTGCAGTACCGTAAGGACACATCATCAATAGTCACAGGGCGCAGAAAAATCCTTTCGCCTTCCAAAACCAGTTTAGCATTCACGGCTTTCACCAAAAATGTCGCTCAGGACTTCAACAACACGCTCCACATCTTTCTCCTTCATTTCCGCAAAAAGAGGCAATGAAAGACACCGCTCATAATAAGATTCGGCAACGGGCAAGGCTCCTTCCTTCAACCGGCAGTGGCGCCGGTAATAAGGTTGGAAGTGGAGTGGTATGTAGTGAACCTGTGAGCCAATGCCACGGGAATGGAGTCTTTCCATGAACTCCATACGTGATATTCCGACCTTTTCAAAATCGATCTGCACCACAAAAAGATGGTGGCCGGGCCGAATCCCTTCCTCCACAACATGAGGCTGGACACGAGAGGAAAGCAGCTCGGAACCTTGAATAAGCTGACGGTAAAGCGCCGCAAGCTTTTCCTTGTGCGCAAGAAAACGGTCCAACTTGGCAAGCTGACTCCGCCCCAAGGCACATTGAATATCCGTAATCCGATAGTTGTAACCGAGTTCCTGCATCTCATAATACCAGGGAGGCCTTGCACCTGAGGCAGTGCATACCCCCATCGGATCTTCGAAGGCCGCCTCATCTTCGCTGCGGATCATGCCGTGATTGCGGTACAGGAGGAGGCGCCGGTACAACTCCTCGTCGTTGGTTGTTATTGCCCCGCCTTCGCCGGTGGTGATTCCTTTGACTGGATGGAAAGAAAAAACCGTCATATCGGAGTGCTTACAGCTCCCAACCCTGACCAGTTCACCGCTTTTGTCTGTATACGTTGCGCCTAGCGCGTGGCAACCATCTTCGACAACCTTCAGGTTGTACTGTTTTGCAAGGGAGGCAAACGCCTCCATCCTTGCGGGATATCCTGCAAAATGCACCGGCAGTATTGCCTTCAAGGTTGTTTTATTTTGTGCGATAACCTTCTCTGCTTTTTCAGGGTCAAGATTGATACTTTTGGGATCGACATCGGCAAAATGGACTGCGGCATCCACAAAACGGGCACAGTTTGCCGAGGCTAAAAAGGAAATGGGCGATGTAAGCATACTCTCCCCCTTTTTCAACCCCAGTGCCAAAACGGCCAAATGCAAGGCCGCAGTCCCGTTGGCACAGGTAACGGCATAGCGAGCCCCGCAATACTCGGCCAAGGCCTTCTCAAAACGTTCCACCTCGGGGCCGGTTGTGAGCCAGCCGCTTTTCAGGACTCTGACCACCGCAGCGATATCATCATCCTCAATGCATTGGCGGCCGTATGGCAAAAATTGATGCTCCATAATTACTGACCGACCCGAACGTCGACCCCTTCCCCTTTGAGGTAAAATTGACACTTGATAGGGCTCTGGTCGGTAAAATGAAAGAGGCTTCCCACCGCCAGCGCAGAGGCATGGCCAGTCTTGAATCCCTCTGCAAGATCCGCCAGGGTTCCTGCGCCGCCGGATGCGATAACAGGTATATTGACGGCGTCCGCAATCTGCCTTGTCAGCTCTATATCAAAACCTCTATTGGTCCCATCACGGTCGATTGATGTCAAAAGTATTTCTCCCACTCCCAAATCCTCAAGCTGAAGACACCAGGACAATGGATCCATATCCGCCTGCGCCCTTCCGCCATGGGTAAATATCCGACAGACACCGTCCTCCCTTTTAAAGTCCACCGCACCTACCATGCATTGCCGGCCGAAGCGGTTGGCCGCCTCCCGCATGAACCCGGGGTTCTCCACAGCGGCGGTGTTGACCGAGACCTTATCGGCGCCGGCCAAGAGCAGCTTTCTGACATCGTCCAGGGATCTCACGCCACCACCGGCCGTAAAGGGCATAAAGCATTCCTCGGCTGTCTGGGCAATAATGTCGTAAAGAAGAGAACGCTTCTCCTGACTGGCCGTTATATCGAGAAAAATAAGCTCATCCGCACCCTGGGCGTTATAGATCCGGGCATTGGTGACCGGATTGCCCACATCCCGCAGACCCTCAAAGGAAACTCCCTTTACAGTCCGTCCCTCTTTGAGCAGAAGTTTTGGAATCAATCTTTTTTTCAGCATCCCAATACCTCTCACCCATTCCAGTCAACAAAGTTTTCCAGGATCTTTATCCCGTTATCCTGACTTTTTTCCGGATGAAACTGGGTCGCAAAAATATTCCCCTTCTGTATTGCAGCCGGGAAAGTGTAACCGTACTCACAGGTAGCGGCTATGTCATTTTCGTCCTTGCAAACCATATGATAGCTATGAACGAAGTAAAAAGTTGCCTCTTTCCCCAACCCCTTCAGGAGTTGTACATCATCTCGCGGGGATATTTCGTTCCAGCCCACATGGGGGACCTTGAGCTCCGGCGAGTCAAAAACAAAAGGCTTCACGTGGCCGCGTATCCAGCCGAGTCCTTGGCAACGGCTGTTTTCCTCCCCATATTCGGCCAGGAGCTGCATGCCAAGACAGATACCAAGGAAAGGTTTTCCCCCACCCAGCACCTCTCTTTCAAGGGGAGCTATCCATCCCTTTTCTTTAAGGGCCGCCACAGCACCAGGAAAAGCACCGACCCCTGGCAAAACCACATGGGTCGCCTCCTCCAGGAGAGCTGGGTTTGCAATGAGCCTTGCTTCTTCCCCTAGATACTCAAAGGCTTTCTGCACCGAGAGCAGGTTGCCCATACCATAATCAATGATAGCTATCATAAGAAAATCTAGCCCGCCTCTTTCAACTCTTGCGCAAAGGGCGTTATGTCACGAATTTCACATGGACTTTCAGAAACGGCCTCTGGCCAGGATGACTGGTCGGGCAACATCTCGCCTCTGGGGATGATATCCACGTCCAACCATGCATGGGGGCTTACCACGTGGCCCTTCAGGATGGCACAGAACTCTTCTTCGCTCATATCCAAAAGACTCAGGAAGTAATCCAGACTCGCAGGCCGTTTTCCTTCGTACTTCTCCACCATATGCTCAGCATCTTCCCTTGTCAGGCGGCCGTTGCGGATATCGATACTGGCAAGATGAGAAACACGGGCATAGCCTCGCTTCAGATACTTGCAGAAATCACGCACCCCCTGCAACATACACTCAACCTTTTCATAATGATAACCTGGAGGAACCCCTTCCACCTCGCTGCCTTGCCAGCCCAGCTCGTTCTTGATAATCTCCACATGCTTTTTTACATCCCAGGGGATATAACTCCCCAGACAGACGGAACGATACTTTATGCTGCGTAACTCCTTGAGCTTGGGGTACATAAATGGCTCAAGATCACGCATTGTCACGCCTTCTCCCAGCATACCAAGCATGTCTTCCGCTGTTATCCCCAAATTCACGAAACGATTGAACCGCTTCTCATCCACCTCTTCCGGATTGTCATAGGAGTAATATGAGGTATATTCGGCACTGGGCTCACCCCAGAAGATGAGAGGCACCTTGTACTTCACGGCGACCTGCATGGGATAGGCAAAGATTCCCGTATGGCAGTGCCAGCAGAAGTCCCCCTTCCGGGTCAGGCTTTCCCGCATAAGCTTTTTGACCACATGCCAGTTGGGCGTGAATTTCAGGAAATCCACCCCAAGCTTGCGCATTGTTCTTGTGTTATTCTCAAGGGTCCGGGGGCGCAAAAAACCATGATCAAAGGAGACAACCAAGGGTTTGACCCTGTAATCATTCACCAGCTTATAGAGTGTATAGGTTGAATCCTTTCCCCCGCTAAAGGGGATGATGCAGTCATAATCAGACTTTCCGCGATGGACTTCTATGAGATCCCGGAGCTGTTCTTCCCGCTCACGCCAGTCAATCTGTTCGTTCTTCACTTCATGCTGCCGGCAGATATTACAAACCCCCTCAGCGTCATACATGATTGTTTCATGTGTTTCAGGAGTCATACACCGTGTACACCGTTTCATAACAGCTCTCCTTTAAATAGAGTTTTCTGGTTCATACTTTTCTAAAAAGCGGGCTCACAGCAGGTCCCAGCAGGAACTGCTCAGCGTTTTCCGACTGCAACGCCTTTTTTACCATTGGCAGGGAAGCCCTGTATGCTTTCAGGATATGAAGGACATCCGCCTCGCTCATACTGAAACAGACATTATGGTAGCCGGCCCAAAGCACGCCGCGGCGAACCATCTCCTGCTGCAAAACACTTTTCACAACCAGAGGCTCAAATCCCGGCGGGGGATTAAACTCAATCACGGTGCGCGGCGGCAACCCCTTGCACCGCAAGGTGTCAGCCAGGCCGAGGTGTTCCGCTAAAACAGTAAAACCCTCTTTTATTCGGGCGCCCTGCTCCCATAGAATACCGATGACATCTTCCTGCCGGAATGTCTCAAGTGTGGCCTTTGCCGCAGCAAGAGAGACAGCCTCTCCACCAAAGGTAAAGGAGTAAAAAATATCATCAAAAACCTCCATAACATCCCTTGTCCCCACGACTGCGGAGAGAGGATATCCGTTCGCCATGGCCTTGCCGAAACACGCCATATCAGGGGTCACACCAAAATATTCCTGAGCCCCTCCCTTTGCCAGCCGGAATCCGGTAATCACCTCGTCAAAAATCAGCAAGGCCCCGTTTTCGTGCGATATTTTTTTAACGCTCTGCAGAAAATTTTCATGAGGCTCTTCCACGGACACAGGCTCCATGATTACCGCGGCAATCTGGTTGGGGTATCTGTCAAAAATTTTCTTGAGCGCTGCGAGATTATTATAGGGAAAGGTCTTGGTCAACCCCCTGGCCACTTCAGGAACACCAATATTTCTCGTCGTGGTGCCAATATACCAGTCCTGCCAGCCATGATATCCGCAGCAGACAACGAGATCCCTGCCGGTATAGGCACGGGCAGCCCTCACCGCCCCGGAAGTTGCATCGGAGCCGTTCTTACCGAACCGGACCATCTCGGCGCAAGGGATGAAATCCACCAGCATTTCCGCCACTTCAACCTCAAGAATATGGGGCAGTGAAAAACTGGCCCCCTTTACCGCCTGCTCCTCTACCGCCTTTCGAACCCTGTAGTCGTTATAACCAAGAATCACCGGACCAAGTCCCAGAATACAATCGATGTACTCATTTCCGTCCACATCCCAGACATGGGACTTATCACCACGCTCCAGGAAAACAGGTGAGACGCCCTGAATAAATTGGGATGGGCCCTTGCTGAAGGTCTGGCTCCCAGAGGGGATCAAGGTACCTGCCCTTTCCTTAAAGGCAGAGGAATTGGCCAACCGCAGATCCTTTGCCGGCATGGGCTCCTCCTGAAGCAAGCTTTTGTACAGCCCCTCATTGCGGAGACAGGTATCATTCAAGGCCTTCAACTCTGGTTTGTTCTCAAGAAGATCCAGGACGTCCCGGAATCCGAACTCGTCCTGCTGGCCGGCAAAATGCGAATACACGGCACGCACAAATTCCATATCCTCTTGTGTATCCACGGTCCAGCGCAGGCCAGGAGGAATTTTCTCGCCCTCATGCTCCACGCCCAGGACAGAAAAGGCCGGCGTGCCATTCTTTTCCTTGGTCTTTATATATGTGGTGACATGCTCGCGCTCTAGAGGAGAACGTGCATTCTCCCAAGCCTTCTTGAGAGCGCTGTAAGTGAAGACTTCCGCATCAAGGCCATCGGGATAGGTATAATGCACGGTATTGGAAGCATAATCACAACCGGGTGTCTCAAGAAACTCCCGGACAACCTTATCTACGACTTCAGGATCCAGAAGAGGACAATCCGCGGTAATACGTACAACGGCATCAGCGGCTACCATGGTAGCCGCCTGGAAATAACGATCCAGAACATCATCCTGTGAGCCACGGTAACAGGGCATGCCGCTCTCCTTACAAAATTCCGCAACAACATCGTCCTGGACCGTGTCACTGGTGGCCACCATAATCTTGTCGACAGCCTGGCACCCAGCAAGCCTCTTCAGGACCCAAGCCAGCATGGGAACGCCGGCAATATCCGCCAATACTTTTCCCGGCAACCGCGTCGATCCCATACGTGCCTGGACAATAGCTGCTATCATGAGACGGTCCCCCAGCGGGAAGGGTTGGTAATGCATGGATCCAACGCCCAGAGATTCTCTTCGACAAAATCCGCGATCTGCGCCAACTCCGCCTTTGTCAGCTTTCGAACCTGCTTCAGCAAACGACAATTTTCAGCAACCTGCTCAGGAGTTTCGGCTCCCACAACCAAGGGGTTGCCAGCGCCTCGGCACCAGGAATAAGCCATTGCTACCATCTGGCGTGGCCACCCCTGTTCTTCACACCACCTTTTAAACTGTTCCACCAGCGGAACCGCCTGCTTCAACTTACCGGGGATGTCTGCGGGGGGCATAAGCAAAAGTCCCTGCAGAAAAACACTGCGGATATGAAACAGGCAATTTCTGGTGCGGGAGGCGGTAAAAATTCCTTTTCTGAAAGCGGCCTGATCAAAAATATTGAAGGGCAACTGCAACATTGATATTTCCGGAATCTGCAAGCAGCGTTCCGCCTCTTCTGTGGTGTAAACGGACACACCGATATGACGCGCAAATCCTTTCGTCTTGATGAGATTCAGGGTCTCACCAAACCCTTCATCCCAGTGGCTGAGCATCCCGAAGCTGTGCAGCATCAAGGACTCGAATACGGTAATTCCGAGTTTCTCCAAAGATCTTTTCACTGAATCTATAACCGCTTGCCTATCCAACAGGTTCGTATCGGGTGCAAGCTTGGAAAAAACCTCAACCTCGCCAGCAATCCCCAGCTTGCGGAATGCATTGCCGAGCACCTCTTCACTCTGCCCATAGGCCTGTGCGGTATCGAAAGCCCTTATCCCATTCCGCCACGCTTCACCAACTATCTCAATGGCTCTCTTAGGCGTAGGTTTTCCTGTTGTATTAGCTACACCATACTCAAGCCCAAGTTGTACTGTGCCCAACACGAGGGGGAGGTCCTGCTCCATAGCCGGGTAGTCCATGAAGAAACTCCCTTAAGCGCCGGCAACCAGACGGAGAGAATGGCTGCTGTCTTCCCCTTCCTTGCCATCTCCCTCTTTGAATATGATTTTGCGCAGCTCAGCCACGGAAAGCCACTCATCATTATTGTCACTGGTATAGACAAAATTATCCGGCATCTTCTGGGCATCGACATAATTCTCCCGCTTCCACCAGCTATAGTTCGGCAGAATCACATACATGCCCCGGTAATAAATGGTGTTTCTTGCCTCGTCCTCACCAGTAAGGGCCTCGTGCAGTTTTTCTCCCGGCCGGATGCCGATGGTATCGATTTCACAATCAGGCCCGATAGCCTTGGCCAGGTCGTCGACTCGCATACTGGGAATCTTGGGGATAAAAATTTCACCGCCCTGCATATGCTTAAAGCCGTTCAGAACCAGCTCCACTGCCTGATCAAGGGTGATCCAGAAACGCGTCATTCTATCGTCGGTAATTGTCAATCTGCCTGTTTTTCTCTGCTCCAAGAACAGAGGAATCACGCTGCCCCGACTACCAATAACGTTGCCGTAGCGCACGCAGGCAAAGCGAGTTCCCCGCCCTCCGGCATAAGCATTGCCCTGGGTAAAGAGCTTGTCAGAGCAAAGCTTTGTAGCGCCATACAAATTCACAGGATTCACAGCCTTATCGGTACTCAAGGCGATCACCTTCTTGACACCGGTATCAATGGCAGCATTGATTATATTCTGCGCCCCATGGATATTCGTCTTTACCGCTTCAAAAGGATTGTACTCACAGGAGGGAACCTGCTTGAGGGCAGCAGCATGCACCACAAAATCAACACCTTCCATGGCGCGGCGAAGTCTCTCATAATCCCTGACATCACCGATAAGATAGGTCAGATTCTCCTCACCAAAAACTTGACGCATCTCATGCTGTTTCAACTCATCACGGCTAAAGACCCTGATTGCCTTTGGTTTATATTTTTCGAGCATCATCCGACAGAAATGCTTACCAAAAGACCCGGTTCCACCGGTGAGGAGGATAGTCTGATCGGACCAATCAATTTCTTTTTTATCACCGCCGCCCTTTGCCAGGCAGTCCCGCGCCTGGTCGATGGTCATTTTTTTTGTGTAGACAAGCTCTTTGATATACTTGAGTAATTCAATATCTTTTTCTGAGTAGCGCCGCTGTCCACCGTTGGTTCGCGCAGGGGCAACAAACCGGGAAAATTCCTTTTGCCAAAAACGGATCGTTGACACGGGCACTCCCACTTCACTGCTTACCTCTTTAATCCGCACCTTCATGAAATCTCCTCCACTTTTCCTTACACAAAACAACACGGTAGAATTTAATCGGTCGCTTTTTTTATTTGGTTTGTATTTCTTATCGTCACGCGAGAGCAAAAGTTAAATCAAACTTTCACTTCCGCAAACTCTCAGTAATCACATAGTCAACAGACAGCAAAAAGTATTCCATGAATGCGCAAAAAAGAAACCCTCGACAAACAAGACCTCAAAACAAGTTGAAAAACAGGCAGATAACAGAAAGCCACCCCAAGAGATATGGGGGAGAATTTAACAAGATGTGGGGGGCAAATATTGCCCCCCACATCATGGGTGGTCAAAAAAATGCCACCACCCGGCAGCTTAATTTCCCAGATAAAAACCATTTAAACCTGGTCAGAACTGATCAAATTTAGCAATACAACAGAGAGTTGAAAGGAGATTGCCCCCCCCCCGGACCTCGCAGCTGGCAGAGAGAGACAGCTTGCAGCATTTGAGCTGTCTGACAATATAATCCCGGATCCCCCCGGGTAATTGATGTGGGAATATTGAGCAAGAGAGCTTTTTCCCGGCTTGCAATCAGCTTGGGATCTACCCCCATCTTCAGCAAGGAAAAATTAGCAGCATGCAATCTGGAAAAAGCCTCACAGGCAACCATGAAAGAAAAATCAACATATCCATCGTAGCTGGATAATCAGCGAGACTAATAGGAAGAGGGCTTGACAGATATACTTGGCAAACCAGCAAGCGCCGCCATGCCTTGACAGAAAAACGGGAGCATTTTTTTCAGTTCCCTTTACTCGAGACGACAAGGCAATTTACGGCAGATATTTCCTGGCGAGAAAATTTTTTGAACTTTTCATGAAATAGGCTTGACTCATCCTCATCCATCAAAATATGTTTTTCCACCTCAAATTTATGCATGGAAAACCCAGACCTCTTATGCAGATCTTCCCACTCAACCGGAAGCAGCCTGTTTTGATAAAATTTGTCCTCTACGACCGCATCCCACTCTTCGTCAGAATGGCTACGAAATGAAAATGATGTATAGCCGCCCATATTGGAAAAAGAACGGTGATCCTGGGTTATAATCCTGTTAACACACTTCCCGCCGGGCTTCAGAACCCTGGCAACTTCTCTAACTGCCCGCTCGGGGTCTCTCACATGCTCCAGCACAGCAAATGAGACAACCAGATCAAAAGAGGAGGATCGAAAAGGCATCCTCTCAACATCTTCAGGATAGAGGTACTCTACTTTCGATATGTCAATGATTTGGCTGCCATCCTCCTGGCCTGAAAAAAGGGCGACAAGCCGTTGCCGCGCCCGCCTCTTGAGTGCAGTCTCAATATCCAGCTGCTCCAAGAAGCTATCAAGCGCTTGGTATTCAGGCCATCTTCTCCGTATAACCGGATACTCAATGGAAAAAGTAAACTTATCGATGGCGCATACCCTTTCTGCGCCAAGGCAATAGAGCAGCATCTCGAGCCCCAGAAATCCTCCAGGACCGACACAAAGACACTCTTTGCCGCTAAGCCAGGAAGAACTCTCCAGCTCCCTCAAAAGGCTCAAAAAATTTTGCTGATAGCTCGCAGGATAGCGTCCGACAAGGAGCACCCGCCCATCACTGACGCCCATATCATCCAACTGCCGGGCAATGACCTCACGACCGGAAACCGAAGTCACGACTATCCTGTCGAACTCATAATCAGGCAACCTCGTGGGTGAAATCACCTCAAATCCCTGCCAGGTCTTGCCCCAGAAAGTTTGTCATTGTCGAGAACCGCCAGGATCCGGGCGTCCCCCTGCTGCCCCGCAAGATACTCGAGAAATTCTTCACTTCCCTTGCCGGCGCCAAACAAAATAACCCTCTGACCATGCAGGTACGGAATTTCCCCAGGGACAATCCACTGATACTCTTTATTTCCCCCATTCCTTTTCATATGTAACACGCCGGATTTCCTCAAAAATCCTTTAAGTTTTCCCGTATTATCCCGAAAAAGATGGGAAAGCGAGGGCAAGCGGAATCCCCCTTGACTTCCACTTTAGGCAATGATATTAAATACAAAACGATCGTTTAGCGAATGAACAATATAATATCCTATTCATCAGGTCATTGTCGTATGATCAGCATTGATCACTCACAGTTCCTCCTGCCGACAAAAGCTTTCCGGCGCCTGACTATTCTGCTTACCATCCATTATTCTTCAAGTATCAGCCAGCATAAAATTGCCAAGGAGACCGGCTTGAGCAGTTCCATGGTGAACAGCTACATCAAGGAACTCACCAGGGCTGAACTGATAAAAATTTCAAACCGCAACAATCGGGACTGCAACTACCAGCTCACGCAACAGGGCAAGGATGAACTGACCTCGCTGCTCATGGAGTACTCCGCAGAAATTGTCCAGTTCTATGCCCAGACAAAGAACGAACTTTCCAAACGCATCGCCGCAATCCTGAACGGAAGCAGGAAAACCCGTATTGTTTTGTTCGGGGCCTCGGAAACCTGTGAACTTGTGATGCGGGCCATGGATAACTTTCCCCAGGCCAAGGTGGCCGCCATTGTTGACAGTGTCCCGGAAAAGCAGGGCTCCGCCTTTCATGGCTTTACGGTCATGAGGCCCGAGGAGATTGAAGATATCAAGCCGGACTGCGTATTGATCACCTCCTATGCCAAGCAGGATGAGATATACGATTCAACCAGGCATCTTGAAAAGGTGGGTATCAAAATTCAACGGTTGACAACGGTGTAGATGCAGATGCAGACCATTCAGCTTGGAAGCCGAATCATCGGCAAAGAGATGCCCACCTATGTCATTGCCGAAATCGGCATCAACCACAATGGGGATGAGAGTCGCGCCCTTGAGCTCATTGAGGAGGCCGCCAAGACGGGGGTGGATGCGGTTAAATTTCAGAAACGCGATCTCGCAAGCCTCTACCCAGAAGAGGTGCTTGAGTCACCGGAAAAGTTCGAGCAGACTTTCCAGTATATGATTCCCCTGCTCAAAGAGGTCGAGCTTGCCGAAGAAAGTTACCTGCGTCTCAAAAAACAATGTGACGACTTGGGGCTTGACTTTCTCTGCACCCCCTTTGACAGCAAAAGTGCCGACTTCCTCAATTCACTCGGGGTAAATGGCTTCAAGATAGCCTCAGCTGATCTGACCAACCTTGAGCTTTTGGAGCACGTGGCCTCCTTTAACAAGCCGCTTATCGTTTCTACCGGCATGTCTCTTTGGGAGGAAATCGAAGCAACGGTTAATTTTCTGCGCAAGCAAAACACCCATTTTGCCCTCCTGCACTGTCGCAGCGTCTATCCGGTCTGGCCCAGAGAGGTCAACCTGCGCATGATCAACAAGCTGAAAGAATTCGACTGCCCCGTGGGATATTCCGGCCACGAGGTGGGCATTACCATCCCACTGGTTGCCGCCTCCATGGGTGCCTGCATCATCGAAAAGCATATTACCCTGGATAAAGAGATGCGTGGCCCGGACCACAAGGTGAGCCTCGACCCGTATGAATTCAAACGCCTGGTCCGCGACATCCGGGTTGCCGACCAGGCCATTGGCAAGAGCAAACGCTATCTTTTAAGGGGCGAGGTACTCAACCGGGAACTCTTCGGCAAGAGCCTGGTTGCCAAGGAGAGTATTGCCGCCGGCACCATTATTACCCGCGAGATGGTTATGACCAAGGGGCCCGGCAAAGGGCTCACCCCCCTCAGGGTCCAGGAACTCATCGGTCTCCAAGCCAAGCGTGACATCTCGCAATATGATTTTTTCAAAGAGAGCGACCTGAAAAACGGCGCCACCTCAACCAGCTTTTCCGACTCTTACAGAAGCGACTGGGGATTAATCGCCCGATTTACAGACGCCGAAGGCATGTTGGTCCACGCACCCAAGGTTTTGGAATTCCACCTGGCGGAAAAAGATTTTTCCTTGGCGCCAAACCTTAAGGACAGCTATGCCTGTCAACTGGTTGTCCATGCCCCAGAATACATGGGCGATGAACTGCACGACCTGGCCAGCAATGATGAGGCCGTCCGCAGCCGCTCCGTACAGGAAACCATTAAGGCCCTTGAACTGGCCAAGCAAATCTCCCCCCACTTTGTTGGCAAACCCAAATTCGTCACCCACCCCGGGGCAATGAGCCTCAACACAAAGCTCGATCCAGCCGAACTGGCCTCTAACCTTGGCACGTCGGTGAAAGAGATTAGACCGGTGGTCGGAGACGAGATTGAGTTTTTGCTTGAAAACCTGCCCCCCTACCCTTGGTATTTCGGAGGACAGTGGAAGGGAAACTACTTTATGGCTGCAGATGAGATTGTAGACTTCTGCACCCAACACGCTGTGAAGATCTGCTTTGACCTCTCGCACGCAGCCCTATTCTGCAACGCTAAAAATGTCGATCTTGGAGAGTACATCCAGACCGTGCTGCCCTTTACACGACATATCCATTTTGCCGATGCATACGGACTTGATGGCGAAGGAATGCAGATTGGCGAGGGAGACATCGATCTAGAGAAGGTCATGCCGCTCTTTGCGGAATATAAAGGCACTTGGGTACCCGAGGTCTGGCGCGGCCACCTAGATAACGGCCAGGGATTTCTCACGGCCCTGGAACGGCTTAAAAACGCCCCCTTATAAAAAAACATTGAACAAATCGTCTGGACATGCCGAACAGGAGCACATACCGTTCGCCCATTGAACGATCGGCAGATAAGAAAAAGGGAAACGTTGAGGTAGTAGGACAAAGTAAGATGAGAAACACTATCGAAAACATGGTCACCAGACTCCTCACCAACGGTGAGTCAGAGACCACGGAACTCAAGGCTTCTTTCGACCGGGAGGCCATTGAGACCCTCTCTGCCTTTGCCAACACCAAGGGCGGCAAGGTGCTTGTAGGTATACATGACCGTGGCGAGGTCGTGGGTGTACAAGTCGGCCCTGAGACCATGCAGCAGTGGGTTAATCAAGTCAAATTGTCCACGGCACCCTCTATCATCCCCGATATCGAGATCTGTGAAATAAAGGGCAAAACCGTTGCCATGGTGACCGTCACGGAATATCCGGTCAAACCGGTGAGCTGCAAGGGCAAATATTTCAAGCGTATCCATAACTCCAATCACCAGCTTAGTCTCACCGAGATCTCCAACCTCCACCTGCAGACCTTTAATACGAGTTGGGATCATTATGAGGATGGCCGCCACGGCCTGGAAGATATCTCTCTGGAAAAAGTCAATCACTTCATTGAGTTGGCCAACAAGGTCCGGCCTTATCCAATTGATGATGCACCAATGACCGTCCTGAAAAAATTTGAGCTGGTCTCGGATGAAAAAATCTCCAATGGCTGCTTCCTGCTCTTCGCAACCGGGGATTGCTTCGGCAGCACCATAGAAATAGGCCGTTTTTCCAGCGAAACTATCATCAAAGACAGCCTAACCATTCGCACCGAGCTGTTCAGCGAGGTTGAAATGGTGCTGGACTTCCTCCGCAAGCACATGAACAGAGCTTACATAATCACGGGCAAGGCGCAACGCGAGGAAAGGTGGGACTACCCGCTTGATGCCCTGCGTGAGATCGTGATCAATATGATCATTCATCGGGATTACATGAATGCCAGTGATTCCATCATAAAATTTTTTGATGATCGCATTGAATTCTTCAACCCTGGAAAACTCCTTGGCGATCTCAACGCGGATCAACTTATCAAGGGCTGTTATTCTTCTACCATCCGAAATAAACAAATTGCCTCTATTTTCAAAGAGGCCGGGATTATTGAGAAGTATGGCTCTGGAATCAAAAGGATCATTGATTCCTTTGCCGCATACGGCTTGCCTATGCCTCTCTTTGAAGAATTTCAACATGGTTTCAGGGTAACCGTGTTTCTGGAAACCACCCAGAAAACCACCCAGAAAACCACCCAGAAAACCACCCAGAAAGTGAACACCCGCTCGCGTATCCTGGAGATGCTTCGCGAAGGCCCCAAAATGACAAGGTCGCAACTCGCAACCGCTCTGGAGAAGAGCCCTAATACGATCAAGGAGCATCTCGCCAGGCTTAAAGCCGAGGGATGCCTGGAAAGAATCGGCAGCGACCGGGACGGATATTGGAGGGTAATCGATGACGCTTAAGTCTGCGGATAATCCCCCTGTCACCTACCCAACAGACCTCTTTGAGTTTCCGGTTTCAGGAGACCGGCCCTGGAGAGTGGCGCGCACCAAAAGCCGACAGGAAAAGGCCCTGGCCTGGAGCCTGAAAGCATCGGGCATCAGGTATTTTCTGCCCTTGGTAAGCAGGCCCCAGAAAAACAAAAAAAGGATGCGAACCTCAATCGTGCCGCTCTTTAACGGCTATTTGTTCTTTCAGGGAGACATGCAGGAGCGTTACACCGCCATAACATCAGGCAGGATCGCTCAGATTATTGAAGTACAAGACCAGCAAACCCTCACCCGCGAATTGACCAGCTTGGCCCAGGCCACTGCCGCTGAGTGCCAACTGGAGCTCTGCGATTTCGCGACAAAAGGCAAGCGGGTTCGCATTATAGACGGCCCTTTCCGGGGCCTGGAAGGTATCGTCAAAAAACAGAAAGGCCAGCGGCGGCTCGTCCTGCAAATCGAGGCGATCCGGCAGGCCGCTACGGTTGAGATCGAGCTGGACCAGGCCCAGCCAACTTGACATAACCTGCTGTTTTCACATACTTTTTATCGAAAAACTCGGCGCCCCCGACAGGGACGAAGTGCGTCCGGAGTACGAGAAAGGCAGAAGAAGGAGGCAAAATGAGGGAGGGAGTAGGTTGATTGCAGTACTTACACTTCTGCCTCAATGTCTCAGCACCTTCTGCCTCATAACTTATGAATATACTAATGATCACAGCCAATGACCCGGCCGGCATGGGCATTGCCTTTACCAATGCCATAAACCGGTACACCGAGCACAGCTGCCGGCTGATCACCACGGCGGAAAAATACGGCTTCGGCTATGAGGCAGACCTCCACCTGCCCGATATCCATGACGATGACTATGCCGAGGTGGAACAGCTTCTCAAGGATGCGGACATCATCCATTTCCATGTGCTTACTGATGAAAATGATTCCCTTGGCCCTCTATTAATAAGAGACTTCATCAAAGGAAAAAAAATTCTCCACCACCACCACGGCCATCCCCATTTTCGGGCCAATCCCGCACACTATCGCGAAAAATACATAAGACACAAACGGAAGGTGCTGGTCAGCACCCCGGATCTGTTAAAATTGGTGCCGGAGGCAAGCTGGTTGCCGAATCTGGTCCCGCTCGATGATCCGCTTCTGCAACCGCAACCGCCCAAGGTGGGCGGTAAGGTGGTAATCGGCCAAGCGCCGACCAGGAAGGATTTAAAAAACACCTCGGAACTTATTGAAGTGGTGGCCGAGCTGCAAAAGGAAAATCCCACCAGCAACGCCATCTCCCTGAAAATCATTGAGCTTCTCCCTCACCGGCAATGCTTAGTAGAAAAAAAAGACTGCGACATTATTTTTGATCATATGCAAGGCTATTATGGTGTCAGTTCCCTTGAATCTTTAAGCCAGGGCAAACCGGTGATCGCCGGGCTGGAAGACTGGAGTATCAAACAGATCGTCAAGTTCTGCAAAACCGAAAATCTACCCTGGATTATTGCCCGCAGCCAATCAGAACTCTTTCGCAAACTTCATCATCTCATTGCTGACCCGGGCTACAGAAAAGAATCAGGGGACTATTCCCGGAAGTTCATGGAACAGCACTGGAATGAAGAACTCGTGCTGCAAAAACTCACAAAAACCTATGGGAGCTTATAACAGATGGAGCAAGACCGTTCAGGCATAGCGGTCATAGGAACTGGCTACTGGGGTAGAAACCTGGTTCGCAATTTCCACAGATTAGGGGCCTTGCAGATGATCTGTGATCGAGATTCCACCGTAGCCGCTTCAATGGCAGAGCAATATCCAGGTGTCGAATGGTGTTCCTCCCCCCACCAAATTTATCAAGACAGGAAGATTGCTGGCATCGTGATAGCGACTCCGGCCGAAACCCATTTTCCCATTGCCAGAGAGGCATTACTGGCAGGCAAACATATCTACGTTGAAAAACCCTTTGTTCTCAACGAAGATGAAGGAGCCGAGTTGATCAGGCTGGCAAGGCAAAAAAAGCTCCTTCTCATGGTCGGCCATATTATGCATTACCATCCGGCCTTTATCCGCCTCTGCCAGATGATCAAGCAAGGGGAACTCGGCCGCATCAACTATATTTATTCCAACCGACTCAACCTGGGCAAGGTGAGAAGGGAGGAGAATATCCTCTGGTCGTTTGCGCCTCACGATATCTCCATGATCCTCGCCCTGGCCGAAGAATTTCCGGAATCCGTCTCCGCCACTGGCGGCAATTATCTGCACAGGAAAATAGCTGATGTCACAACCAGCCATCTCAACTTTCCTTCCGGTCTCAAGGCCCATATCTTTGTCTCCTGGCTGCACCCCTTCAAGGAACAAAAACTGGTTGTCGTCGGCGATCAAAAAATGGCGGTCTTTGATGACACCCAGCCATGGGAGAAAAAGTTGCTTCTCTTTCCACATCAAATCGGCTGGTCCGGAAACAGTCCGATTGTGAATAAGATGGAGGCGGAACATGTGCCTCTGAAAGCCAGTGAACCTCTTCAAAAAGAATGTGAGCATTTCCTGCAATGCATCAACGAAGGGAGCCAACCGGTCAGCGACGGCAAAGAGGGATTGGGGGTTCTCAAGGTTCTTCACGCCTGTCAGAATTCCTTGGACATGCAGGGAGCCTCAATTCACATCAACCCGAAAAACGACAATGGGCCGCAGCAAAGCTATTTTGTCCATCCAAACTCGGTAATTGACACCCAGGTGAAAATAGGCCAAGGCACAAAAATCTGGCATTTCAGCCACATTCTGCCAGGAACCAAAATCGGTGAACGGTGCAACATTGGCCAGAATGTCGTAGCCGGACCTAACGTCACGATAGGCAATGGCTGCAAGGTTCAGAACAATGTCTCGATTTACTCAGGTGTCACCTTAGAAGACAACGTCTTCTGCGGCCCAAGTGCGGTATTTACCAATGTTCATAATCCCCGTTCACATATCCGGCGTATGAAAGAAATCAGGCCTACCCTGGTAAAAACGGGAGCGACACTGGGAGCGAACTGCACCATTGTCTGCGGCAATGCCATAGGGCGCTATGCATTCATTGGTGCCGGGGCAGTTGTGACCAAAGATGTCCCGGATCATGCCCTTGTGTATGGCAATCCGGCAACCCAGGCCGGCTGGATGTGTGAATGCGGTCATTCCTTGCAGGACTCCTTAAGATGTGCGGAGTGTGGCACCAGGTATATTAAAAACGATTCCGGCCTGAAAAAAACATGACCAGCTCGTCAACAACAGTGGTTCCATGCCCCCAGCGAGTAACCCTCGAATTGACCAACCACTGTAACCTCAGCTGCCCCTTCTGTCCCCGTCAGCATATGGACTACCCCTTGGGTTTCATGGACAAACAGCTATTCCACCGGTTGGTGGATGAATTGTCCACTCTCGGCACCAGCACTCTGGTCCCTTTCTTCCGCGGCGAACCTCTACTGCACCGGGACTGTCTGGCTTTGCTCGATTATGCCAAGACCAAAGGCTTCATCATCCAACTGGCCACCAACGGCCTACTGCTCACCGAGGAAATCGGCCACGCATTTGTGGCCATGGGCATCGACTTCGTCTCCTTCAGCGTAGACACTACTCATCCGGTGACATACAAAGAGCGGCGGCGCGGGGGCTCTTTTGCCAAGATGCTTCAAGGGGTTGATCATCTGCGCCAAGCCCGGGAAAAGGCAGGCGCCAGCCTCCCCCGCATCCAGGCCTCGGCCGTGGATACCGGAATGGCCCCGGAAGAGAAGGAGGAATTCATAACTTTCTGGCAACAACGGGTCGATCAAATCCGCATCTACCCACAACACAGCAAGGACGGCCGCTTCGGCAGCCTGGACAGCCAGCAAGAGCACCCCCGTCAACCCTGCCTCAAACCTTTTAAAGAAACTATAATTTACTGGGACGGACGGATTGCCATCTGCAACCATGACTGGAACCGTACGGATGGCCCGCAGATAGGAAAAACAACCATGCAAGAAGTCTGGGCCAGCCAATGGTACAATGCCATCCGGCAGCAACAGCTCCTTCTGGACTTCCTTCCCCAGGAACCCTGTGGCCTTTGCGGCCATTGGCCCCAATACTGTTCTAACCCGGTACGGATAGGCAGTATGGCCTAAAACTGTGCAAATTCCTCTTACCAAGCCATACATCAGCCAAGCGGTCAGGGACAGAGTCAGTCAGGTCCTCGACAGCGGCTTCCTCACCGAAGGCGACATCACTTGGTCCCTGGAGGAGATTATAGGCTCCTATCTCAGCGTAGACCACACATTGGCGGTCTGCAACTGCACAGTGGGGCTGGAAATAGCTCTGCGAGCACTGGACATCGGCCCCGGTGACGAGGTGATCGTTCCGGACTACACCTACCCGGCCACCGCTACCGCCGCCCTCTTCACCGGCGCCGATGTGGTCCTGGTGGATGTGGACCCGACCACCATGCTCATTGATTACCAAGCTCTGGAATTAGCCATCACCCCTAGAACCAAGGCGCTGATGCCGGTTTCTCTCTTCGGCAACCCTCTGAATTACCAGGAAATAACCCGCCTCCAGGACAAATATGGCTTTGCTATCGTCGAGGATGCCGCCTGTGCTTTGGGAGCGAGCTTCAGGGAAAGGCTGGTCGGAACGCTGGCTGACATCACCGTTTTCAGCCTCCATCCCCGCAAATTCATTACCAGCGGTGAGGGTGGAATTATCACCACAAACAGGAACGAATTGGCGGAGTGGATGGACGGCTATAAACATTTCGGCATCAATAGGCAGGCTTCCGGTCTTCAAGATCTCTTCACCATGGTTGGCGGCAACTATAAGCTCTCCAACCTTCAAGCCGCCGTGGGATTGGCCCAGATGGAAGAGGTGGAGACCTTGTTGGCCGAGCGGCGCACCATGGCGGCCCGTTACAAGAAACTCCTCGGCCAGATAACAGGCGTCCATCTGCCGGAAACCACCCCAGACGGCAACCACTCGTACCAAACATTTTCGGCCTTTGTCCGGGGGCGGGACCGAATCATGCAGGACCTTCGCCAACAGGGAATCGAATCCCAGATAGGCACCTACAGCCTACACTTGCAGCCCGCCTTCCAAAAACATCCGCGCTGTCGGCAAGACGGCGAGTTAGCTGGCAGTACCTATGCTTTTTCCCACTGCCTGGCCCTTCCCCTCTACCCGGGCATGACCATTGCCGAGCAGGAGACAGTCATCAACAAGCTAGAGGAGGCCATTGGACAATAGCCATGTGCGGCATTACGGGTGTTTTGCACCTCAACGGTACCCAGGCGGTCTCAAGGCATATCAAGGTCATGACCGATGCCATTGCCCATCGCGGCCCCGACGGGGAAGGGATCTGGACTGACGGCCCTGTGGGATTCGGCCATCGCCGTCTCGCCATCCTCGACCTCTCCGCAGCAGGGGCCCAACCCATGCAACGCGACGAGCTCGTCATTACTTACAACGGAGAGATCTACAATTTTATCGAATTGCAAAAGGAACTCAGACGACTGGGACATACCTTTACTTCCAGGACAGACACCGAGGTCATCTTAGCTGCCTATAAAGAATGGGGGAAAGAGTGTGTACGCCGTTTTAACGGCATGTTCGCCTTTGCCATCTGGGACTCCTTACGAAAGGAACTCTTTCTTGCAAGAGATCGTTATGGAATCAAGCCCCTTTATTACGGATTTTTCGGAAACATTTTTCTATTCGGTTCGGAACAGAAAACCATTTTATCGTATCCTACGGTCCCCTGCGACATCGACCTCGAAGGCCTGCTGGAATATTTTACCTTTCAAAACTTCTTCACGAACAAAACACTCACCAAAAAAATTCAGATCTTTCCTGCCGGATGCACCTCTCTTGTCCCAGCGAAACATACCGGAACCGAACTCAAGTATACTCGCTACTGGGATTTCGATTTTCAAGAGCCCAAGACTCCCTTAAGCGAAAATGAATATCTTGAAGAGCTGAATTTTCTCTTCAGCCAAGCTGTGAAACGCCAACTCATAAGCGATGTCGAGGTTGGCACTTACCTTTCGGGGGGCATTGATTCAGGTTCCATAACCGCCCTGGCCGCCAGAGAGATCCCTTTCATTAAGAGCTTTACCTGCGGCTTTGACCTGCGCTCGGCTTCGGGGCTGGAATTGGCATGCGACGAACGCGAGTCAGCCGAATACATGTCGTACCTCTTCAAAACAGAACATTACGAGATGGTTCTAAAGTCCGGGGACATGGAGCGATGCCTGCCCAAGCTTGCCTGGCATCTTGAAGAACCAAGGGTCGGTCAGAGCTACCCCAATTACTACGCGGCAAAGCTGGCCTCCAAATTTCTCAAAGTAATTCTGGGCGGGACAGGAGGCGATGAACTTTTCGGCGGCTACCCTTGGCGTTACTACCGGGCTGCGGTTTGCAAAGACTTTGAAGATTACATCGACAAATATTACCTCTTCTGGCAGCGACTCATCCCCAATCGTGAAATCCACAAGATGTTTGCCCCGGTCTGGAGGGATGTCAAACACGTCTGGACCCGAGATATCTTTCGCGATGTCTTTGGTGAGAGAAAACACCTTCCGGTAACCCCAGAGCAAGCCGTAAACAACTCCCTTTACTTTGAAGCCAAAACCTTTCTGCACGGCCTTCTGCTGGTCAAAGACAAACTTGCCATGGCCCACGGCCTTGAAACGCGGGTGCCGTTTCTGGACAACGACCTCGTGGACTTTGCGATGGAATTGCCTGTCTCAATGAAGCTTGGAAACCTCTCAGAGATAGTTCGCCTCAACGAGAACGAACTTGGTTCCAAGGTAAATAAATACTATCAAAAAACCCGCGACGGGAAATTGGCATTGCGTCAGGTCTTGGGAAAATACGTCCCTAGCGAGATCGCCAACGGCGTCAAACAAGGGTTTTCAGCCCCTGACGCAAGCTGGTTCAAGGGTGACAGCATCAAATACGTGGAAGAAAAACTCCTTAATAAAAAAGCCTCAATCTATAAATGCCTCCATCAAGGAACAGTGCACGATCTTGTGAAGGGTCATCTGGAAGGGCGCGAGAACCGACGCCTGCTTATCTGGTCATTACTCAGCGTTGAACATTGGCTAGGGCAACATATATAAGGATGCGGCATGAGAGAATACCGCCTCGTAGAGAAAGCTATTCACACCTTTGGACTAGACCTCACTGACCGCCATGTGCTAACGGAGGCTGCCTCCAACGCTTTCATATGGACCCCCCTCGTTGCAGCACTAGCTGGGGCGAAGGTAACCGCTATCACTGACTCGTCCCATCACTCCTCCGTCGACCAAGTGGTGAAAAAAACTCAACACCTCGCAAGGACGCTTGGTGTGGCAAATCGCATCGATATTCGCGTAAAGCGCACACCTGACATAGGTACTGGCGCGGACATTATAACCAATCTCGGCTTTGTTCGCCCTATCAACGAAAACATTATCCGAAACATGAACTCCGGAGGCGTGATCTGCCTAATGTGGGAGCCATGGGAATTCCGCAAAGAAGACATCGACGTGGACGCCTGCAGGCGACACGGCATCGCTGTACTTGGTACTAACGAGCATGATCCACGCCTAAATACCTATGCGTATGTGGGCCTGATGGTTCTCAAGCTACTGCTGGAGCAAAACATCGAACTCCTCGGCAGCACTGTATTACTACTGGGCCACGGGCCCTTTACTACCCATACAGCACGACAGCTACGGCTTATGGGAACCATCGTATATGAATCACCCGACGAGTGTCCGAGGGACGTGGACTGCGTAGTATGCCTTGAACATCAGGCCCACGATTTTTGCCTTGTGGGTAAAAACGGACTGCTAGATCTTTCACGACTTGCAGGCCATACACCACTTATCATCCATATCTGCGGCAATATCGATGCCGCTCACATCACTGAACATGGATGCAGGTGCGTGCCATCGGTGCCGGCACCCTGTGGACATATGTCCTTTACTACTGCACATGTGGGGCCTAAACCGGTAATTAACTTGCACACTGCCGGACTACGTATCGGACAAGCATGGCTAGAACACGATGCAACAATCCTAGAAGAACTTGCCCTCCCCCTCCCGCATTATAACTGTATTCCAGCAATGACCGCTGACTAATCCAAGGAGCAATAGATGCCAGTCACGGAACAGTTATTCGATAAACAATCTGCCTACATGGCCATCATTGAGCGCTATACGACGACCCTCCCCGACAACGACGCACGTTTTCTTGAACGAATGTTCAACGAAGGTTTTGACAAATACGAACTCAGGTTACGCGCCGCCGGCTTTGCCAGCCATATGGAGGTACTCGATGCTGGCTGCGGCTTCGGCCAATGGAGCATCGCTCTTACTCGCTTGAACGCCCAGGTGACGGCAATCGACGCATCACCGACACGCATCGCCTTCCTACGCGACGCAGCGGCCGCCCTCGCCATAAATAACCTCGAAACTGGCACAGGCAGCGTGACCATCACCGGTTTGCCAGATGCGCACTTCGATGCTGTATTCTGCTATGGCGTGCTTTTTCTCACCCCGTGGCAAGAAACACTTAAGGAACTCACCCGTGTTCTAAAACCAGGCGGCCTGCTGTACGTTAACGCCAACGGCATGGGGTGGTACAAACACCTGTGGTACAGCCGCCACAATGCCGCCAACGACTATGATCCCACAGAACGGGCTGCCAAGGTAATGCTGAATACCTGGCGCTATCGCAACGGCCTCACCATAGAACCAGGCATGGACATCCTGATCGAACCAGAAGAACTTTGCAAGGCCCTTAAACACCTCGGCTGTGAAAAAATTCGCTGGGGGGCCGATGGCACCGTACATGACTCCTCCTGGACCGGTGGCGAAGTACCCTCTTTCTTTCCGGCAACATATCTTGGCGATACCGGCCCTTACGAAACCAGAGCTCGAAAGGCCACACGCTAACATACTCGGGACCATCATGTCATATATGAATCTCGATTCGGCACTGCGCAGACTCTTACGCACCCGCTCCCTCAAAAGCTTCGCCAAACACTTCATGCTCGGCTGTAGGGCCGGACAGAAATTGTTCCTCCGCAACGAATCCATCCCGCGGGTCATCAACATCTCATTCAATGAAAAAACCTGCATGTACTCCTGCAAAATGTGCCCTTATACGGAAAAAAAAGTCCGCGCACATTACAGAACAGCCACGGAAATGGATTTCGAGACGTTGCGCTCCATTGTCGATTCCGTGCCTAACGATCCTTATTACAGCTTTGATATCTCTGCTATCGGCGAGACACTTGAATTTGCCCCATTACCTGAATTCATCGCTTACATGAAACTCAAACGGCCACTGGTGAACACCATCATATCCACCAACGCTGTTCTACTAACGCCGGAACGCTTTGAACGTTTGGCCGACAGCGGACTGGACTCAATCCAGTTCAGCCTCTATGCCGAAAATGCTGATGATCACGCCTACATCACCGGAAGCCGGACTTTTAATCGCGTCAAAGAGAATATCCTCGCCGCTTGCGCTATAGCGCGACAACGAACCCACCGCCCCTTCCTACAGGCTTTTATGATCGAATGCGCGGAAAACACCCACACTACCGAAGACTTCATCTCATTTTGGTCCCACCATGTCGACAAGGCCTTTTTACGCCCCATTTACAACGCTGGCAGACACCCGGAAGGCTTGACCCCAGCCTTTGAGCCTACCATACATACCAGACGCTACCCCTGCATTACTCCCTGGTATTCCACGGCGATCCGCTCAACCGGCGAAGTATTGCCGTGCTATATGTTTCACTGGAGCAACGAGGGTTGGGACATGCCGCTCGGCAACATCAAAGAACAAGCGTTGGCCGATCTGTGGCATACTCCCGCCTTCCTGAAATTCCGGCAGGCGCACCTCAGTCTTGACCTAGACGACTATCCCATCTGCCAGCGCTGTGACCTGTGGAGTGCCTACACCAATATCTGGACGCGCCACCCAGACGGCACCCACACCTTTGAGCCACTGCGCCTGGGTGATCTATCACAACCCGCCCGCGGACACAGAGGAGGATAAACATGGCCGACGCCCTTCCCCCCACCACCAACGGCTACACCCTGCACAACTACCGAAGACTTCTGCGGGCCGTCCATGACCGTGGCCTTACCTTCATGCCCTTTGACAGGGAAGCTCCTAAGGTGCCTGCTCTATTCTTACGGCATGACATAGACTACAGCATGGTTTTTGCGGAACGATTCGCACGCATTGACATGGAAGAGAATGCCCAAGCCACCTTTTTTTTACAATTGCGCAGTCGCCTTTACAATCTCTTCGATCCCGACGTGGCAGCGACCATCAGACGAATTCTGGACATGGGGCACTTCATAGGCTTTCACGCTGTTGTACCCCAGCAATGGCACAATCTTGACGCGCTGAGAAAAGAAATCTCCCGCGATTTCGCCCTCTTCCGACAGGCAATTCCAGAAGCAATGCCCGTTTTCGCCTGGCACAACCCGAACATGCTCGTTTCGCAAGGCTTCAATTTCATCGCTGAAGATCTCCCAGGGCTTATTAATGCCTACGGCTCATTTGCCGGTGGGAAGCCACCATATTTTGCTGATTCCAACATGCGTTACGACAGTAATAAACTGATTTCCCTTATAAATAACGCACCCGATGCATTCCAATTAGCCCTCGCCCCCATGCAATGGTGTCCCGAGACAAAGACGATGCCAGAGGTAATGATCTCAAATCTGGTCCAGAAAATCAGAGAAATTGAAAAGGGCTTTCAGGAAAATGACGTCTATTCAACCAGCTACCCTCTGGGATTGCCCGAATCTATTCTAACGCGATTCAGTAAACTGGCCCTAGGGGCTATCCTTCGTGAGGACGAATAATGGGGTGTCACGCCAGGTTTCACATACCTCTTTTATTCACGCTCTAGCGAGACTTACGAAAAAATACTGATGGAATCATGCAATGAAAAAATCGTCTCTGTTCACCAGCCCGTCTATTTCCCTTGGTTAGGAACACTGCACAAAATTGCGAAGAGCGATACGCTGGTGCTTTACGACGACTGCTTGGCCAGCAGACCAAGCTGGATGAACAGGGTCTACATCGTGGAACGCGGAGAAAAAAAATGGTTAACGGTCCCTATTTTCTTCTCGGCAAGTCAAAGGCAATTGGCCAGAGAGCTCCAGACCAACGCGATCACCCAGTGGCCCATCAAACATCTGAAAACAATCCGCCAACTTTACTCCCGTTCCACGTATTGGGAAGATGTGCAACAACTTATCTTGCCGCTACACAATCTCAGGAGAACCCAACTTGCCGCTATCAATACCGTTACCATGCGACATACTTTATCTTTATTAGGGATTCGAACCCCAATAGTAAGAAGCTCAAAGCTGGACTATGACAGAGCAACACAGGCCTGCGACAAGCTGGCGCAAATAGTAACTGCGGCAGAGGGGACAGCCTACCTCAACGGGATGGGCGCAGGATCTTATTTCAACGATACCCCGTTTTTGGATCGCAATATTACCGTATTACAACAACGTTTTACCGAACCGGGATACCAACCATTTAATGCCCCCTCATTCATCCCTGGTCTGAGTGTCATTGATGTTGTATCCAACATCGGCCTGAATGGCGTTACCAATCTACTTGAAAAACCGTTCGACATCGAGGCGGAGGGGGGAGGATATTATGAACAGTAACTTCGTCGAGAAAGAACTGCGCTTGAGGCAGGACAAGTATTCCGTTCCCAAATGGCAGCAAATGATGTTGAAGGGCCTTAATGAACATATCCAGAATTTAGACGAAAAACTCGATCACCATGTTCCAAAAGAATCCTCCCCGCCAATTATAATGGTCCTTGGCTTACCCAGATCATGGACAACTTTATGTGTGCAATTGCTATACAGCGCCCTTGATATTAAAACTGTCACGAACATCGCGGCCCGGTTTTGGAAAGCACCCGTCACCGGCATGATGCTCTCCCTATCCCTAAACAATATGCAGCGAGAATCAACCTTTGCATCATTTTATGGGAAAACAACCAGCCCGCTTGGCCCTCACGAATTCTCCTACTTCTGGCATCATTGGTTCAAGATGGACGATATGCCGCCGTATGACCCAGCCCAAAAAGACAAAGAAATCGATTGGTCCGGGTTCCATCAAGTACTGGCAAACATGGCAGGCATCAGCCCGACTCCTCTCGTCATGAAAGCAATGGATGCCGTCTATCACCTTCCGCGTATCTATGAAACCTTGCAACGCGGACTTTTTATTTACGTGGAACGAAACCCTGAAGATATTGCCTTTTCATTGGCCAAAGGCCGCATGGAATACTACGGCAACCTGGACACATGGTTCAGCGTATTCCCGCTTGAATGCGAGAAGCTTTTTCCCCTTCCCTGGCACGAACAGATCGCCGGCCAGGTATACGGGTTAAGGGATCTTCATGAAGAGCAATTAGCTAAAGTGGACGGCGAGCGTATCCTCCGCTTCTCCTACGAAGAGGTTTGCAACGATCCTCCCAGCATTGTAGAGATGATCGCCACGCGGCTAGAGGATGTCTTTGGTGTCAAGGTGCAAAGGCTGGCAGGCACAATGCCTACAAAATTAACTCCCCATCGAACCGAATTGCCCCCGGAACTCGCCAGCATTCTCCTCAAAACCATGCGTAGCCCCCCTTACCGTTAAGGCGCAGGGCATTCCCCCTTGCGCAAAAATACTGCAGGAAAAAGTATGTCCAACCAAACTCAATAGAATAGAAAAAGCGGCTTAAGAAAAGTGTCCTTTTTTACTTGACCACCTCAAATGCAAGTGGATCATAAATTTTGTGTAGGAGCCATGCCGGTAGTCACTTGTCATAAAAACAAGCCTAACCCGTCTGCGCTAAAGGTGGGGGTTTTCTCCCTCCCCAAATGAGCCCATTAAGTACAGGAGCAATACCACTTGGAAATCAATTCTGATCTATTATTTAGCATTTTTTTGTTCATTTTATCGTTTACCTTTGGGCTGGTGCTACGAATGATATTCGCCATGAGCCACACCTCGGATCAATGGGGGGTGTACAGCAAACTACGCAAGCTTTCTAACAAACAATGGCTCGACTATTCCATGCCTGACGCCATTCCCAAAGGTATTTTCCCCTATCCCATGCTGGTCCACTTCCTTGTCTCGCGGCTGCCAGAGAGGTTATGGAAAATCACATTGGTGTTTACCAACCTCAGCTGTGACCTGATTGTTGCCCTCTTAGTCTTTTGGGGTGCTTTCAACCTGCTGCATGATCTGGCTGGTACACAGGGCGCGATACCTGATACGGCAACATTGACGGCTCTCGTGTTTTTAACCATGCCCATCCTTCTTCCCATCACCGCACGAATGCGTGACTGTAATGGCAGAGCGCCCGGCATGGTCTTGCACACAGCCTATTTACTGTGCATATACATGGCCTCATCGTGGAACCCATATGTTTTTGGACTGCTAGGCGTAGCGGTGTTACTGGCAGTGTTCCTGACCTCCTTTTTTGCTATGCAAACAGCAGTGTTCTTTTCCGTGGGGCTATCCCTCTGGATGCAGTCACTTCTACCCCTTAGCATGGTCGCTGCTGCCGTACTGATCGCCTTCAGCTTACCCCGACTCGGAGCACGCGACACGTTGATGTTCAAAATCAATCACTTCATCTGGTACTGGCACAACAATCTCAAGAATACCACCGCCACCGGCCGCAACCTGCTGCATAATTTTTTGCGTTTCCTTGCCGCTTTTCCCAAAAACAGACAGGAATCTCTCACACTCTTTTATCGCACCTCGCCCCTACTTATCGCGCTCTATTCAGTTCCTGTATTTTGGCTGCTGGCATTTTTATTGTGCCAGTCGGGCACTTTGTTACCAATATATTCTCATCCATTGGGCCGATTCAGCCTTGGGGTCTCCCTTATCGCCATCCTTGTCTTCACCCTTACCTCAGCGGGCAAGTTGATCATCTTCGGTGAATCAGAACGCTATTTTGAATACGCTGCCCCCTTTGCCTGTATTGCATTGGCCCCGGCTCTCGTTACGAGTGTACAGCGACCGGACCGATTCCTCCTACTGCTCACGATGACCCAGACCATGATCGTACTTTTTAACGAAATGACATACACCCACCGCTTCTTCCGTTGGCTACGCGACGAACCTCTGATTGAGGTACATGAAGAACAAGCCGTAATGCGCAGAATGCTGAAACTACGAGGTGATGTACGGGTCGCTACAATACCAATCAAACTTCCCATTCTGCTCACGGCATTCAACGTTTCCCCACAATCATTGCACTTCTACTTCCGGTTCATCATGCAAGACGGTCGGCTGGATGGATTCCGCTACTACGCCAAGGACACCGAGGAAATAAATGTCTTTTCCGGTACACCGGAGCGACTGGCCGAACGCTATGGGATCACACATATACTGTGTCAAAAGTCCTACCTTAAGCCTGGTACGTTTGCCTTCATCGACGCACTGATGACACGTAATCCACTCTGGGAAGAAAAGGGCTATGCCTTCTACCAAATATAAAGCATCGCAACGAAGGAAGGAGTGTTATGTCGCTAACAGCAATCGTCTGCTGCAGACCCATGAACGAAAAAGATATTTTCCTTGTCCGAGCAGAAGGTCTATCTGTATTTTCCGTCATTGCGGATCGACTTTTGGCAAAGGGGGTTATTGATCACCTTGTGCTGGCACTAGCGGTTGACGTGCCTCAAAATATCGTGAAAAGGCTGCGCGAGGACGGCTTCGACGTAGTTGTCGGCACCCATGCTTCTCCGCAACAACGAATACTCGATATTATGAAACATCACAGGTTGGCAGAAGCACTGATTTTGAATGGATACAGCTTCTTCTTAGATGCTGACATTATAGAAAGGATATCTGAACGCAGGAAGACCGCTGGAGCGAACATAGTGGCATATGTTAGCAAAACACCATTCCGATATGCGTGCATACTGGACATTGAGGCATGTCGCGAACTCTGTACTCCAAAAAATCCTCCCCTTCCACCTAACCGGCTACATTGTAACAATAGTTTATCTGGCTCATGCATTAATACGTCCATTGTTCGCGCCGACGAAGAGTTTTCCCCGTTGGATGATTGTTTCTGGTTCTTGGCGTTAGGCGCACTGCACGGCAGAGGCGATTCAATATTGATTAAGATGATTCAAACCATGTCCTGTGATCAGAACTGCCCGCCAAGTGAGGCCTTGTCCGTGACTCTAGCCAAACTTGATATTCACATTCCCTCACTAGTTGCCCAGTACGGCGGAAAGTCGGTTCATCTCTACTTCAAAAATCGCCGTGAAGTAGAGTTCATATGGCTGAGCAGGTTGGCCGGCTTACAAAATATCGGTGACACATTCCTCGAGGTGGGAACAGGCGAATCACCTTACCTTTCTCAGTTATTCGCCCGCCATTTCACTCATGGAATCTGCTTCGATCCCTGCCACTCAACACTCGATAGTCAGCTGTTCAAAAACCGCCTTGCTATCGCCAGTGAACTCGACAAAAAACTTTCCCCCTATATATCCTCACCAGGGGGAAAGGGGGAAAACCTGAGTGTACAATACCACCAAGGAGACCTTTTGTCGCTAAAGTTGCCTTCACGGTCCGTAGATTTCTGTTTCTCGCGAAGCGTACTCGAGCATGTAGTTGACCTGAAGAGCATGGCCATAGAACTACACAGAGTCATGCGACCAAGTGGCGTCATGCTGCATGCCGTGGATTTCACAGCCCACGATGAAAGGCAGGACGACAATATTTATCCATTTTATGCGCATGCCAAAGCGTGGTGGCTAGCAAACAAACCACGACTCATCAACCTAATGCGTCTATCAGATCTTATTGATATCTTTGCTGAGGCAGGATTCACAACGAAGGTTTTACACCGCAATCTCGATTCACGCCTACCAGCACGACTACATCATGACTGGCAAGGATATCACATGCAGGATCTTGTTTGCGGTGGGGCGTTCATTTCCAATACGACTAGAAAATGACAATGTCAAACATTGGAGAACTAAAACGCGAAATCACTGAGCGCTACTTTCGTAACACTGCTCTAGACTTGACGGAATGGAGGGCCCAATTTGATAATGATGTAACGAAAACGGTGGTTAACATTCCGGCCCGCTCTGGCTCCACTCGCGTACTCGACAAAAATATCCGTAAAATTTGTGGTCTTCCCTTAATGGCGTACACAATCCTCATCGCAAGGGCGCTGCCCGGTGTGGAACGGGTTATTGTCAACACAGACAGTCCAGTCTATGCTGAAATCGCTCATCATTATGGCGCAGAAGTTCCATTCTTGCGCCCTCTTGCGCTCGCTACATCTAAAAGCAGTTCGTATTGGGCATATTACTACCTTTTCCGCCACCTCGTGGATGAAAACTATCCGGCTAAAACCATCGTTACCCTCGTGCCGACCAGCCCCTTCCGCAATATTGAACAACTCACTCGTCTGCTTGAAACTTTACAGAGTTCAGGGTCGGTGCAATCAGCATTCCGCGTCCGTACGCAGACGACCAATCTTTTCGAGGTCGCAGGAGACCTACCTCAAAAGCTAACTCTGTACAATAAAAACCAGATGACCGTCTTCAAACCACTCGGGATTTTCTCAGGGCAACATATCTTTAGAGATCATATTTTTTATAAAATCATCGATTTTGTTTCTAACCCACTTGAACTGATAGATATCGACACTGAGTCAGATATCCTAGCTATGGAACGAGTTGTGTCCAACAAGTTATATGATTTCGGTATCCCACTATGTGTAGATTGATTATTTGCGCTTGTCATACCAGTGCAACAGAGCGTTTTCTATTTGGTATACCTGAGCTAGGCACCCGGTTACTATCCCATGTCCTCAGGCAGGCAGAAAAAATCCACCCTACATGTATCTCGGCCATAACATTGCCCGACAGAAAGGAACTGTTTAATAAATTTGGGATTAAATCCACAATCGTGGAGAAACCGCTACGAAACCCACTTGGTAATGTCGAGACACTCCAAGCGTTAATGACCTCTGTTCTGTCCCCAGTTCCTGAAGACGAACAAACAGAAACAATCGTTGTCGTTGCACCTGGCCTCGGACCAGTGACCCATACCAGAATGCAAGAAACCCTCAACGCATCCCGTACTAGTCCAGAAACACACCTTTTTATCTCTATCATACCCGTGCCTATAAATTGCAATCCGGCGTGGCTGCATGCCATACCAACTGTGGATGCGAGGGCACGGCAAACTCAAGTTGACGCCCATGCTGAAATTCAAGGAAAAATAAAAATTTGCCGTGCTGATGGCACGAATGTTCTTAAAGGTGGGCAGCCATTGGGCAGTCAATGGCTGCCTCAACTCTGGTACTTTGACGGAGCTGTAGCATGTATACATCCAAAAGTATTGAACAACGAACCATTTCGTACTCGCTATGTCCTGGCATGCAATAAAGGCAAACAACCATTACTTTACGAACTCCCCATCTTTCAGTTTGGGGAAGAACAGGACATCAACTGGTCTCTATCCTCAGGAGATGTCGCTGCGCTCTTCGAATACAATGGACAGGCGTAGAGAAACAGGATCGTTCATATAGGGACAGCCTAATCATGAAAATCACCTACTGTGCATATGATCGCCCTGGCTACGTAGGTGGCCCCAATGCCGGCCTGATCCGCTTACTTCCTGAACTCAAGGCAAGAGGTATGGAAGTAACTTGTCTTTTTTTGGTATTCGGAGAACGACACGAATGCCCCACTGTATGCGCCCTTGAATCTCGCGGTATTCCTTGCCGGATCACCCGATACCATGAGACTACCGAACTCCGGCTCCATTGGCTTTTAGCGCAACTCGAGCAAGCCCCCCCTGATGTGTTTATACCGAACCTCATGCCTGCGGCATACTTTGCCTCCAATTGGTGCCGTAAGGCAGGCATTCCCAGCATTGGCGTACTCCGTAATGTAGATGCCTTTCACGAAGGTTTTTTAGAAGAGTTCGCGGCAGGCAATCCCAACTTTCGACAGACCGCTTTTGTTGGCGTATCGGCCCAAGCCGTAGAAATGATCCGTGAAACCGGCATTCCTTTTGCCGCCGTAGAACAAATACCTTCACCTGTTGAAATACCGCCAGCTTCTGTTCGCTACCAGGGAGGGGAATTCCGCATCCTATATTCTGGTCGAATGGTTGAACGGCAGAAACGAGCAACACTCACCGCGCGATCACTCTGCAAACTGTCTGAAGCCAACGAGGGTGTTTTTTGTACCATGTATGGCCACGGCCCTGATTTTGCAAAAGTCGAGGAGGTTGTCGCCAACCAAGGTTTTCCACCAGGACTCCGTCTAGCCGGACGGGTTCCCAGTACCGAGATGCCTAACGAGCTTATGCGTCATCACTGCATCGTGCTCTTCTCCGAGTACGAAGGGCTGCCTCTAGCCATGATGGAGGCCATGGCCGCCGGTTTAGTACCCATTGGCTACCGCGGATGTCATGGCATTGAAGAGCTTATTGTTCATGAACAAACGGGCCTGTTGCTCGATAATCCAGAAAAAGAACTTCCGGCAGCGGTGCACAGGCTACGGGATGATCCGGAATTCCATGCTTTTCTTTCCCGAAATGCCAGAAAAAAAATCAAAAACCTGGCTGCCTTGGAACGGGTAGCCGATAAATGGATCTCTCTTTTTGAGCGGACTAAGGGCAGCGAAGGCCCGCAAAAGCCCTTGTCTAATCCACTTCAGTTAAGCCTCCCCCCGGTGAACCGAAAACTGGCGTGCGAGGATGACCGGGCCACCGTAAAACAAAGGGTACAGGCTCTAACAAGAGTCCGCTCTCTCGACTTCATTCATGGTGCATCAACTCCCTTCCTCGCCCCCCGCTGTGTGCCGTCGCAATTGGATATCTACATAGTCCGTCGGGCCATCTTAAAGGTGTTGAACCAAAACCTAGAGCACTTCCAGGGGCAGGTCATCGACATCGGGGCAGGGAAAGCGCCCTACCGCCAAATCATCCTGAAGGCACCCCGTGTGACCAGTTATGCCACCCTTGACTTACCAGGAAATCAATACGCATCACCGGATATAGCCTGGGACGGCGTAACCATGCCCTTGGCCGACAACTCAGCAGAAACGGTTCTTGCCACAGAGGTACTTGAACACTGCCCGGAACCACAACGATTTCTCACCGAGACCCAGCGAATTCTCTCTCCTGGCGGAAGTTGCCTCCTTACGGTCCCGTTCCTTTGGCCTCCCCACGATGTACCTCACGATTACTGGCGATTTACCCCTTGGTCTCTAAGGACTATTTTGCATGAAGCAGGTTTCAAAGACATCCGGATTACCGCTCTAGGAGGCCCGGATGCCGCTCTCGCCCAGATGATCGGGCTCTGGGTTCGGCGCCGCTCACGCTCCTCATTCTATCTCAGGTACATACGACCGCTGCTCTCCCTGACCGCGACCCCATTGGTACGGCTCCTCGCCGCCCTGGACAGACCCGTGCTTGAATTCCATGAAGGAGTCATGGTTACCGGTCTCGGTGTCCTGGCACGCAAAGGTGAAAAATCATGACCCCCGTTCCAGGCCTCTGCATCGTTCACCCCAACCCGGGAGCAAAGTGCGAGACCTTTATCAGAAACCACATTCAGCACCTGGAACCCCACCCTCGTGTTTTTTATGGTGGCCACATGCCGCTCTTTGCCCAGGAGGAAGTCATCCTCATGCCCGACCTCCCCATGGAGTGGCGCGACCTCTTTTCGCCCCACGGGGAACCGGAAAACCATCTCCAGGAACAGGCCGCCCAGGCCATGGCCGATCTTCTTGTGCGAAAGGGCATCCGCGTTGTCCTGGCGGAGTACGGCCCTACCGGAGTTGCCATGACAGAACCGTGTCGTCGCGCTGGCATCCCTCTGGTGACTCACTTTCTTGGCTGCGATGCATCACTATCCCCTGTTTTGGATAAATACCGAAAGGGGTATGCCAAAATGTTTGAATACGCCTCAGCCCTAGTGGTCATGTCTTATGAAATGGCGGATGATCTCGAGATGCTAGGTGCACCGGCAGAGAAAATTCACCGCAATCCTTGCGGCGTGGACACAGAGTTGTTCGCTATGAAGGATCGAACAAAAAAACCGCCGCTTTTCATTGCGGTCGGCCGCTTTGTGGAAAAAAAATCCCCAGTGACCACCCTGCTGGCCTTTGCCGAGGTTGCCGCAAAGGTCCCTGACGCCCGGCTTGTCATGATCGGAGACGGGCCGTTACGCAAGACCTGTATACGCCTTGCCACGACTCTGCACCTAAACGATAGAATTGAGTTTCCCGGGATACTGCCGCCCGACCAAGTAGCTGCCCGATTCCATGAGGCTCGATGCTTTGTTCAGCACTCAGTGACTTCCCAAGCAGGCGACAAAGAAGGCATGCCCGTTGCCATTTTGGAGGCCGCATCTTCTGGGCTTCCTGTTATCTCCACACTGCACGCCGGTATTCCCGAGGCTGTTGAGCACGGCGTGACGGGCCTTCTCTGCCGGGAACATGACATGAAATCAATGGCGCAGGACATGCTAAGACTTGCCCGAGACCCTGGAAAAGCTAGCCGAATGGGACGGGACGGCCGCGCCCGGATTCAAGAACTCTATACTCGACAGATGCGGATTGAGATCCTTGCCAACCTTTTAAACGACGCCGTTGCCAAGGGACAGGAAAGTAACCATCAGGTTCGTAATAATTCCCATCGCAAAAGCAGGCTCATGGAATCATCCTCATGAAGATCGTTCTTTTGGGCGGCAATGGCTTTATCGGCTCGAATTTAACCGAAGCCTTGGTCGGTGCGCGACACGTTGTCAAGGTTTTTGACCGAGTGCAAAGTGTGCCCATGCTCCCCAAGACAATCCAGAGCCAGGTTGAGTACTGTCTGGGCGACTTTTCAAACCCCACAGATGTCAAAAGAGCCATTCAAGGCTGCGATGTCGTTTATCACCTGGTTGGCCCCACCCTTCGGGCAGCCACGACAAACGACCCCATAGATGATATCGAACAAAGCATCGCCCCTTCCATACGCCTCTTTCAAGCGGCAGCGGCCTGTGGGGTAAAAAAAATCATTTTTATTTCCTCCGGCGGAACCGTCTACGGGACACCTCAAAAAACACCTATCCCGGAAACACACCCCACCGAGCCGATCTGCGCCTATGGCATCAATAAGCTCGCCATAGAAAAATACCTTGCCCTGTATCACCACCTGACAGGTATTGACTACACCATAGTCAGACTCTCCAACCCTTTCGGATACTATCAAAACCCACTCTCGAACCAAGGTGTCATTGCCGCTTTTTTGCATAAGATGCTCCAGGGAGAGTCATTGGAGATATGGGGAGACGGATCTGTTATTAGAGATTATATCTGGATCAGTGATGTTATTGAGGCTTTGACCAAAATTCTTGACTATCAAGGAAGCGCAAAAGTTTTTAATTTGGGCAGTAATCAAGGAACCAGTGTCAATGACATTGTTTTTCGGTTACAAGAAGTAACTAATGAGAAGATCAGGTGGAAAAAATTTCTGCCTCATCGGGCTATCGATGTCCCCATCAATATACTCGATACAACCTTGATTAAAGGCGAGTTACACTGGCAGCCGGTCATTTCTTTTCAGGACGGCATCGTACTTTTCAAAGAGTGGCTGCAAAACAACAAACCAGAACAAGTATGAAAAGTGCCCTTCGGCCTCGGCGTTTCCATGTGATTATCCCCTGCCACAATTGCCGGCAATATATCAGTCCCTGTTTAGAGTCCTTACTAGCGCAAACCTTCCAGCCCTGGCAAGCTCTCGTGGCAGACGACGCTTCCGACGACGGAACAAAGGAGGCCGTGGCCCCCTACCTCGCCGATCCACGCGTCCGGTACCGCCGCCTGCCAGAAAGGGCCTGGCTGATGGGGAACACCCTGGAGGCTCTCAGATCACTTGACCTGGCTCCCAATGACGTGGTGGCAATCCTCGACGGCGACGACCAAATCCGGCCACACTGCCTCCAACGTCTCTGGGAAAAACACCACCAAGGCTTTGACCTGGTTTACACCGACGAGGAGATCCAAGGACTTGACTACTCGATTGGCGCTCCCCTTCTTGCCACCGTGCCGGTCAGAAAACAGACCTGGCGCTTTTCACAATTACGCTCCTTTAAACCTTACCTCTTTCTGTCGCTGCCGGACGAAACCTTCAGGGATTCTCGCGGACGCTACTTCCGCGCCGCCGGTGACCTTTCCCTCTATCTTCCCATGGCCGAGCTGGCCGGCTGCGATAAGATCTGCTTCATTGCTGAAAAACTTTATTACTATCGCGTCCACGACAACTGCAACTTCAAAGTGTTACGCCAGGAACAGTTGGACAACAACTGGGAGATTCGATCTCGCCCCCCCCTGCAACGGCAAACAGCCTATTTTGATTTTATCGTGACGGTTGGCAAGCTTGACAAATCCACCATGAACGAATTCGCCGCCCAGGTACGGATGCGGTATCCGCGCCCCTTTACGGTATGCATCGAGCATCGCCTAGCAACCGAAGAAAAAGACTTCTGGCGGGCATACCACGGACTTTGGATCGAAGACGGAGTGTTCCTAAGAGCGGTGGAGAATAACGATGGCTAGAAAACTCCCTTGCGTTCTCTTTGTCAATCCGATGACAATGAAAGATCCCTGCCTAACCCCAAAATGCAAAGGTTTAGTGCTGAAGGAAAAGGAGACGTATTCATGTTCAGGATAACCTGCAAAAGACATGAGATAAATCGTGTAAAGAATTAAAATCAAGGATCCTAATATAATGAGCCAAGACACCTCTGATTTTATGCAACTTAATATTATTACACTTCAGCAACAAAGACCGGAGTTGCTCGATCTTGCCGGAACAACCCAAGAGGCAACCGGCTTTGACATTACAACCTCTCCAAACGGCCAGCCGAACATTCAGGCCCCCCACCCGGCTACCAATGCTCAATTATTGGTTCATGATCCCACCCAAATTGACCAAAGTTTTGCAAACCTGTTCGAGCTTCTCAATAAGGAGCAGGAGGCGCTCATTTTTTTGGTGGGAATGGGCCTTGGCTATGAAGCAAAGCTGCTCCTAAGCAAATTTCCCAAATTCCGGTTCGCTATACTCGAACCGAGCTCGGAACTCTTTGCCTCTGCCCTCAAGGAGGCGGACCTGACTCCTGTGCTTGCAAGTCCCAATGTTTCTCTTCATGTCGGGAAGGATATCGACATCGCACAGCTTTTGCTACAGGAAGATGATGCCATGCGCGCCTTACCCCGGCACCTGATATCCCACTCGAAATTATTGGAGCTTTTTCCAGAAATATATAAACCACTTCACAAGAAACTCCAAGAAGGCCTGCTGCACTTCAAAGGCAGACTGGATACCATTGAAAAACACGGGCCGCTCCTCTTCCGGAATACCCTTGCCAACATCCCGCAATTGGCAGACTCCAGCACTGTCTGGGCCTTGAAAAACGCTTGCCAAGGCATGCCTGCGATCTGTGTAGCCAGTGGCCCATCTCTTGATAAGAACATTGAACAACTTAAAGAAAACAGAGAAAGGGCTTTGATCATTGCCGTTGACAGCGCCTTGCCCATCCTCAAGAAACACGGCATTTCCCCGCACCTGGTGGCCACCATTGAAGCCATTTCCGCCAGTTACACGAAATTCGAGGCAACCATAGGAGACCAGCAAGCCCCGCCCTTGATTTTTTCCCCTGAGGCCTTCCCGAAAACGGTTAAAAACTATCCTTCTCCCTATAAATTCCATGCGCCAGCAACCAATGATTTTTTCAAATCATATCTGCAACCCGTCTTAGGCGAAACAGGCCCAGCCTTCCGCGGCGTGCTCGGTGTCACGCTCCAGGCCGTCCAGATTGCCGCGCTGGCCGGCTGCGATCCTGTTATCTGCATCGGCCTGGACTTGGCAATACAGGGGACTCAGGACCATGCCGAGGGCAGTCCTGTAAAATGGTCAGATCTTGCTGACGCCCCCAGGCTCACCGTTCCTGCCTGGGCTGGCGGCACCGTGGAAACAATCCCTGTCCTGAACAGTCAACGGCTTGAGCTGGAAAGTCTCTTGGTAGAGAGTTCCATAAATTGCATCAACGCCACGGAAGGCGGTGCCAGAATCGAGGGGACCACACCCATGCCTCTTCGGGAGGCATTAGAGCTCTACGGCAAAGAAGAGGTGCATCCTGAAGAAAAAATCAAACAGCTTGGGGAAGGTTCGTTCAAGCCAGAAAAGAATGCGGTAATAACGGCCTTACAGGCACTGCTCTCCGAGCTCGACGAGACGCAAAAGCTCTGCAAGATCGGGCTTCGCGATGGCAAGGAGGCGAAAAAACTCTGGAGGGCTTCAAAGAAGCCTCGAACCAAGCAACAAAAACTTGGCAAATTCAAAAAGAAGATAATCAGCTATGGCGAAGCCGCTGACGCCCTGCTGGCAAAGGAGCAACTCATCCACGCCCTCTTTCCCATGCGGGTCAAGGACCATCACCGCCTGGTCTACGCAAGGAAGAAATACAACGAAAAAATGTCTGGCCTGACTCCCCAGGAGCGTATCTTTGCAGAACTCGCCATCAACCTCGATTACTTCACATCATGGCAGAAAACCGTCAATGCGGTCCGGCCTCTGCTTAGAAATGCAATAGAAGAACTGCGGGAAGCAATATAAATGGCAACCGAACAACGCAGAGCCCTCATCACCGGCATTACCGGACAGGATGGCAGCTATTTGGCAGAGCTGCTTCTGGCAAAGGGCTACGAGGTATACGGCTTGGTGCGCCGCGTGGCCTTTGAGGACGAGGCACACCGCATGCACCGCATTGCTCACATCCTTGACAAGGTCCAGTTGATTCCGGGCTCTCTGGAAAGCTTTCCCAGCCTCTACAGTGCCGTGCGTCAGGTGCAGCCGCAGGAGGTCTATCACTTGGCTGCGCAAAGTTATGTGAGCAACAGCTTTGAGGATGAATTCTCCACCATCAACACCAACATCAACGGGACCCACAACATCCTGGCCGTCTGTCGAGACCTTGTTCCCCGTGCCCGCTTCTACTTTGCCGGAACAAGCGAGATGTTCGGCCGCCCGGAACAGGTGCCCCAGAATGAGAGAACGCCCTTCCAGCCCCGCTCGGCATACGGCATCTCCAAGGTTGCCGGTTTTCAACTGACAAAGAATTATAGGGAGACCTACGGTCTCTTTGCCTGCAGCGGTATTCTCTACAACCATGAATCTCCGCGCAGAGGTTTTGAATTTGTTACCAGAAAAATCACATCCCATGTGGCTATGATTAAATTGGGCATGAAGCAACGCCTTGAACTTGGCAACCTTGACGCGCAAAGAGATTGGGGGCACGCCAACGAGTATATGGAAGCAATTTGGGCCATGCTGCAACAAAATGAGCCACATGATTATGTCATCTGCACTGGCAAGCTCCATTCGGTAAGAGACTTTTGCGAGGAAGCATTTCGGTATGTGAGTCTTGACTATAAAGATTATGTTGTGTGCAGCGATAAATTCTATCGCCCAGACTCGGAACAACTTGTGGGAGACCCTTCGAGCGCACAAAAACACCTAAACTGGAAAAGCCAAGTCTCTTTTAAAGCACTTATCCACGAAATGGTGGACAATGACCTGCGGCACTACTCCTCAAAATGAACGTCCTTCTCATTAATATGCCGATCCGGGTGCAGGCAGCGCCGAATGTTGTGCCTGTAGGTATTGGTATTCTTTCCTCTTTGATCCAACAACATGGTCATTCCTGCACTATTCTAGATTTGAACTCCTATCGCCCCACCCTTTCAGGCGAATCGATCAGAAAGAAATTATCTTCTTTTGGAAAACAATTTGAACTCATCGGGTTGAGCGGCATGATCACCACCCTTCGCTGGCAAAAAAAAATTGCCCACCTTGTACGCGAGCTTTACCCAAACTCCTGCCTCATAAGCGGTGGAGGATTGGCCAGCGACTTTGGGAAAACACTTTTCGAATGGATCCCGCAACTTGATGGAGTTGTACTTGGGGAAGGGGAAGAACTCATTGGTCAAATTATCAGCGATGCACAGTCAATACGGGGCACTCACACAGTCTTCGGCCCGGTAATTACTCCTGATCTTGACCAAATACCCAAAGTTGATTGGTCCGCATTTGACATGCAGACCTATCTTGCTAACCCGGTCTGGGGACAGGGAGCCGGGAATTCTTCGTGGACACCCTTTGAAGCCAGGCGCAGCATTAACCTGATCAGCTCACGGGGCTGCCCTTACTCTTGCCGTTTTTGTGATCGTCATGCCACGGGTGGCAAAAACTATCGTTTAACAAGTGCTGAGCGCCTTATGGAAGATGTAGATGAGGTTATTGAATGTTTTAAGGTCGACTTTATTGGCTTTGTTGATGATAATTTTATTGCAAATCGCGATAGGGTCTTGGAGTTTCTTCCCTTGATAAAAAAAAGGGGCGTACTCTGGGGGTGCCACGGCCGTATGAATGAGATCGATGAACCGCTTGCAGAGGGCTTACGCGAGGCAGGATGCGTCTATATCGGTTTTGGCGGGGAGTCAGCAGATCCGGATGTCCTAAAACGGATGAACAAAAAAAATACCCCGAAACAAATGTCCCAGGCTGTCAAACTCTGCCAGAAATATGGTATCACCCCAAACTGTACTTGGATCATGGGCTACCCCGGTGAAACACGTAAATCTTTACGCAAAACCGCGCAGTTCATTCTGGAGCATGACCTTCCACAACAAAATATGTTTGTTGCTACCGCATACCCTGGAACCGTATTTTTCGAAGAAGTAAAAGAAAAAATTATTTCCGCTTATGGCTCTTTAGAGAGCTATGTTCTTGAACTCGACGATGCAACCAAAGTCCTGGAACACGATGACGTTATCTTAAATTTTTCCGACATGACGGACATGGAGTTTCTGGAATGCCGAACATACGTTGAAGACGGCTCATTGGAAAAAATATAGCTGCCCATGAAAAAAATAAGCGCTGATCTTATTATCATTGGGGCTGGCTTGGCGGGACTCCGAGCCGCTCTTGCAGCACAGCAAAACGTTAAGAAAATCATCATCATCAACAAGGGCAAACTCTTTGCCTCTGGCTCCACGTTTTTAAACCGCAACGGGCAATGGGGTATGACCTATGCTGAAAACGACCATGAATGTGACATCCTCTTCAACACCATCGAGAACCTCAGCCAAGGAACAAACATCCCGGAACTGAGTAAAATACTTGTTGAAGAGTCATTCCCTGCGTTTGTCGAACTGTCTCAATGGGGCGTTAAGTTTCGCTCTGATGCGAAACAAAAAATAAATCGACTGTCACCTTGCTTTTGCGATAAACCATTAGCCTCTATTATTCAGGATACAGGTCAGGCCGCTGCAATTATTAAACAGCGCCTCAACCACAGCCAGATTACCTGCCTTGAACAGACCCAAGCCCTTGAACTGCTTATTGACCATGAATCCTGCCATGGAGTGCTAGCCAAAGATCTACGTCATGAGTATCTAATAAATGCTCCAGCAACAATTTTAGCCAGTGGAGGCGATGCCGCTACATATACACCAAATATCGTGGAGCCCGGTTTAACCGGAGATGGATATATACTTCTTGAAAAGGCTGGACTTGAACTGGCTAACATGTCTTATCAGCAACGGGTCTGGGAGGATATCAATCCAGCAGCGCCCCGCTTTCCTGTTACTGCCTTAACAGATGGAAATTATTCATTTCAATCTGCCACAGGCTCTCCCCTTTCCTTCTCACATCTTCCACCAGATATTTTGTACTCTCGTAAAAACCATGTCCCCATCAGCAACCTGCAGTCAGACCGTGCAGTTGACCAGATTCTTTTGGAACACCTCACGCCTGATCCATCATCAGCTATTCAAGTTTGTTCAAAAGAGAGCAAAAAAATCACCAACCGAATATATCCCCACCATCAAGTCAGCAACGGAGGAATAATCATCAGTAAAAACGCAGAAACAAAACTTAAGGGGCTTTTCGCAGCCGGAGAGGTCACAACTGGCATGCATGGGGGAGACAGAGTTGGTGGGATGATGATTACCAATTGCCTAGTCTTTGGCAAAAGAGCTGGGGAAGCAGCCGTGCGCTATATAGTCGTCCCTGAAAAATGCTATTTTTAGTCAGCCAGCACCGATCTTAACGCGT
>CAYLQA010000015.1:0-59912 GCA_964385695.1 uncultured Desulfobulbia bacterium | reverse complement strand
CCAGATTGAAAAGTTGTGGCAGAAGCGCCGGCAACACAAGGGAAATGCGTAACTAACAGCCGCAGGCGGTCTTCATGGCCGTTATTTCTTTGGCATAATCCTCCTTGCCGAACACCGCGGAGCCGGCAACAAAGATGTTGGCTCCTGCCTCGGCAATGGGGGCGATGGTTGTGGGGCTGACCCCGCCATCGATCTCGATGCCCACAGAAAGGCCGCGATCATCGATCATCTTTTTCAGGGCTCGCACCTTGTCGATGGAGTCTTCGATAAAAGATTGCCCGCCAAAGCCGGGATTGACACTCATCAGCATAACCAGGTCAAGATCGGCCAGCACATGTTCCAGGGTGTTCAGCGGGGTGGCAGGGTTTAACACGGCACCAGCCTTTTTACCCAGATCCTTGATCTTGTGGATGGTGCGGTGCAGGTGGTAGCCGGTCTCCACATGTACGGTGATCCAGTCCGCGCCTGCATCGGCAAAATCATCAATGTACCTATCGGCATTCTCAATCATGAGATGCACATCAAGGGGCAGGTCCGTGATCTTCCGTACCGCTTTGACCACCAGCGGGCCGATGGTGATGTTGGGCACAAAATGGCCATCCATCACATCGATATGGATCACATCCGCTCCTGCCTTTTCCACGGCACTAATATCTTCTCCCAGGCGGGCGAAGTCCGCGGACAGGATGGAGGGGGCTATCATGATATCTTGCATGGTTTTTTCTCACTTTGTTTGAAAATAAGTAACAAGTAACAAGTAACAAGTAACAAGTAACTCGTCATTCGTCACTCGTCACTGCAGCTTCAGCTGGCGGGGCCTCTGCACCCACGGTTACCATCACATAATGGTTGGGCTGAATGTATCTGCGGGCAATATCCTGTACGGTTTTTGCGTCCACCTGCTCTAAAGCGTGGATATAACGGTTGCCGAAATCCTGGCCCAGACTGTAGGTTTCGTTCAAGGCCATTTCCATGGCCTGGGAGCCATGGGTCTGCAAACTCAACTCGTAGTTGCTGATCAGGATGTTCTTGGCCTTTTCAAGCTCCTCATCGCTGATGAGTTCTTCCTGAATACGATAGAGTTGCTGCCAGACAGACTTGATGGCCTCGTCCTTTTTATCCGGGCTGGTGCCGATATAAATGCCAAAGGAGCCTGTGTCAAGCCCCAAGAGAGAAAAAGAGGAAAGGCTGTAGGCCAGGCTCTTTTTGTCTCGCAGTTCGGTAAAGAGGCGTCCGCTCTGGCCGGAAAGGGCTGTATCAAGCACCTCTAGCCCATAACGATCTTCACTGTCCAGAGTGGTACCCAAGAAACCGATAATGATGTGCACCTGCTGCTTATCCCGCTTGATGTTGATCAGCTCCGGCTCGGCCGGATTCTCCGGCGGCAGGAAGCTTTCTTCGGCAGTACTTTCCTGGGGTGTGGCCGGCCAGTCGCCAAAGAGTTTTTCGGCAAGTTTTTTGATCTTGTCCGCCTCCACGTCACCGGCCACGGAGAGGACCATTTCCTCGGGGCGGGCATGCTCCTCGTAGAGATTTTTGAGATCCGCTACGCTGAAATTTTTAAGCGCTGTTTCGTCGCCCGCCGTATTGAGTCCGTAGGGGTGGCCGGAAAAGAGGCGCTTGTTAAACTCCTTAAAGGCCAGGGAGGGAAGCGAGTCCTCTTGTTGTTTCAGATGACTTAAGAGTTCCGGCCGAATTTTTTCCGCCTCTTCGGCGGCAAAGGCCGGTATGCGGACCACATCGCGGACCAGGGTCAGGCCCTCTTCTGTGAAACGGGAGAGAAAATCCGCTTTCACGCCAAAGGTGTTTTTACCGTTAAAGCCGTGGATGCTGCCGGCCATGTCGGCCACCTTCTTATTGAGCTCCTGGGCTGTGAGCCGCTCCGTACCCTTGGGCAGAAGCTCGGAGATAAAGGCAAAGGCGCCGTTGGTGGACTCGGATTCACTTCTCAGTCCGCCTGGCAGAACAACGCGGATGGCCACGGTGGGAATATCGTTATCCTCCCGCACCAGGAGGTGCATGCCGTTTTTCAAGGTAAAACGGTGCACATCGGGCAGGTAGGCCTCGGCCAGCTGGGAGGTGGGTAATCCTTTCTTGGCCTTTTCGTCCGCCTGCTTGGCGATCTCTTCAAGCTTGGCATGGTCCAGGGCCAGGTTGCTGCCCGTGGGCACAATGGCACCAACGGTCAGGCGGTTGTTTTTGAGATAAAAGGCGGCAACCCGTTGGATGTCCTCTTTGCTCACGGCCCGCACCTGCTCAAGGTATTTATCCTCACGGGGATCGCCGGCGAGAAATTCAAAGGAGCCGAGCATCCGTGCCTGGCCTTCGGCCCGTTCCAGATTGAAGACAAAGTCGCTCTCCAGGTTGCGTTTGGCCCGCTCCAATTCTTCATCGCTCACAGTGAGGTATTTGAGCTGAAAGATCTCCACCAGGGTCTCGCTAAGGCTCTCCATGATCTTATCCGCATCCAGGGTGGCGGTGACCTCCAGCAGGCCTGGATCTCTGGGGGTAAAGGCAGAGCCGTGGATACGATAGACCAGTCCTTTGTCGTCACGCAGGTTGCGATAGAGGCGTGAGGTGTTGCCCTGGCCCAGGATATGGGTCAAAACATCGAGCACCGGGGTGTCGGGATTGCTGAACTGGGAGATGGGAAAGGCCAAGGCCATATGGGCCTGCTGGATGTCCTCCTCTTCCACGAACAGACGGGCCTGCTTCTGCTCTGGCTCCTTGGCCAGGCTGGGCGCGGTCTTGTCGCTTTTTTGCAGGGAGGCGAAGAGTTTTTCCACCTTGTCCACCACCTGCACGGAGCGGACATCGCCCACAACCACCACGGTGAAATTTTCCGGGTAGTAATGATTTTTCATGTAGTTGAGGATATCGTCGCGGCTGATGGCCGAGACACTCTCCTCGGTGCCGCTGATGGGCAACCGGTAGGGATGGGCGGAGTAGGCCGTGCCCATGAGTTCTTGAAAGAGCTTGATGTTGGGCTTATCCTGGCGCATGCGGATCTCCTCAAGGACCACCTTTTTTTCCCGCGCAAGCTCGTCAGCATCAAAGACCGAGTTGAGTACCGCATCGGTCAGAATATCCATGGCCGATCCCCAATGCCGGGCAGAGAGGGTGGCGTGGTAAACCGTGTATTCATAGGAGGTATAGGCGTTGATCCGGCCGCCCATGGCCTCTATGCCGCCTGCAACCTCGCCCGGGCCAAGGGTTGGGGTGCCTTTGAAGATCATATGCTCGATGAGATGGGTAATACCCGCCTCATGCTTTTCCTCATAAACACTGCCCGCCTTGACCCAGATCTGGACGGTGGCCACCTTGGTTCCCGGTGTTTCCTTGACCAGTACGGACATGCCGTTATCAAGGGTGCTTTTATAGAGATGGGGGGCAAGTTCTTTAGCGGCAAGTTCGATTGAAGTCATAGTCATACACAGGGTAAGGGTGAAAGCAAAAGAAAGGCTACGGAGGAAAAAGTCGTTTTTCCGGCTGGGCCGTTTGCGAATATTTTGCTGTAGAGTTTTGGTGTGAAAAAGAATCATACAAACTCCTCAATTATAATTGGACAAAGGAGGTGCTCATTAACCTTCAGGAAAGCCTCTGTTCAGTGTAAACACCCCTAGGGAGGTCGTCAACTTACAGGCCTTTTTTTTACCAGAAGAAGGATAGCGCCACCGGCGATGATCATGGCAGTGCTGAGTAGCTGGCCCATGGTAAAGGTGTTGAACAAAAAACCGACTTGGACATCGGGCTGGCGAAAGAATTCTGCCACCCAGCGAAAGATGCCGTAAAAGATGAGAAATAGGGCCAAGAGCGAGCCGGAAGGCCAGTTCCTCTTCCAATAGCGGTTTTTGGCAAGCCAGAGAACGATAAAGAGGAGGACGCCTTCCATAAAGCTCTGGTAGAGCTGGGAAGGATGGCGCGGCAATGGTCCGCCGCCGGGAAAGATCATGGCCCAGGGTACATCGCTGACCCGGCCGAAAAGCTCGCCGTTTATAAAGTTGCCCAGCCTTCCCAGGCCGAGCCCTATGGGGATGGTTACCACATAGACGTCACCACTCTCTAAAAAGGAGAATCTGTTTTTGCGGCAAAAGATCAGCCCGCCAAGGAGCACGCCGATGAGGGCTCCGTGAAAGGACATTCCACCCTGCCAGGTTGCCAGGATCTCGGCGGGATGCGCGATATAATAGGAGAGGTTGTAAAAGAGGACATAGCCAAGGCGAGCGCCCAGGACCAGACTGATGATCAGCACCAGGTTGAGGTTTTCAAAATGTTCTTCCAGGTCTTTGAGGCTGTATTTCTTGATCTGGTAACGAACGAGGCAATAACTGGCCACAAAACCAAGCACGTACATGAGCCCGTACCAGCGCACCTGCAGGGGGCCGAGGTGAAAGATGACAGGATCGATATGCGGGTAGGGAATCATTTTTTTCGTGACAAATCTAACAGCCGTAACGAGTAACGAGTGACAAGTGACGAGTAAAGCGTTACACAATGCTTGTCACTCCGTGCTTAGCAAGTGTTGCTAATTTTTAACTCGTAACTCGTTACTTGTCACTTGTTACTTCTTGAAATGAATATTTCTCTCATCGGCTTTAATGCCCGCTATACCCATTCCTGCCCGGCGCTGTTCTATGTGCGCAACGAGCTTGAGGTCCATCTGCCACAGGCATCCGTTGCTCTCAAGCAGTTCACCATCAACGACCCCTACTATGAGACCCTGCTCCGGATTACTGCCGGAGGTCCCGGTGCGATCTTTTTCTCCGTCTATATCTGGAATACCTCGCTTATCCGCCGTCTGCTCATGGATTTGCGCCAGGTCCTGCCGCAAACTCCGATAGTCCTCGGCGGGCCGGAGGCGCCGTATGTTTGTGATGCAATGCACAATATTTCGGTGATCCGGGGTGAGATAGAAGGGGTGGGCCCGCAATTTTATAAAGACTTGGCCCAAGGCAAGCTTGAAAAAGAGTACACCTGCCAAAATGGCCGCCCCTTTGCCATGCCCTATCGGGAGAGTGATTTTAGCGGCCCCCTTGCAAACCGCCACATCTATTATGAGTCTTCCCGTGGCTGTCCATTTGCCTGTAGCTACTGCCTCTCCTCTGTCTCCCGCGGAGTCAACAACAAAGAGCTGAGCGAGGTGGAAGAGGAGCTTGGCCGAATCATGGCCCACAGGCCCAAGATTATCCGTTTTGTGGATCGCACCTTTAACGGCTCGGCAGATCGCTCCCTGGCCATCTGGCGTTTTCTCCTTGCCCAGCCCGGGGAGACGGTCTTTCACTTCGAGATCGCCCCGGATCTTTTTAACGAGGAGATGTTTTCCTTTTTAGAGAGCGTGCCACTGGGAAAATTCCAGTTTGAGATCGGCCTGCAATCCACCAATGCTGTGACCCTGGAGGCGGTGAACCGGAGCATGGATATTGCCAAGGCCTTTGCCAATATCAGGCGCCTGATGGCACTCGACACCATCCACCTGCACCTGGATCTCATTTTGGGCCTGCCCCAGGAAACCCGGGAGAGCTTCCGCAACTCCTTTAATGATGTGTATGACCTGGCGCCCCATTATATCCAGATGGGTCTGCTCAAGATCCTGCCGGATACCCCCATCAGTCAAGCCAAAGAGGAGTTCGGGATCACAAATTGTGTTTCCCCCCCTTACTCGGTGTTGGCAAACAGATGGCTGGATCATGCTGCCATCGATGATCTGTATTGGTTTGGCGAAGGGGTGGAGAGCTTTTACAACAACCGCTTTTTTCGAGCGACCCTGAGTTATGTCAAAAGGGTGGAAAAGGACCCCTTTGCCTTTTTCCACGGTCTCATTGCCCTTTGTCGAAAACATGGATTTTTTGAGCGCTCCGCCACCCAGGACCTCATGGCCCGGATGCTGCTCCAATACACCGCCACCCGGGAGGATGGGGAGTTGTTTGCCGAGTTGTTACGCTTTGATTGGTTGCGAAGCGGGCACCGTTTTTTGCCGGAGTTTCTTGGCCCGCAAAGCATGCCGCAGGAGAAGGATTTTCTCTGGCAGCGGCTGCCGCAAGAGTATCCCCCACTGTATACCAGCCGCAGCAGAAGCTCTTTTTTCAAACGAGCCACATTTGCCAAGTTTTCCTTAGCCCTGCTGCAAGCGGTTCGCCTGGACCAGAATAATGCAGAGGGCTATGTAGTTTTCTCTCCCGATGAGGTGGTCGGGGTGCATAAACTCCGAAAAACCGTGCTGCTTAATCTTCCGGATAATGACGAATAATCAGGAATCGCTGTAGCGCCGCTTGAAGTTGATGGAGACGTTGACAAAGTAGCCGCCGCCCAGCTGAACACTTTCCACCATGCCCGACTTTGCGTGGTTGAGGTCTTCGTATATGGGGAGCCCGGCCGAGGTGCGCAAGGAGAAATTTCCGCCTAAAGCGGTAAGGAATCTCCAGTCGATCACGCCGCTGAGGTTGCTGCGAAATCCGCCGGTATTGCCGATCTCGTTTCCTTGGTACTCATTCTTCTCATAATGCACGCCATCGATTTCAAGTCCCAGCATCAGGTCATAGTTGGGGGTGTAATGCAGTGCTGCACCTATCTTGGCCTCATCCCCGAACTTATAATCATCGCTGTTTTCACGTTTTGTGGTGTAGCTGGTCAGGCCGTGGAACCAAATATTTTTATAGCGCTGGGAGTAGAGCAGGCCGCCGGTAAAGGTGAAATCGCCGGTACCCAGTTGCATGCCCGGGCTGTTGAGCCATTCCATCTCAAAGTCGCCGCTGGGCAGGGTGGTTTCTGCGAGCAGGGTGAAAAAGCGGCTGTAGTGGGTGTTGTGCCACATGTTGTAACGCAGGCCCAGGCTCAGGTCGCTCAGGCCGGTATGCTTACTGGTGGTGATGGCATTGCCGCCCATGGTGTACATCTGCATCTTCCTTTCAAGATACTTGGCCGAAAGGCTTAGGGTCAGATCATCGCTCAGTCCGTAGTTTGCCATGAGCATCTCACCGCTTGATTCCATCTTTTTCGGCCCCATCATCTGGCCGGGGCGTTTGATAAAATTCTCCGGCTCTACACTGGAAGAACCGAGCTTGACCGTGTCCATGCTCATGTACATGTAGCCCAGCCCAATGCCAAAGGCACCCTGAGGTGGCAATACTGCGGCCTTGATTTTGGTGGGCATGGTCATCCCCATTGGGGAGATGGCATTGAGTGCCAGGTTGAAATCAAGAATTTCTCCGCCCTGTGCGGCGCGGAACGCCTCGGCTTCTACCTTGTCGGCAAAGGCGATAAGACTGGGCAACATGTCGGGAATGACATCACTGCCAATGACATACGTCGCATCCTTGGCTGCAACAAGTCGGCCGTTATGCCAATCACGGACTTTGATAGCGCTAAAGGCTTCTGGCCCGCCCGCATCCTGGACAACGCGCAAGAGGCAAACCACCCCGCAGGTGTGGGTGGCCCCTTTACCGGAGAGTTGTCCTTGGGCTGCGGTTTTTTGATACACGTCGAGATACATGCCGCAAACCGTGCAACCTGCCCGGTCGTTTTGCTCTGCTGCATAAAGGGAGTGGCTGCTCAGGGCGCACAACAGGACAAGGGTAACTGCAAAAAATCGTTTCATTGTTTTTCCTTATATTTTTCAGGTGATGATTCCCGTCGTTTTTTTCTTGGCTCACTGCACAAAGATATGGCGAGTACCTGAGGCAAAACACTGCGGTGTGAGCGGCAAGCTAAATAAAACGGGAAGAGCTTGATTGTAGCGGGCATAGAGTTAGCACGGCTGCCACAACGTGGCAATGCGGCAAATTGTCGCGCCAGAGGGTGGGGAGGGTTCAAGTAAGAAGGCAGGTGGCTCTCAAATGGTAGGCTGGCTCTACTGAACCGGTGAGTTGGTAGCGCTGCTCAAAAGAACGTGCAGGGCCTTTTCCGCAGGGTATCCCTCATCAAAGGAGAGGCTGGTAAAACGGGACTTGAGCCCCCATTCCCTTTCGGCCCGTCCTAGATGCTCCAGCACCTTTTCCTCCAGCATCTCATTGTGGTCATACAGGCAGTCGGAATAGATCAGGTAGTCTGCGCCGCGCCGGAACAAGAGAAAGGTGCCGTCGTGGTGGCGGCATTCCTCATTCAACTCTTCTATGGTGCTGAAGACGTTCTGCCCGACCTCATCGAGGATTTGGTCTGTCTTGGCATAGCCGAACTCGCTGTTGAGCTCCTTGAGTTTGACAAAGTTTGCCATGGTCATCCTGTAGGGCTTTTGGTTTTTGCCTAACAGCTTGGCGTCGTCCAAAAAGAGAAGGTAGCGGTAGTTGTAAAAATCGCTGAGCGGTTCACGGAAATAGGTCATACGCCTAAACAGTTCGAGTTCCTTGATGTAACCGGCAGAGTATTTGCGTTTGATTTCAAGAGGACTCCAGTCCGTAGTAATTTTTTCAATGGCCCTTACTACCGCCTTGTCCAAGCGGCCCAAGGTGACCTCCATATCCAGAAGATTAAGGGCCTGCTCCCTGCTCATGGGTTGCTTGTATGGGCGTTTGGCAATAAGTGCCTCGTACACATCTGCCGCAGCAACTATACGGATTAAAATATCCAGCTCATTATCCTTCAGGCCTGCGGGATAGCCGCTGCCGTCCAAGCGTTCGTGATGGTGGAGGATGATGTTGGTCACCCGGTCATCATGGTGGCGGTGGGCAAAGAGGCGTGCTCCGACCAGTGGGTGAAACTCCATGATATAGCGATCCTGTTTATCAAAAAGACCCGGTTTGAGGAGAACATCATCGGGAATGGCGACCTTGCCTATGTCGTGGGCCAGGCAGCCCAGCTCAAGGGCGTCCAGCTCGTCTTCTTTGAGCTCCAGCTCGCGCCCCACGCGGAGCGATATTTCCACCACCCGCAAGGCATGCTCAAAGGTTTTGTAGTCCCGGTTGCCCAGCATTTCGTCCATGATTTCAAAAAGATCCTTGATAAGGACGGTTTTGGCGCGGTTGGCATCCTCGGCCTCCTGTTGCGCGGTTTGCAAGGCCTGCTCCGCCTTTTTGCGCTGTGTAATATCTACGAAATTGATAACAGAGCCCATGATCTTATCATCTGTAAGCAAGGGGGCTGAGGTGTATTGCACTGGAAAAGGCGTGCCGTCTTTGCGCCAAAACACATCCTTTTCGTTATGCTGCAACTCTCCGCTTTGCAGAGTGAGGAGAATGGGGCACTCCTCAGGCGGGTATGGGGTGCCGTCGGCCAGGGAGTGGTGCAGCGTGCGGTGGTGGTCTTGTCCGAGAATCTCCTGCCGGCTGTGTCCGGTCATCTTGAGGGCCGCGGAATTGACAAAGGTGATTCGCCCCTGCTCGTCCGTACCGTAGATTCCCTCACCTGCCTGCTCGATAAGCTGCCTGAAGTTGGCTTCGCTCTTTTTGAAGGCGACCGAGGTTTGCTCATGCTCATGCACCTCTAAGGTCAGCTGCTCTAAGAGGTCATAGTTTGAATCTCGGTATGTATTGAGGCGGGCGAGAATCTTTTCAAAATTGAAGTAGACGCACCAGAAAGAGACCAGCAAAAGCATGATGGAGACCAGGATAGCCTGGATGAGAAAGGTCTTTTTTTCCTCAAGGAGTTGGGAAATATCCTGGAGCGCGACGATTCCTCCGACCGGTCCGCCCTGATGGTCTTCCAGAACCGGCATGGTGTGCACCACCATCTTTTTGTCGGTCAAGGCAACCTGGCTTGATCGGCCTGTCTGGGTAAAGTCCGAGGGAAGAAAAAGAAAATTTTGGTTGGTAGAAGTAAGGACTGTTTCGCCCAAAGCCTGATACGGGGGGTGCAACTCTGAGGTTGCGGCCATCTTCATTGTTCGGGCCGGGAAATAAAGAGAGGAGTCCATGTGAAGTCGTTCGCTGAGCAAATCGACAATGAGTTGCGGGCTCAGGCCAAACTCCAGGGCACCAATATATTTGCCGTTATGATACACCGGTTGGGCAATGCGGTAGAAACATCCATGCCTGCCCACCTCAAAACCGGTCTGCCGTGTCTGCAGGTTGTGAACGGCACGGATAAGGGGACGGCTTGCGGCAACCTGATCGCCGTATAGCTCCGGTTTGTGCATCCTGAGCAGGGTAGTGCCGTCGGACAGGTGAAAATGCATGATGCGAAAGTAGGGATTTTCTTTTTGCAGGGTGGAAAAGTAGTCCTTGCTCAGGTGATAAAGAAGATCCCGATCCTTTTCGGCAAAGGCCATGATGATTTCGTCGTGCAGGTAGAGGTAGCTGTCCAGGCGGGGTTTGTAGGCGGCAAAGGCGTAGGTTTCCGCTACCTTGAAGATGTGATTTATTTCACTTTCCGTGTCGCTGATGCGTTGGTTTTCAATACGACAGTAATCGCAGAATCCGCGGACAATAAAGAAGGCGGAAAGCGAACCGATTATGAAAAGAACAATGAAAACGGTTTTGTGTTTGAGGCTCATTGCTTTTTTTGTTTTTCACTCCAGGTACTAAATTGAATAATTGAGTCCTTTGTGAACAGGTTTTAAAAACAGCAAATTTTATGCCATGCTTAAATCCCTAAACCTTAGGGAAGGATGGCTAACTCCTTTATATTCCTACAAAAGGGTTTTGCCGGAGCGGCCAGAAATGACGAGACAGAAGGGGGGTAGGAAGAAAAGTGCTCAGAATCTGGTGAGCTGTTCTCCAGATTCTGAGCATGATTACGGAGGGTTTTTTAGGCGGCCAGGGTGAGGATTTCGGCAATGGCCTCTTTGGTATAGAGTTCTGAAATACCCCAGAGGGTAGCGAGTCCTACGGCGTTCTCGGCAATCTTGTCGATATCCTCAGCCGGGATGTCCATCTGGGAAAGCCGGGTGGGTGCCTTGATTTTGTTAAACCATGCCTCCAGGGCCTCGATACCCTCACCTTCGGTGCCCAGATCGAAAATATTTTTTGCAAAAAGTTCAAACTGGATCGGATTTTTATACTTGTACCACTTCATCCAGGCCGGGATCACGATGGAGAGCCCGGCGCCATGGGGAATATTGTAGATCGCGCTCAAAGAGTGCTCGATCATGTGGTTGGGGAAGGAGAAATTGCCTATCCCGGCAGGGGGCAGGCCGTTTAGGGCCAGGGTGGCGGTCCACATGAAGGAGGCGCGGGCCTGGGCGTTTTCCGGCTCAACCATCATGGTATCCGTTGTCTCCATAACAGTGAGGATGATGGATTCCACCAGGCGGTCCTGCAAACGGGTGCCCGGCTCTTTGGTAAAATATCCTTCAATAACATGGGCAATGGCATCCACCGCACTGTAGGCCGTGTAGGTGAGCGGTACCGTGTGGGTCAGCTCCGGATTGAGGATGGAGACCTTGGGGTGGGCATGGATGGAGGCGATATTATACTTTTGCTTGGTTTGCTCATTGGTGATCACCGAGTTGCCGTTCATCTCGCTGCCCGTTGCAGCAAGGGTGAGCACGGTGAAAACAGGAAGTGCTCGTTCCACCTCCTTGCCGACATAATACTCCCAGACATCGCTCTCGCTTAAGGCCCCTACGGCAATGCCTTTGCCTTCATCCAGAACCGAACCGCCGCCCACGGCCAGAATTGCCTCGACCTGCTCCTTCTTGGCCAATTCCACCCCCTCCCTGGTATGGGAAAGCACCGGGTTGGATATCACCCCGCCAAACTCGGTATAACGGATACCGTTTTTGTTGAGGCTTGCAATGACCCTGTCTAACAGCCCGCTTTTTTTTACGGAACTCTGGCCGTAAACCAGCAAGACATTCTTGATGCCCGCCGCTTGCAACTCTGCGCCGATTACGGATTCTTTTCCGGCCCCGAAAATAATTTTGGTTGGGTTGTGGAATTCAAAGTCATACATGGAAGAACCTTTCAGGTAAAAAGAGTTGATAAGGTGGACCCTTCTAAAGGGTAGGGTATTTATCGCGAAAAAACAACATCCCTCCAGCCGTTAAAAACGGTATCAACATTTCTTTATTCGTAAACAGGTGTTGATCTTATTCTTTTCACCCAGCTGCCTTGGGCCGTAGGGCCGAATCTCTCCGCAGCAAAAGCCCAGAAAATCCAAAAAATCATGACCACCCTGAAAGACACTCCTGATGGTCAAGCCGTTCTCAAGGCCGTGAAGGTGACAGGTTTCTTTGCCGTTACAGACAGTGATTATGATAAAGCGCGTGAAATAACCAAATATGCCGTTGGCTTAGATTTATAAGTGACGCGCTAGTTTTTTACTACGACTGCCCTGCCGTTCGCAATTTTACAGAACGGCAGGGCAGTTGCAGTTCGGCTCCATAAGATCAGGGCCAATTCCTTTCAAAAAACTTTTCACATATGGGCTTGCTATGGGTCCACTCTGTCTCCCGAACCGGGAGTCTCAATCTCCTCACAATTCGTGATTGGCATCATATGTGTTCGCTCCGTACACATAGAGATAATCATTAATTAAAAGCTCTTCTTGGAACTTTGTTTTCCATGAACCGTTTTTTGCGCACATGGGCCGGCGTTTGTAAAAAACACGATTCCAACCCTTTGGCGGGAGTGATTCTGTGTAGAGAAAGGGGGCTTTTTGTGAACTGCCCCGGGAATGGCAAGTCTTGCATTTTTGATCAAATAGCCGACGCCCCTTGCCGTACCACAGGCTTTCAAAGCCGAGGGATCTGCAGGATTTGGTGCGGGCATCATATCGTTTTCCTGCGAGTATGGTTTCACTCGCTTGGCAATTATGCCAAGCAATGATTGCAAAAAGAAGAATCAGAAAGCCGGTTAATGGAGCGAGTTGTTTCATGTTTCCCCCACTGGGTTGTTGAAAGTGTTTTTCGGTTGACCGGTAAAAATGGTTAGAGAAAAGCTGAGAAATTATATTACGCTTGTCTTGGCTGAGGGGGTAGTTCCGGATACGACAAAGATAAGTCTGATTTTGACATGGGGGGGATATGAAGAAGATTACCATTCTTGCCCTTGGTGATGCAGCAGCTACGACCATCACCGGGGCGCTTGATGTATTCGGTTTTGCTGGGGTTCTCTATAATAAGGCCTGCGGCAAGGAGGTGTCGCCATATTTTGAGGTGGAAGTCGTCACGCCGGATGGCCTGCCTGCAAGTTGCCTGAATGGGGTCAGGATTGCCCCTCATTGCGCCATGGATGAGGTGGAGCAAAGCGATCTTGTTATTGTTTCAGCGATTCTTGATATCGAAAAGACCATGGCCGAGCAGGGGGATGTCATCCCTTGGCTGAAAAAGATGTATGCTTCCGGCGCTCACCTGGCCAGTGTTTGCTCCGGATCTTTTGTTCTGGCGGAAACAGGCCTGCTTGACGGGAAAGTGGCTACAACCCATTGGGGGCTGGCCAGCATTTTTAGGCAACGTTATCCGCAGGTGCGCCTCAAGCCGGAGCGGCTTATCACCGATGCCGGAGATATTTATTGTTCCGGTGCCTTTAACTCCTGCATTGATCTAGCAATCTATCTGGTGGAAAAATTTTATGGGCACGGAGTGGCGGTGGAATGCGCCAAGGCCCTGGTGCACGATATCGGCCGGGTGGACCAGACTCCGTACACGCCTTTTCTTTTTCAGCACAGCCACAACGATGCTGAGGTGTTGGAGATCCAGCGGGATATGGAAACGAGATTTAATGATGAGTTTGATGTTGTGAATCTGGCCCAGCGGTTCGGTATGGGGAGACGAACCTTGGAGAGGCGTTTTAAGGCTGCCACCGGGGATACACCTCTGGTCTACCTGCAACGAGTGCGGGTGGAGCAGGCCAAGAAAATTCTTGAGACCCAAAGCAAAACCTTTGATGAAATAAGCTATGGGGTGGGCTATGAGAATAGCAGCTTTTTCCGCAGGGTATTCATGAAGCACACTGGGCTGAGACCCTCCGAATACCGGGCGAAATTTTGCCGTTCAATAAATCTGGCTGGTATGATTGAGTAAGAGAATGGCCTAATGTTTTAGGAAAAAGGGTCGACAAGTCAGTAAGAAGGATTCTCTGCCTGGGGCATATTACTATATTTTTATACGTGAGCATGCGGCCGAATAATAGATCATCACATAAACGGAATACGATCTTACTTAAAGTGGGTGGGCTTGTTTTCGGCACCCTGCTGCTCTTTGTGTTGAGCGGATGTGCCGTGGTTCCCCAGCCGTATTCCCAGGATGAATTTATGGCCCAGGCCAAGGGCGAGCGCGGCAGGCTCTATGATGATCAAGAGCCCGTGAAAGGCCGGCTTACCCTGCATGAGGCCATGGCCCGGGCCATAAGGTATAACCTGGACCACAAGGTCAAGCAGATCGAAAAGGCCCTGGCCAGCGGCAACCTGGAGCTTGCCCGATATGAGTTGCTGCCGCAGATGGTTTCGTCCTTAGGTTATACCGCGCGAAGCAATGACAGTGATTCCGCGAGCCTTTCAAGTGGGCTTGAGTCGACGGACTCTGTTTCTGCGGAAAAAAGAAATGTAACAGCCAGCATTATTACGGTTTGGAATGTCCTCGATTTTGGCGTGGGCTATACCACGGCCATGCAACAGGCCGATGAGGTTTTGGTCAGCGAAGAGTGGCGGCGCAAGGCGGTGCAGAACATTGTCCAGGATGTGCGCTATGCCTTTTGGCGGGCTGCCAGTGCGGAAATGCTCATCCCGCAGATGGATCGTCTTCTCAAGCGGGTCGAGTCCGCCCTGGAGCGCGCCAGGAAGATGGAGCAGGACCGGGCCCAGGATCCTGCCAAAACTCTGAGCTATCAGCAGGAGTTGCTGGAGACGGTTAAGCAACTTTGGACTATGCGCAAGGATTTGTCCCTTGCCAAAACCGAACTTGCGGCTTTAATGAACCTCGACCCGGGTTCCGAGTACACCATCGGCTTGAGCGATGATCAATTACAGTACATGGAAAAGCTTCTCTCGCTGCCAACATTGGAGGAAGAAGCCCTGGCCAAGCGGCCCGAGCTGAGGGTCGAGGCCTACCAAAAGCGGATCAGCGCCCTTGAGGTGAAAAAGACCATGCTCGGTCTTTTGCCCGGATTCGAGATCTCTGTGGGGGCAAATTTTGATGATAATAAATATCTCTATAACCAAACATGGTTGCAGGCCGGGCTGAATCTTTCCTGGAATGTGTTTAACCTGCTTTCCGCGCCATCCACCATGAAGAGTGCAGAGTTGCAGCAGGAGTTGGCGCAAAAACGGTACATGGCTTCGGCCATGATGGTTTTGACCCAGGTGAACCTGGCCCATCAAGGTTATTATCTTGCCCTGAAGGAGTATCAGATTGCCGATGAGCTGGATGCGGTGCACCGGCGTAAGTTGCTCCATGTTGAGGCAGCCAAAAAAGCCCAGACCGGAAGCGAACTGGAAGAGATCAAGATGTTGGCCGGTGCGCTTTCGGCCCATATGAACAAGGGGGTGAGCTTTGCCGAACTCCAGGGTGCATTGGGGCGGGTCTTTCACTCCTCCGGCATTGATCCACTGCCCCATGTGACCAAAACGCATGGCATTAAGGGGTTGGCGCAAAATATTGCGGAATATGAAAAGAGAACTCTGGCCTCGCTCCAGGATGACCAGCAGCCTGAGTTTCTATCGGCCCGTCTGGTTCCTCAGTCCCCGATTGTACCCGCCCTTGCTTCAGAGAAAAAAGAGCCGGAGCAGCATGATATTTTGCCCCAGCCGGTAACTTCCCGCCAGGAGCAGGCAGCAGTGGTTGCTCCGGAGATTATAGCCGAGCCAAAAGAGTCGGTCCCGGTTGTTTCTCAGTCTCAGGCACCAGAGCCAGCCGAGACTCAAGTCGAAGAAAAAGCTGTCGTGGCAGAAAATGAAGCAAAACAGGTTACGCCAGGGAAAACAGAGGTGACTGAAGCAGTCCCTTCTGAGGGGCAAGAGGAAACCACAGCCGCTGCCCTTGCCGAGGCATCTCTCCTTGAAGAGCAACGAAATCGTATCCAACTCAAATCAGCCAGCCAGGCCATCATTGGCAGGCGCATGCTGAGCAAGGAATATCAGCCGACCGGATTGGCTTATCGTATATCTCCGGGGCAGGCCATGGAGTCGGAAATTCAGGTTGATCACCCCAAAGCTTCCATACGGGCGATTCCCTTTTAACATCAGTTTGTGGTAATATAAAAATTGGGGGGTATGAAAGGCTCGCGAAGAGGATGCATGATGAAACGCTTGCTGTTGTTATATTCCCTGTTTTTTTTCTCTGCTGTCGGAGTAGTACACGCTGGGCAGCACTCCATTGAGGCCGGAAAGCTCTTGTTGCAAAAGGGCGAGCATGTCCAGGCCTATTCCCAATTTTTTCAGCTTTTCCAGAAAAATCCGCAAGATGTAGATCTCAATTTTTACCTGGGCCAAGCCGCTTATGGCATGGGTGATTACGAGGCCGCTGTTATGGCCTTTGAGCGAGTCTTGATCATTGATCCTGACTCATCAAAGGGCAAGGCTGAGTTGGGCAAATCATATTATCGCTTAGGCTCTATTGAGATAGCTCTGCAGTACCTGGAAGACGCTTTGGATGACAATCTGCCGGCGGAAACGAAGAAAAAAATCCGTGTTTTACTGGAGCAGATTAAAAGCGAAAGGTAGAGGGCGATTAAGTTGAGCTTTTAAGGGAAAGCTCAGGGGAACTTTCATGGTCTTAGGGCTAAAAAACAAAACGCTTTTTTGCTTAAGCTTGTTGTTGGTTGTTTGCCTAGCCGCTGTGGTGTCTCATGCTGCTGATGAGCTGAAACCAGTTGGTGAAGTTGTTGCCCTGCGCGGAAAAGTCGTGGCCACGGACTCCAAAGGGACAAGCAGGAAGTTGGCCATAAAGTCCCCCCTCTTTCAGGCGGATACCATCAAGACAGGCAAGCGCGGTCGCCTGCAGATCCTGTTTACCGATAACTCCATTATCAGCCTTGGTCCCAACACCGAGGCAAAGATTTCTCAATACGGCTGGGACCCTGATGCGGATAAGGCAGAGCTTGAAACCGAGGTCAAGGAGGGGGTCTTCCGGGTCATGGGCGGTTTGATCTCTAAGAAAAAGCCTGAAAAATTCAATACCAAGACACCGGTTGCCACCATCGGCATCCGCGGCTCCATGTATGCCGGTAAAATCAGCAAACGTGGCCTGAGTGTTGTTTTTGAAGGCGGCAAGGGTATCAGCCTGACCAATGCCACCGGCACCGTGGTTATATCTAAGCCCGGCTATACCTCCCAGGCCAAGAGTTGGAATGCGCCCATCAGCAAACCTACCAGGATGAAGCCACGTCATCTCTTGAAAATGCCGCAGCATATGAAGACAAAGAAGGTGCTGCGCAAGGTTATTCGTAACATGAAGAAACCACCTAAAGCTGTGTTTGATGATGTCATTAAAGATGCTATTGATCAGGGACTGACAGTCGAGGAGTCAAAAGAGGAAGTGCAAAAGCTTTTAGATGATCCTGAAGTGGGGTGCAAATAATGGTTACCATGCTGAAGAAAAAAAAGCAGGCGCTTGGTGAGTATTCTGAGTCAGAGGGGACGAGTCTGCTCATGGCCCTTGAGCCCAGAATCATGTTTGACGGTGCCCTGGCAGTCACGGCCGCCGAGGTGGCCGATAGCCCCGACACTGGAGCCGGCTCTGGGGAGCCTGGACTTAATGTTGACGTAGCAGCAGAGCCGGAAGTCGATTTTTTGGATATTGTTAAGGGCTACACTCCGCCAGCCGTCCAGTCTGCAAGCGAAGTTGTTTTTGTTGATGGCGCTGTGCAGAATCATGAGCAGTTCAGCCAAGGGATTTCACCCGAGGCGGCCCAGATCATCGTTCTCGATCCAGCACAGGATGGCCTTTCGCAGATCACGGAAAATCTTGCCCGTTATACAGACCTTGAAACGGTGCACATTATCTCCCATGGCGGGCCAGGCAGCCTGCAGCTTGGCGGGAGTACGCTGAGCCTGGAGAATTTGTCTGAATCGGCCAGCCAGCTTCAGGTCTGGGGTAATTCACTCTCCGCAAGCGGCGACATTATGCTCTATGGCTGTGATGTGGCAGCAGGGCAGAGTGGCGAGAACTTTGTGCAATCGCTGAGCATTTTTACCGGCGCGGATGTTGCCGCCTCCACTGATACCACCGGTCACGCCTCCCTGGGAGGCGATTGGGAGATGGAGTATAGCTATGGTTCCATCGAGAGCGCAGTCCCTTTTGCCTGGCGCAGCTATGAAGGAGCATTGGGCGATATCGTCTTTGTCGATAGTGGTCAGTCTCTTGGTACCGACGACAGCCAGGACGTAGCCGTTGCCGACCTGGATGGCGATACCGACCTTGATGCGGTGGTGACCAGTTCCGCTGGCGGAACCAAGGTTTACTTTAACGACGGTTCGGGCAACTTTACGGACAGTGGTCAGAATCTTGGCGCGGCGGGCTATGCCGCCATTGGCGACATCGACGGCGACACGGATTTGGATATTTTTCTCACTTCGTGGGGGGCAGGGGCCAACAAGGTATGGACCAATAACGGCGTCGGGGTATTTACGGACAGTGCTCAGAGTCTCGGCACATCAAACAGCACCGGTGTTGTTTTGGCAGACGTGGATGGGGATACGGACCTGGACGCCTTTGTCAGTAATGTCAGCGGCCAGGCCAACCGGGTGTGGCTCAATACAGGAGTCAACAGCGGGGCGTTCACCGATTCCGGACAGGCTTTGGGCACCTACAACAGCTGGGGCGTGGCCATGGCAGATCTAGACGGCGATACCGATATTGACGCCTATGTGGTCAACTCCGGCCAGGAGGATAGAGTTTATTTAAATAATGGCACGGGCACCTTTACCGACAGCGGGCAGCTCTTAGGCGGTACAGCCAGCAGCTCTTCCGTGGCCTTGGGCGATGTGGATGGCGACGGCGATAAGGATGCCTTTGTGACCATCAATTTCAGCGGGGCCAATAAGGTCTTTCTCAACACCGCAATTAATAGCGGAACATTCTTCGATTCGGGCCAGGCCTTGGGTTTTTCCAGCAGCCAGGAGGTGGAACTGGTCGATCTGGACGGAGACACCGACCTTGACGCAGTGGTTGCCAATCCTGGTGCGCACAAGGCCCATTTTAATGATGGCAGCGGCAACTTTACAACAAATCAAGCCTTTGGCGGCGGTGAGTCCCGCGGTGTCGGGGTGGGCGATTTTGATGGGGATTCCGATCCGGATGCCTTTTTCGCCAATATTGTCAGCGGGCCCGATAAGGTGTGGCTCAATAATTACGTGCCTGAAGTAACGGGCGGCGCAACCCTCAACTATACGGAAAATGATCCTGCTACCGCTATTGCGCCGGGAATTATCATTATCGACAATGACAACACCTCTTTTGTCGGCGCAACTATCCAGATTACGGCCAACTATGTCGAGGGAGAGGATGAGCTGAGTTTCACCCCCATCGGCGGCATCACCGGCGTATGGGATGCGCCTTCGGCAACCCTGACCCTGAGCGGGGTTGGGTCTGACACCGAATATGCCGCAGCCCTTGGCTCGGTGAGTTACAGGAATTTGAGCGATAACCCCTCGACCCTCTCCCGCACTGTAAATTTTACTGTAGATGATGGCGTGTCCACCTCCTTTGTCCAAGGGACCTCCACGGTAAACGTAACTGCTGTAAGTGATACACCTAGTATCACCGGTACACTCGCTACGGTGAATTATTCGGAAAATGACGGGCCTGTTACCGTTGATGATCCTGTTGTTCCGGTTATTTCTGTTACGGATGGCGATGACAGTATTCAAAGTGCCCAGGTCGTCATCAGTGGAAATTATGTGCAGTTTGAAGATGAACTGCTCTTTGCAGATACCGGCACCATTTTCGGCACTTGGGATTCATCAACCGGCACCCTTACTCTGGTGGGCACGGACACTCCGGCTAATTACCAGGCCGCTCTGCGCTCCGTGCAGTATATCAACCACAGTGAGAATCCGTTCACCTCGGCGCGGACAGTGGATTTTTTTGTGGATGATGGGGCAACGACAGCCGGCCCGGTTTCAGCGGCCATCAATGTCGTATCGATCAATGATGCCCCAACGGTGGATAACAGTACCAATCCGGTACTGCCGGCCATTGACCAGGGAACGGTAGGCCCGGCTTACTCGCTTTTTGATGTTTACAGCATGTTTAATGAACTCGTTGATGATCGTGATTTTACGAACACCATGGGAGTGGCCATTACCGGGGTGGATAATTCCGGCGGCAATTGGCAATACTCAACAGACGGCGGCATTACCTGGACGAATTTCGGCACTGTTTCGGACTCCTCGGCCACTGTGCTGCAAGGCTTTCAAGAGATAGAAGGCAAGGTCTCCAATGTTGCGGATATCAATGCCGGGGATTTTGAGATCAACAGTATTGACATCGGCGCCGTCACCCTGACCGGCGGACTGGTCGACGGTGTCAACATGCAGGGAGCCTTTAATCTGGCTAATGCAATCAATGCCATTTCCGGAGCCACCGGAGTTATCGCGGAACTGGACACCCTCTATTCCGGTGTAGGTGCTTTGGGCAGCAGTGTTTCTCCCGAGACTATTACCTTTGACGTGAATGGGGTTTCCGTTTCAGCAAACATTGCAAGCTCATCCACAGCCCTTGAGGTTGCCGAGCAGGTGGCCACGGCAATTAACATTGCCTTTAGCGGAAAGCATGAGATCCACTCGTGGGTAGGTAACGGCACTAATGGCGGCGTTGCTGATGCGGTGGTTATCGAGGGTCACGGCGATATTATTATCTCTAACCTGGTTGAAATCGGTGTTGCCCAAAGCGGCCTGGTCAACGGGACCTATTCCCTTGATGGTGGCCATAACCGTGGCGAGGTCTTTCTTATCCCTTCAGGGGGCGGCTACACCATCAATACCAGTGCCGGAGATGACTCCATCCTCAATCTCGTTGGCATGGATGGCGGTGTGGCCAAGACTCAAATCTCAGGCGATGCCCCGGCAGACGGTTTTATTAATGTGAACTTCCCGCTGAACATGATTCGCTTTGTGCCCAATGCCGATTTTAGCGGCACCACGTCGCTTACCTTCCGAGCCTGGGACCAGACAAACGCCCTGGCCAATGCGAGCACTGGGGTGGATGTGTCGGTGAACGGTGGCTCGACCCCATATAGTGCGGCAGCAGAGACATTCAGCCTTACGGTTAATCCTACTTCTAGCCCAACGACGACCCCGCCTCCGATAACGGATACATCTACAACTATGTCCCCACCGATAGTTGCAGATGCAGCAGCCATAACGGAGACGACCGTCTCGGATGGAGAGAGCGGCACCCTGGAGAGTTTGACCGGGGACGATGCCGCCAGCGAGAGCGCGGTGGATACATCTCTTTTTGAAGCTGTAGTCGAAGATGCTCCTGTTGAAGCAGAGACAGTCGATGAGACTGGTCTGGAGGAGGTTGTCGAAGAGGAAGCCACCGAAGAAGAAGTTGAGGAGGAAGGGGAAGAGGACGAGGGCGAGGAAGAAGAAACAGAAGAGGAGGAGGCCCCGGAAGAAGAGGTGGCAGCCGAGGAAGCGGTTACGGCAGAAGAGGGAGAGCTTGCGCTTGAAGCCGAAGCTGTGGAGCAGGGGGAGAAAGCTCCTGGGCAAGAAGGGCTGAGCGAGCAGCTTGCCAAGGAAAAGTCAGCGGCCGAGGCTGAGCGGGCCGAGATTCTTCAGGTTTTTGACGAGGTGTTCGAACTCCTCCAATGTAAGTAGAAACGAGGTCACATGGCACCGCATTTTTGCACGATCACTCCCAGCCGCATAGCAGGCTATAGCGGCCAGTCGTGCTCGGAGTCTGCGCTACCTGCACGAATCTGCGGCACCCTGTGGCCTCTTGCTTTTTTTCTGATCTCACATAAGGATTCCATTTCGATGACAAAGGTTGTTTTTTCACTATTCACCATACTGTTATGCCTTACACAGGCATCCCTGCTTGCGGCTCAACCCCTTGAGGTGCGTGCTCTGTTGGTGCCTGAGGAGGAGGCTGTCCTTTCCAGTAGGATCAAGGCACAGATTATTAAACTCCATGTGCAGGAGGGGGATCGTTTTCAGCAGGGAGATCCTTTGATCGAGTTGGACTGCGATATCCTGCGGGCTGAGCTGGAAAAGGCCAAGATGGACCTTGAGGCAGCCATTGAGACCCACGGGGCCAACCTGCGCTTAAAGCAGTATGGTTCCGGAAGCGACCTTGAGGTGGCGCTTTCTTCTGCCAAACGCAAGAGGGCCCAGGCCCAGGTTTTGCTGGTGGAAACCAAGGTGGGCATGTGTTTGGTGGCAGCGCCCTTTGATGGCCGGGTGGTGAGCCGCAAGGCCAATGCCCATGAGGCCATTACCCCGGATGATAAGCTGCTTGAGATCATTAACGATCGTAAACTCAAGCTTCATATTTTGGTGCCTTCCCACTGGCTGCGGTGGCTCAAGGTCGGCAAGGCTCTAGTTGTTCGTCTTGACGAGACCGGCAAAAAGTATAAGGCCCAGGTAACGGGCTTAGGCGCACGAGTCAACCCGGTCAATCAGACCCTGGAGGTAGAGGCGGCCATTGAGGGTGAGCACCCGGAACTTTTGGCCGGCATGAGCGGTACGGCAACCTTTCAGGCAAAGGGCGGCAAATAAGAGATGGGGGTGGCAGAAGAAAAAACAGCCCTTGAGCAGCAGCTCGTGGGCCTCGGCACCCTGCTGCAGTTGGAAAAGCAGGCCCGGCATGCAAGTGACGAGGCGGAGTTGGGGTTTGTTGTGGTCAATGAAACTCTGCGTCTCTTGGCCTATCGCCAGGCCGTGCTCTTTCGTCGGCGTGGGCGCAAGGCCAAGGTGCTGACTGTCTCAGGCGTTGATAAACCAAACCGCAACGCACCCTATGTTCTTTGGCTGGAGAAAGTTTTCGCCTTTTTGCAAAAAAAGACAAATGAGCCAAAACCACTTGTGGTAAGCGAAGATCTACTGCCGAAAAAGCTGCAAGCCGGCTGGCAGGAATGGGCAGCTCCCGCCTGTCTTTGGTGCCCCTTGGGGCCGCAAGGCAAAAAAAATATCGGCGGGTTGTGGCTCATGCGGGATACCCCCTGGCAGCCGAGCGAAATCGCCTTGGTGGAGCAGCTTGTTGATTCCTATAGCCATTCCTGGCAGGCCCTGGCTGGCAAGAGCAGCCCCAGGCGGGCACAGAGCGGCTGGCTTGGGCGGGTTGCCCGGGTTTTTATTTTTGCCGGAGTAGGGGCAGCCATGTTCCTGCCGGTCAAGCTCTCTGTTTTAGCCCCGGCCCAGGTGGTCCCCCTTGATCCTCTGGTGGTCAGTGCGCCCATGCAAGGGGTGGTTCAAAAATTCCATGTGGAACCCAATCAACAGGTCAAGAAGGGGCAGCTGCTTTTCAGTCTGGATGATACTGAGTTGCGCAACCGTTATCGCGTAGCGCAAAAGACATTGGCAGTGGCCCGGGCCGAATATCAACGCGCCTCGCAAAAATCTCTATTTGAGCGTGACAGCGGGATCGATATTGATGTGCTCAAGGCCAAGGTGGCCGGCAAAAAGGCAGAGGTGAATTTTGCCAAGGAAGAGTTGGCCCGTATCGAGTCACGGGCCGAGCAGGCAGGGATCGTGGTTTTTGCCGATGTCAACGACTGGCTCGGCAAGCCTGTGGTAACCGGAGAAAAGATACTGCTCCTGGCCGATCCTGCGAGGAAGGAACTGGAGGTAGAGGTTCCCCTGGATAATGCCATCAACCTTGAGGCTGGAGCCCGGCTGCGCTTTTTTCTCAACGTGGCGCCCGGCCTGGATATACAGGGACAAATCCGCCAGACCAGTTATGAGGCCAAGCAGACCGCCAGCGGCACCTTGGCCTATATTGTCAAGGCCACCCTTGATGATGAGCAACCCCAGATGCGCATAGGGCTGCAAGGCACGGCCAAGGTCTACGGTAAGGAGACCCGGCTTTATTATTATCTGTTTCGGCGGCCCTGGGCGGCAATGCGTAGGGCATTGGGCCTATGACAACCGCTGCCATTGCCATGGGGGCAAATGTTTCACCGCCTACAGCGGAAAAGTTACCGCCTTTGCGTGATGACCTGGAGTTGGTTCCTGGAAATCGCAGCGAAAATGGCACTCCCTCCTGGAGCCTTTATGATCCGGTGCGGCATAGCTTTTATCGCATCGGCTGGCAAGAGTTTGAAATTCTCAGCCGCTGGCAGCTTGGTGATGCCGACCTGATTGCCGAGCAGATCTGCCAGCAAACCACCCTTTCTGTCTCAGCGGAAAGAGTCGCCCAGGTAGAGCGCTTTTTGTCAGCCAACAGCCTCCTCAGGCAGGCCAGCCGACCGCAAAAATCGAAGGGCTCCCTCCTGGAGACTGTGATCTCCATTTTCTATCAACGTATTCCACTCTGGCATCCGGACGGCTTTCTTGAGGGAGGGCTGCCGTTTGTCCGATTCTTCTACTCCCGTGCCTTTTGGTGGCTGACTTTTGTTGTGGGCCTCTGCGGCATGTATCTTGTGGGCCGGCAGTGGGAGCTTTTTCTCTCCACCTTTCTTCATTTCTTTACCCTTCCCGGCCTCTTGCTCTTTGCTGCGGTGCTCATCACAGTGAAATGTCTCCATGAGCTGGCCCATGGATTTACGGCAAAATATTATGGGCTGAAGGTGCCGATCATGGGAGTTGCCTTTATTATTATCTGGCCGTTGCTCTATACAGATACCACCGATGCCTGGCGCCTTAACGATAAGCGCCAGCGCTTGCGTATCGCCGTCGCAGGTGTCCTGCTGGAGCTTGCCATTGCCGCCTATGCTACTTTTTTATGGAGTTTTCTCGCTCCCGGTCCGCTCAAGAGCGTAATGTTTGTCTTAGCCACCACGACCTGCCTCGCCACCCTGGCCGTGAATCTGAATCCCTTTATGCGCTTTGACGGCTATTATCTCCTGGCCGACAGTTGGGATATTCCCAACCTCCAGCCCCGCTCCTTTGCCCTGGCTCGGTGGTATGTAAGGCGGTTTTTCTTTGGCATGGATATGCCCTGCCCGGAGAATCTGCCCGCCCATGATCGGCGGCTGATGATCCTCTATGCCGTGGGCACCTGGCTGTATCGGGTGGTGCTCTTTAGCGGTATCGCCCTCATGGTCTACATGCTGACCTTTAAGAGCCTTGGCCTTATTCTACTTGCCGTGCAGCTTTCTTGGTTTATCGGCCGTCCGGTATTAATGGAGATGGGGAGCTGGTGGCAGCATCGAGGCGCGGCCAAGCCGTTGCATCTTTTTGCCACATGCCTTCTTGTGGCAGGCGTTGCTCTTCTTTTTGGCTATCCCTGGCATACCCCTGTCGAGGCCCCGGCTCTCTATAGACCGGCGCAGATGAGCAGAATCTATGCACCGCAAAGCGGACGCCTTGTCAAAAAACTGGTGGAGAGAGGCGATGCGGTCAAAAAGGGGGACCTCCTTTTTGTTTTGCATTCCCCGCGCCTTGTCTTTCTAGAGCGGCAGGCAACAACAGAGGTGGAGCGGCTCCAGCTTGAGCTGAAACGGGCAAGTTTTGCCGAAAAAAAAGCGGATCATATAAAAATTTTAGAGCAGAGCCTCATCCAGGCCCTGACCGCCAAGGCGGGCTACAAAGAGCAAAAAGCCCGGCTTAATATCACGGCCCCAAACGACGGCATCGTGGTTGAGCTGAGCGATTCCCTTTTTCCCGGCAGATGGCTGGCTCCGGCCACCATGCTGGCCCTGGTTGCAAGCCCAACGGAAAGGGTAGTGGAAGGATTTTTTATTGAGAATGATCTGGCCAGGATTGAGGTGGGGAGCACGGGGATATTCTATGCCGATGATACCGAGTACCCGAAATTTTCCGGCACGGTCACAGCCATAGACCAGACCCACACCACCGTTTTGCCCGAGCCTTACCTGGCCTCAACCTATGGCGGCACCATTGCGACCAGAGAGGCAAGAGGCGGGAAATTGATGAGCGAAGAATCCCTGTTCCGCTTTCAGATGCGTTCTGACTCCACCTCCGCCTTGCCGCTTGTCCTGCGGGGCATGGTTCGCCTGAAGGGCAAGCCCATGAGCCTGATGCAACGCTGCTGGCTCGCCGTAAACAAGGTGCTGATCAGGGAGAGTGATTTTTAAGAGTCTGTTGGAGGCGTGTTTCAGGCGATAAAAAAGGCCGCCTCTAAAAAGAGGCAGCCTTGAATGTTTTGGCTCCCGGGGAGGGACTCGAACCCCCGACAGGGTGGTTAACAGCCACCTGCTCTACCAACTGAGCTACCCGGGATCAATGCTCAATTGAACGCGGGCAATATAGCAAGTCGTTTTAAAGGCGTCAACAATGTTTTGTTGAAATTGTAAAAAGCCCTTGCCGTTCAAAAGAACGAGCCAGGTCGGCACGGCGGCCAAGGCTTGAGACAAGACATTTTTCCTTGACCATACAGTGACATAGTGCTAATAAAGCCCTTCCTATTCTTTGTGTCGGGGCGTAGCGCAGCCTGGTTAGCGCGCCTGCCTTGGGAGCAGGAGGCCGCAGGTTCGAATCCTGCCGCCCCGACCACCTATCCACCTGAAATTACTATCTTTTGTCTATCTTGAGTACCCTGTTTTGGTTCTGCGCATGTTCTGCGTTTCAGCCTAATCACACATGCTGCTTAAAGGGTTAAGCGACCTCTATTCGCAGCTTTTTGCCGATGGCCTCGGCAAACCTTTCCAGCGTCGAAAGCTTGATATCCTCAGCGTGATTCTCAATACGTGAAATTGCTGATTTCTTTGTGTGCAGCTTGTTTGCCAACTGCTCTTGGGTGAGTCCTGCTTGTTCTCGCGCAACCTTCAGCATGGCCCCAATCTTAAACTCTGCATATCCTGTGTCATAGTTTTGAGAAAACTTAGAGTCGGTTACTTTCCGCTTTTTTATATACTTTTGTAAATCACTCACCGTTTTTCCTCCTCAAATAGTCAAGTTTTCTTTCTTCGGCTAACCTTATCGCCCGAAGAGGAGTCTTTTGCGTTTTCTTTTGAAAAGCATGATTCAGGACAACCAAGTCTGAACCATCTAAAAAACCAAGGATGCGAAAAATATTGCCTCCATAAATAACTCTTACTTCCCAAATGTCATCGCTGTTTGATAGCTTTTTGAAGTATTGCCCTGGTATTTGAGCAAGTTCCTCAATCAACTGGAGAACCCAAGTAACTTTTTGTGCCTGTTTGCTCGATAATGAATCGAGAAACTCTTCAACCGGACAGCTGCCGGATTTCATTTTATAGAACTGAATCTTTCGCATCTGTTTAAATGTTAACACGCAAGTTAACCTTGGTCAAGGTGTGGTGCGTTGGTAAAGGTTTTGTAAGTTGGATTTCTTGTTATTTTTTACGGTGTGCAGCGATTTTTTTGAGGTTATTTGCTGTGAGGTTATTTGCCTCCTGGTATACCATCAGTGAATCTTGGTCATTCATTTGTAGGTACCTTTGAAAGGCTTTGTTGGTGCTGATTTTTTTTGCACCTCTTCCCAAATGGCAAAGGGTGCCTTTTCTTTATTATTAAAGATATTGCTTAAATTCTTTTTTGTGGGTATATGAAAGGCAGTTTTTTCAGGCCATGACGGGCATAAATGGCATTTTGGTTTTTGAGGGGAACAACAAGCACTTAACCGTGGAGAATTTTTAGAAAATGGCTTCCGTAAAGGCACGTGTTGAACAGTGGTTTGAGGCTTTCACCGACAAGATTTTCACCTTCAGGTGGGTTGTTGTCGCCCTGATGATTGTGCTGGCACTTGGTGCGGTGCGCCAGCTGCCTAATCTCAGAATCGACATGTCGGATGAGGGGTTCCTTCATCCCAGCGACCCCATTCTCAAAACCTACAACGATTTTCGCGATCAGTTTGGCCGCGATGATTTGGTGGTCCTGGCCATTGAGAGCGACCAGGTCTTCAGTCAGGAATTTTTAAAAAAGCTGAAAAAACTCCATGAGACCCTGGAGGCCAAGGTGCCCCATCTTGACGATATCACCTCCATGGTCAATGCCAGAAATACCACAGGCGTGCAAGACGGCATTGTGGTTGAGGATCTGCTGGAAAAATGGCCCCAAGGTGAAGAGGGGCTGGTGGCGCTGAAGAAAAGGGTCCTTGCCAATCCTCTCTATATAGACAGGCTGGTTTCGGCCGATGGCCGCTCTACCACCATTATTATCCAGACCGATGCCTATGCCGCTCCCAAGGAGAGCGGAGACGAGCTCATGGAGGGTTTTGACGACGGTGAGCCCATGGACCCTGGGACAGAGGGGCGTGAGATGGCGGGGCAGGCAGCCGAGGACGAGCGGGCCTACCTCTCGGAGATGCAGCGCGGCGCCGTTGTCATGGCCACAAAGAAGATCGCGGCCAAGTTCCAGGCCGATGATTTCAAGATACACTTGGCTGGCAGCCCGGTGGTCACCAACACGGTGAAAAAGACCATGCGCGAGGATATGATGCTCTTTCTGCGCCTGGCGGTCTTGACCATTGCAGTTTGCCTCTTTCTGATGTTCCGCAGGATAAGCGGGGTGTTTTATCCGCTGCTGGTGGTGATCCTGGCCCTTGTTTCCACCCTGGCGACCATGGCCTCCCTTGGGGTACCGATCAAGATGCCCACCATGATTTTGCCCTCTTTTATCCTGGCGGTGGGGGTTGGCGACAGCGTCCATGTGTTGGCCATTTTCTATCAGAATCTGAAAAAGATGAACGATAAGCGCCAGGCCCTGATCAAGGCCATGGGCCATTCCGGCCTGGCCATCGTCATGACCAGTCTCACCACGGCCGCAGGCCTTGCCTCCTTTTTCGGTGCCAAGATCGCCCCGGTGGCCGATCTTGGTATGTTTGCCTCCTTTGGCGTGATGCTGGCCCTGCTCTACTCCATCGTCTTCCTGCCTGCCCTGTTGGCCGTGACCCCGATCAAGGCCAAGAAAGGCGCAAAAGATACGCAAACTGATGATGCAGAATTTCCTGCCGGACCCATGACAAAAATAATGGATGGGATAACGGATTTTGCCACCAGTAAGAGTAAGGCGATTTTGCTCGGTACCGTTGTTTTGCTCGTTTTTTCTTTTGCCGGCATCAGCAGGCTGGGCTTTTCCCACGATCTGCTCTCCTGGTTGCCGCAGAACATGCCGGTAAAAAAATCAACCAGCTGGATCGACAAGTCGTTGAACGGCTCCGTCACCCTGGAGCTTGTCCTGGATACGGGACGCGAAAACGGACTTTATGATCCCAAGGTGCTGAACAGCATGGATGAGTTGGCCCAGCGGTTGCAGGCCGAGGATTCTGTTATAAAGGTGGGCAAGGTGATGTCTGTGGTGGATGTGATCAAGGAGATCCACCAGGCCCTTAATGAAAATCGCCCCGAGTTTTATGCCATCCCCCAGGATGCCAAGCTCATCCCCCAGGAGTTTTTGCTCTTTGAGAATTCCGGCTCAGACGACCTTGAGGATGTGGTGGACTCCCGCTTTCAGCTGGCTCGGATCACCATCAAGGTTCCCTGGCAGGATGCCATGAAGTATGTGCCCTTTATCGACAAGGTCGATGCCCTGACCCAGGAGGTCTTTGCCGATAATATCAAAACGGAGATGACCGGCATTATGGCCCTTTTCGGCCGTATCATCTATGCCGCCATCCATTCGGCTGCGCAAAGTTATATGATTGCCGCCGGGGTGATCTCAGTGATGATGATCCTTTTGGTGGGCAGCTGGCGGCTGGGACTGGCCAGTATGTTGCCCAACCTCATGCCCATCATCGTTGTCCTCGGCTTTATGGGCTGGGCCGGTATCCCCTTAGACATGTTCACCATGCTCATCGGCTCCATTGCCATCGGCATCGCCGTGGATGACACCGTACATTTTGTCTATAATTTCCGGCGCTATTTTGCCCAGAGCGGCGATGCGGTGCTGGCGGTGCGCAACACCCTGCACACGGCGGGCCGGGCCATGCTTACTACCACCGTGGTGCTCTCTTTAGGCTTTTTTATCTTTATGTTCGCCTCCATGAGCAACCTCTATAACTTCGGCATGTTGACCGGCTTGGCTCTCATTTTGGCCCTGGCTGCAGACTTTCTCGTGGCACCGGCCCTTTTTACCATGATTGCCGCACGAGATGCCGGGCGGGTCGAACTCTCACAACGATAGGGAATATTATGAAAACAACCCAGTACATGATGGGCAAGGCAGGATTGCTTGTTCTTTCAATATTTTTCTTCTGTTTCGCCCTTTTCCCTCCGCAATTCGCCCAGGCTCTGACGGCCAGAGAGATTATGGAAAAGGTCGATGCCCGGGACGATGGCGACAATATCACCATTAATACGGAGATGGTCCTTATCGATAAAAAGGGGCATCAGCGCCAGCGACTGATCAAGGCCTTTATGAAGGACAAGGGCAGGGACACCTGGCGTATCCAGTTTTTCATCGAACCGGCCGATGTCCGGGACACGGGTTTTTTGACCTACGATTATTACAGCGGCGAGAAAGATGACGACCAGTGGCTCTTTCTGCCGGAACTGCACAAGACCAAACGTATTGCCTCCTCGGACAAGTCATCCGCCTTCATGGGCTCGGATTTTTCCTATGCAGACATGAATAAGCGGGTCTTGGACGAGTGGCGTTACAAGATCTTGAAGGAGGCAGTGGTAAACGGCAACAAGGTCTGGCTGATCGAGGCCCTGCCCCGCGACAAGGTGGTGGAGGAGCGTTACGGCTACACCAAGTCGGTGCTTTTCATCCGCCAGGACATCTTTTTCCCGATCCGGGCCGTGCATTGGGTTAAGGAGGGGAAAAAGATCAAGTACATGGAAGTCAAACAGCTTGAGCTGATCGACAACATCTGGGTGGCAACCGAGACCCACATGAAGACCACCAAAAATAAAAAGACCCTGCATCGGACCATCCTCCGCTGGAACAACGTTAAGTTTAACCAGCAGATAGACGAGTCCATCTTTACAGTCCGCCGTCTGGAAAAGGGATTGTAAGATGGCAGGGATTTGCCTCCGGCTTTTTGTGCTGGTTCTTTTTTTGTCTTTGATTTCACCGTTTGCGGTCCTGGGAGAGGAAGGGGAACTTGACGCGGTTTTGGGTGGTTTTGATGAGCCCGCCGATGGTGCCGCGGCTGATACGGGCCTTGACGATGTGTTTTCCGGCTTTGGTGATGAGGTTGCCCCGGAGAAAGGCGATCTTCCTGCTTTACCTGCTGCGAAAAAGGTTGATGAATCATCATGGCTTACGTTTTCCGGCGGGCTCACCTTGAGCGCGGCCTATAACTATGCCCACAAGCAGCCGGAGCCGGGCCGGACGGATCACCGAGATCTGTCGCGCCTGCGCACCGCCTTTGATATTGAGGCCGAAGGCAAGCTTGCGGACAACTGGCAGGCCAAAATCGGGGCCAAGGCCTTTTATGACGGGGCGTATTCCCTGCAAGGCCGGGAGGAGTACCTCGATGAATTGTTGGATCGTTATGAGCACGAGGAGGAGCTGACCGAGGTCTATCTGCAGGGTTCGCTCCTGCCCAGCCTGGATCTCAGACTTGGCCGTCAGGTCGTGGTCTGGGGCAAGTCGGACAACATCCGGGTCACCGATATCCTCAATCCCCTGGACAACAGGGAGCCGGGCGTAGTGGACATCCGGGACCTGCGGCTGCCCGTGACCATGAGCAAGCTGGATTATTATTTTGGGGAGTGGAATCTCAGTGCAATTATGCTCCACGAGGTCCGTTTCAATAAGGAGCCGGTCTTTGGCAATGATTTTTTCCCGGGCAGCGCTCCTTCCCCGGATGAAGAGAAGCCGGGAACATCCCTAGACAACCAGGAGTATGGACTGGCCGCCAATGGCATCTTCAGCGGCTGGGATCTCTCCTTTTACGGGGCACACCTCTTCGATGATCAGTCCCACCTGGAAAACAGTCCGGCAGGCATGCGTCGCCGTCATAATCAGATCAACATGCTGGGCTCAAGCATCAATATTGCCAGGGGCAACTGGCTTTATAAGGGCGAGGCCGCCTATTTGGACGGGCTGGAGTATTCCATTGATGTCGGCTCTAAAAACAGGCTGGATATGCTTCTCGGCACGGAGTACTCGGGCTTTAGTGAAACGGTTCTCTCTTTGGAGGTTGTCAACCGCCATATCTTTTCCTTTGATGATCGACTCAGGGCCGGGCCTGTCTGGGGGAAGGAGGATGAGCTCCAGTATGTTTTGCGACTCAACCGTGATCTGTATAACGATACGCTCAAGCTGACCCTGTTGTTGTCAACCTTTGGTCTGCGCGGCGAGGATGGGGCATTTCAGCGTTTTTCCGCCGAGTATGAGTTATCCGATAGTCTTCGCCTCAGCGGCGGGCTGATCAACTACGAGGCCGGGAATAAGGCGATGTTCCGCAACACTGGAGCCAATGATCGGATTTTTGCCGAACTGCGGTACTCCTTTTAGGGCCGACCAACCCTTTCCACTCAAGCATCAAGAGAATCTTTGATTTTTTCAAACAGGACCTTAGGCGTAATAGGTTTGACGAGGTAATGCGTTACCTTGGCCTGGACAGCCTGGCTGATTTTATTTTGATCTGTTTCGCCCGTTATGATGATATATGGGATATTTTTTGTTTTGGGCTGGCTGCGAATTTTTTCGAGCAGCTTTAAACCCTCCCCCCTTGGCAGGTTCAACTCGGCAAGTATCAGATCGACTTTTTCTTCGCTCAGGATCTTAAGCGCCTGGGTTTTGTCTCTCGTTTCAATAACTTCCTGAAATTTCAATTCCTGCAAAATGGATCGGAGAATTTTTCGTGCTTGCATGTCATTATCCACGAGAAGCACTTTTTTGTTTTGCAGAAGGTTCTCTGGCGGCTTCTTGCGGTCTTTTCGAGCCTGTGCTGCTGGCTCCAGAAATGGTTGGACCATTCTTTTCAGCCGCATGTTTTCTTTCGTTGTTTCTCTGAGGCGAACCGCAAGGACTTCTGCAAAAATTCGGTAAAGTGTGTAACTGAAACTGAGATGATTGGATTTGGTGCGAGGATCTATGGCCGTGCTGTCGAATCCCGCGACTAGGGACTTACTGTTAGCCCTTATGGTTGCCGACCTTGGTGAGCCGTCAATGGCACCCATCTCACCGAATAGGTCGCCGCACCTTTTGAGTGTGGCAACTACCTGGCCTGTTTTTACAATATCCAGACTCCCTGTTATCAAGAAATAGACCCAGCGGTCATTGTTTCCTTGGCGGATAATGATTTCGTTGGGCTCATATTCCTGAAGCACCCCCATCTTGATAAAGGTCAGCAGTTCTTGCTCGGGAAAAACATCAAATCGCTTAATTTTCTTGAAGAGATTGACGATCTCCAGGTTGTCTTTATCCAGAACCAACTCACGCATCTTTAAACGCCTTTTACGACAAGGTTTTGCTGCATTTCATAAATAAACATAGCCAGGAGGCCAATACCTATTGATTGTTTAGGTGAAGAATATTTTTTGTGGGTTTCAACAACCACCCTCTTTGATGTACCTGTCGTAATTTGCAAGATAGATGTCTGCCAGAGTGAGAAAACCCGTGACGATGAGTGGCCCGTAGATAATTCCTAAAAAACCGAAAACGGAGAGGCCGCCCATGATGGCGAGAAAGACGAGCAGGGTATGCATCTGCACCTGTTCGCCCACCATCTTCGGTTTGAGGAGATATTCCACGGAAAAGGAGAGGGTGACATAGAAGATCAGGACAAAAACACCGCTGGCAATGCTGCCCTTAAAGAGCAAGATGATTCCGGCCGGAATCAGGACCAAGCCGATGCCGAAGATGGGCAAAAAGGCCAGAATTGCCATCATGCCACCCCAGAGAACCGGCGGGCCGATGTTGAGGATGGTAAAGAGCAGGCCGCCAAGCACACCCTGGATCAGGCCGCATATGCCGTTGCCGATGAGCACGGCCCCTGCGATCTCCTCAAATTTTTGGATCAGGCGTCGCTCTTGATCGTCCGGCAGCGGTGAAAGGTGCAGGACATAGTTGATCAAGCGGTCATGGTCGATGAGCAGAAAGAAGATGACCAGGATCATCATGAAAAACTGGAAGACAAACTGCATCAGGTTAGCGGCCCAGGCACTGGCCTGATTGTAGAGAAATAAACCCACCACCTTGGCAAGGCCGGAAAGGGCCTCGTTGATGCCCTCTGTCTCAACACTGACCCCGAAGGTGCCGAGAAAGGTTTGGGCCTTGAGCCAAAAGGCACTGTCGTGCAGTTCTTTGAATTTTAAGGCGAGATTGGCGTCTTTTCCCCATTGGTAGAGGGCAAACGCCTCCTGGGAAAGGGCGACCACGAAAAAAACCAAGGGGATGAAGACCAGCAAGATAATGAGCATGCAGGTCAAAAGCGAGGCAAAGTTTTGCGAAAGCTTCCGGTGCATAAAGGAGTAGAGCGGCTTAAAGATGCCGGCCAGAAGATAAGAAAGAACCAAGATCGATAAAAAAGGCCACAGTATCCTGCCCAAAAGGAGGATTGAGAGCAAAAAGAGTATGAGAAAGTACCGAAGTACCATGGGGGTGGGGCGTTGTTCGTGCATTATTTCACCAGCAAAGGCTTGTTATCGATCAAAAAAATAGGTTCTCTAGCCTGAAGAACAGCTTCCTACCAGTATACACAAGATTTGGGCGGGGGCAGAGCAATAAGTTGTTTCAAAGCAGAAGAGAATCATATATATTGCACTGTTTTACGGCAGAAGTAACGGCTTGTTTTTTTGCCACTATTAACAAGTTTAGATAAAGTCGTCACATCTTGGCGATGAAAGGAATTTTTTTAAAAATTATGGTCAGTATTGCCTGGCCGAACAATAGCAGCCCTTTGTTTAGGGGAGATGTCATGGAAATTCGTATAGAAACACTTGAGGGAAATGAGGGAAAAGAAAAGCCGGATGAGTCTGCCCTCGGGTTTGGCCAGTACTTTACCGACCACATGCTGGTCATGAAATACAATGCGGATCGCGGTTGGCACGATGCCGTGGTCCAGCCCTATCAGAATTTTTCCCTGGATCCCGCGGCCATGGCCCTGCATTACGGGCAGGCTATTTTTGAGGGGCTCAAGGCTTACCGCGGCAAGGACGATAAGATTTTTCTCTTTCGGCCCACGGCCAATATCGAGCGCATGAATATCTCAGCCAAACGCATGTGCATGCCTGAGCTGCCAATCGATGACGTCATGGCCGGGCTGAAAAAGCTTGTCGAGATTGACCAGGAGTGGATCCCCAGAAGTGAGGGGGCAACATTGTACATCCGGCCAACCATGATAGCCAGTGAGGCCGCATTAGGCGTTCGCCCCTCTACGGAGTATATTTTCTTTGTCATCCTGAGCCCTGTTGGCGCCTATTATGCCGAGGGGTTCAATCCGGTCAAGATCTTTGTTACCGATAAATATGTCCGTGCAGTACCCGGCGGGGTTGGCCATGTTAAGACCGCCGGTAATTATGCGGCCAGCATCATGGCTGCCCTGGAGGCGCAGGAAGAGGGCTTTACCCAGGTCCTGTGGCTCGATGCCAAGGAGCGGAAATATATAGAAGAGGTCGGCACCATGAATATCTTTTTCCTCATCGGTGACGAGCTTATTACCCCGCCCCTTACCGGCAGCATCCTGCCCGGCGTGACCAGAGATTCTGTCCTGCAGCTCACCGCAGAATGGGGGCTGAAGGTGGTGGAGAAAAGGATCTCCATTGAGGATGTTCTTGCCGCCACCGAGGATGGCTCGCTCAAGGAGATCTTCGGTACCGGCACCGCAGCGGTGATCTCGCCGGTGGGCTCCCTTCATTATAAAGGGCGCGATATCGAGATAAACAACGGCAAAACCGGTGAGCTTTCGCAAAGGCTCTTTGATGAACTGCAGGCGATTCAGTACGGCCAGCAGGAGGATCCCCACGGCTGGGTTATGCAGCTTTAATTTTTAAGTAAGTTGTAACGTGCTGAAAAGACAGGATAAAAAAAATGACTTTTCAGCTCTTGATTTTTTGTCGGGCCATACATATTGTTTGGCCCATCGAGGCAGGGAACACCTCCTTTTGAGGTATTGCCTGCCGCTTTGTTTTGTGTGTTTGTAAACCTCGAGCAACATTTGTTCGCTCTGAAGCGGGCTGGATGAAACTTTTTGCCATGCGACATGTTCATCAGCCTGCGTATCTTTCGATTTAAAAAATTAAAATGAGATGGAGGCGTAAATGAAAATTCGTCCGTTGAATGATCGCATTCTGGTCCAGAGACTGGAGGAAGAGGAAACAACCAAGGGTGGCATCATCATTCCTGACAGTGCCAAGGAAAAACCGGCCGAGGGCAAGGTTGTTGCCGTTGGCAAGGGGCGCCTGAGCGACAAAGGCGAGCGCGTGGCCATGGAAGTAAAGGCTGGCGATGTGGTTTTGTTCAGCAAATACGGCGGCACCGATGTCAAGCTTGACGGGGTAGAGTACCTCATCATGCGTGAAGATGATGTCTTAGGTATTGTCGAGTAAGCACCTTCAATGAGCCGAGTGAGTTGATCACACGGCGTTGGTGAGCCTCTAAACGGTTTGTAATTTCTTAGAGAATTTGAAAGGAGAATTTTAATTATGGCTGCAAAAGATATCAAATACGGTGTAAAGGCCCGCGAGTCTATCCTCCAGGGCGTAAACAGCCTGGCAAATGCCGTAAAGGTTACCCTTGGACCCAAGGGTCGTAATGTACTGCTGGAGAAATCCTTCGGCGCTCCCACCATCACCAAGGATGGTGTTTCCGTTGCCAAAGAGATTGAGCTCAAAGACAAGTTCGAGAACATGGGCGCCCAGATGGTCAAAGAGGTTGCCTCCAAAACTAGCGATGTTGCCGGTGACGGTACCACCACTGCCACCATCCTGGCCCAAGGTATCTATGGCGAGGGTTCCAAGCTGGTTGCCGCGGGCAGCAACCCCATGGACATCAAGCGCGGAATCGACGCCAGTGTTGAGGCTGTTGTGGCCGAGCTGCGCAACATCGCCGCTCCCACCAAAGAGCAGAAAGAGATTGCCCAGGTCGGCACCATCTCCGCCAACAACGACGCCACCATCGGTAATATCATTGCCGAGGCCATGGACAAGGTTGGTAAAGAGGGTGTTATCACCGTTGAAGAGGCAAAGGGCATGGAGACCGATCTGGACGTGGTTGAGGGTATGCAGTTTGACCGCGGTTACCTCTCTCCTTACTTTGTTACCGACGCTGAGAAGATGGAAGTAAACATGGAGGATCCCCTGATCCTGATCAACGAGAAGAAGATCAGCAACATGAAGGACCTTCTGCCGATTCTGGAGCAGGTTGCCAAGATGGGCAAGCCGCTCTGCATCATCGCCGAGGATGTTGACGGCGAGGCACTGGCTACTCTGGTAGTGAACAAATTGCGCGGCACCCTGAACATCGCAGCTGTCAAAGCTCCTGGCTTTGGCGACCGCCGCAAGGCCATGCTTGAGGATATCGCTATTCTCACCGGCGGTCAGGTTATCACCGAGGACTTGGGCATCAAACTTGAGAACGTCACTGTAAACGACCTTGGCTCTGCCAAGCGCGTTGTTATGGATAAAGACAACACCACCATCGTTGACGGGGCCGGCGACAAGGCACAGCTCGAGGGTCGCGTGAAGCATATCCGTACCCAGATCGAGACCTCTACCTCTGATTACGATCGCGAGAAGCTCCAGGAGCGTCTGGCCAAGCTGATCGGCGGTGTTGCCGTTATCAATGTTGGCGCTGCAACCGAGATCGAAATGAAAGAGAAAAAGGCCCGTGTTGAGGATGCCTTAAACGCTACCCGCGCAGCCGTTGAAGAAGGCATCGTGCCTGGTGGCGGTGTTGCCTACCTGCGTTGCCTCAAGGCTCTCAAAGCCCTGAAATTGGACGGTGAGCAGTCTCTGGGTAAAGAGATTGTGGCCCGCGCCATGGAAGAGCCGGTTCGTCAGATTGCCAACAATGCAGGCCTTGAGGGTTCTGTTATCGTTGAGCATGTGAAGAACATGAAGGGGGCCAAGGGTTTCAACGCCTATAACGAGAAATACGAAGACCTGCTCAAGGCCGGTGTTATCGATCCTGCCAAGGTTACCCGTTTTGCCCTGCAGAACGCAGCCAGTGTTGCCAGTCTGCTGTTGACCACCGAGTGTATGGTTGCCGAGCATCCTGAAGAGGAGGGTGGCGGCATGCCTGCTATGCCTGGCGGTATGCCTGGCGGCATGGGTGGAATGGGCGGCATGGGCGGCATGATGTAAAAAGATCACAGAGCAACGCACCTGCGGCGTTATCGCTGAGCTCGCATACTGGCGTATAGCGAGCTTAGCTCTGCCTTGCATTTGCATCACTCTGTAATCTTTTTACAGTTGTCCCCTTCACCTGAAGTGAGATTATCAAGCCAAGGATCGAGAGTTTTCGGTCCTTGGCTTTCTTTTTGTTGCTTATGTGCTCTTATGTTGTAGGAGCCCCTTCAGGGGCGATGGTCAATGCCTGACGAATCGCCCCTGAAGGGGCTCCTACAGAGGTCACATAGATTGGCTGAAGATTAAAGCTGATCATGTTTTGTCAAGCTGCCGTTTTTCGGGCTTGACAAGCGACAGAAAATTTTGCATATAAGAACCTTCTTTTTGCCGTGTGACTATGTCATGTGGCCGCCGTGGCGATGTAGCTCAGCTGGTTAGAGCATACGGCTCATATCCGTAGAGTCCGGGGTTCAAGTCCCTGCATCGCCACCATTAACATAATCCGGCAACGTCCGGTAAGATACGAAAACCCGCATTGCTTAAGGCTTTGCGGGTTTTTTCTTGTCCGTGAAAAAGTCCGCCGTGATACCCTGGGTTTCATGAGCTTTAGGGGCTTGTTTGGGGGCAGGTTGGGTGCCCTCAAGGTAAAAGGCCCCTAAAAACGTCTGGGGGGACTATCATGCCGCGTCAAACCTTACCTCTTAATGATCTACAGATACCCATTTTTGCCAACAAAAAAGGCGCTCCGTCTGGAGCGCCTTTTTTTATGCTTCTATGTCGCGAAGAGGAGTGTGCTTTACACCTCACCCACTGTATCGTCATCTACCTCGATGTTGCTTGCCTCGTCACCATCCTCATCGTCATCAGAGACGTATTTTTCTTCGGTAGCCTCTTCGCTCTCTTCAGCGGGACTCTGCTCAGTCGTGACCGGCTTTTCAGGAGGGGCATCGGGGGCAGCATCAGCCGGAGCTTTTGCGGCCTGCTCTTTATTGGCGGGCTTGCGTTTCTTTTCGGGCGGGAGAATGATTTCCGTTATCTTGGCAATCTCTCCTCGCACAAGAGGGTCAGCCAAACAATCGTGGCATTCATCAATATGTTGTTCCATGAACATAACCATACGGGCAGGGGCCATGGCTTCATCCTGCACCTGCGTATACCACTGTTTAACAAGTCTTTGTAACCGTTCGCATTCCATCTGTAAGCGGTTCCTTTCTTCTTAGTAGAAATGGAGTTAAAAATATAAATTCGCCCTTATTTACCTTATTTTTTCACTAATGCCAAAAAAAAATGAAGGTGAGCGCAATGAAAAATTCTCACAAGTCCAAGGGATTGGTCGTCTTGGGGCCTATTGTTAGGGGATAATTATTTTTTCTCGTATGAGAAAATTTGAGAAAGAAGTTGTCGGAAACGTCATGAAAAACTATGTTTACTGTGTTACGCGGAAGTGGAAAGGGCACTGGTGGCCCTCCCGGACTTCAAATCCGGTGTACCGGGTTAACAGCCTGGTAGGTGGGTTCGATTCCCATGCACTTCCGCCATTTTTTGAGACAAAGACAACGCAAAGACGCAAGGGCGCAAAGATAAAAGAGAGTTTTAAAAAATTTTCTTTGCGACTTGGCGTCCTTGCGTTGAAGATTTTTCTATTTGCCTCTCAGTAAGGGGTGTCCCATCTCTTCCCGTTGCGCCACGTATTTCTCCGCCACCTTTCTGGCTATTGCCCTGATCCTGCCGATGTAGCGGGTGCGCTCTGCCACGCTGATGGCCTTTCTGGCATCGAGCAGGTTAAAGGTGTGTGAGCACTTCAGGCAGTAGTCGTAGGCGGGCAGGACAAGGTTGATGTCGAGCAGCTTATGGGCCTCGCTCTCATAAGTATCAAAAAAGTTCAGCAGGGCCTCGACATTGGCGTGCTCGTAGTTGAAGGCGGAGAATTCTACCTCAGCCTGGTGAAAGATATCGCCGTAGGTCACCTCTTCGTTCCAGGCCAAATCATACACGCTGTTTACGCCTTGCAGATACATGGCAATGCGTTCCAGACCGTAGGTTACCTCCACCGTAATCGGGTGCAGTTCTTGGCTGCCTGCCTGCTGAAAGTAGGTGAACTGGGTGATTTCCATCCCGTCCAGCCATACCTCCCAACCCAGGCCTGAGGCGCCCAGGGTGGGGGATTCCCAGTCATCCTCGACAAAACGAATATCATGTTCCAAAGGATCAAGGCCGAAACGCTTGAGGCTTTCGATGTAGAGGTCCTGAATATTGGGCGGTGATGGTTTGATGATCACCTGATACTGGTAATAATGTTGTAGGCGGTTGGGGTTTTCGCCATAACGTCCGTCGGTCGGCCTGCGTGAAGGTTGGACATAGGCGGTTTTCCATGGCTCCGGCCCAAGGGCGCGGAGCAAGGTGGCTGGGTGAAAGGTGCCTGCCCCAACCTCCATATCATAGGGCTGTTGCAAGACACAGCCCTGTTCCAGCCAATACTTACTCAACTCTAAAATAATATCCTGAAAATACATGGTTCATCCTGAAGAGAAAATTTATCATACGTAAAAAGTGTTCTTGCCTGAGCAGATAAGGGAGCAAGTATACAAGAAGCACGTAAAAACAAGTGTCACTTTAATACCATAGCATGCCCTTCAGGCAACATTTTTTTATATATTCCTGGGCTCTCGACCGCCAGGGAAGGCGGTGGCAATTTAGAAAAAGAATTGCATGAAGAAAAAATCGTTTATCAAACTGAGCTAACCTGACGAAAAGTAAGGGGATATTAATGAGGAAGGATTCATTTATTTCTTTTGACAAGTGTCAGTTGGTGGGGTAACTAAAATAAATTCTGTATTTATAGGGTAATTTAGGGATTTACCCATTAGTAAGGATGAAATGAGAGAGGAAACACACTGCGGGTGTGTTTATATTTTTGGCTCCAGTTTGGGGTCAAAGGAGGTGGCATGTAGACGTCGCATGCCACTTGAGAGATAAGGGGGGTTGTGAACAGCAGCCCAAAATACAATTTTCTACTTAAGGAGAAAGTGGGATGGTGAAGAAAATTTCTGCGTTGGTCTTGGCTGGTATGCTCGCTCTACCTGCCATGGCTACTGCCGGCTCCGCTGACATGCAGGCCCAGATCGATGCCCTGACCAGGCAGCTCGAGGCCTTGAAAGCTCAGATGGAGGATCAAGAAGAAACCTTTGAGGAGTTTGGAGAAAAGGCTGAGGCCTGGGACCTGGCCTCACGTATCCAGTTGTCCGGTGACTTCCGCGCCCGTGCGGATTATGTCACTGCGGACACACCGAGTCATTTTACCGCCTTGAGCATTGGTCAAGGTGTTGCCGACTTCTGGACCGCTGGTAACGTTATGGAGCGTTATGATGCCCAGAACGCTGGGGCAACCGTTGGATCTTTTGGCGCTGCTTTTGCCGGGCCCGCGTTTGGTGGTGGTCCTGGTAGTGGTTATAACGTCGCTACAGGGCAAATTACAACTACTGCGGATACGCCCATTATTCTTACAGCTGCTGAGGGCGCCGCTATTGGCAGAGTATTTCAGTCTGCAACCGTTCAGGGTATTCTTACCGCCCTGGCAGGCAATGACCTTACAACTTCCTTCGGATTGTTCCAAGGCACCTCGAATCTGGTTGCCTTTATGAAAAATTCGGCCTTGGGTATGTCCCCGACAACCCGGACCGCTATTTTCAACGAAATGGGATACGGGGCTGCCAGTGCCGCCCGCTACGACAATGATACGATGTTCACCAACCGTTTCCGGATGAACATGCGGGTCAAGGCCCTGGAGAATGTGGAGTTCAAGGGGCGCGTGGCCATGTACAAGGCCTGGGGTATGCAGAACAACCCCGTTGATTATACCTTTAACGGTGGTATGGGCGGTGGTCCATTCATGCTCAACTCCCTGACCTTTGACGGCAGCGCCACCCGTCAGCCATCCGATTCCGTGATTCGCATGGATCGTGCCTTTGTCAACTGGAACAACATCGCTGATATGCCCATCTGGTTCTCCGTTGGTCGTCGGCCGACCACCGATGGCCCGCCAGCCCATCTGCGCATGGGTGCGGACAAGCGCATGGCCACCCCAGTTGCCTATATGGATTACCCGTTTGATGGTATCTCCTTGGGATATGCATACAACAATCTCTTCGGCATGGAGGATGCGCCGGGTCGTATCCGTTTCTGCTACGGCCGTGGTTTTGAGAATGGTCCCACCGAGAGCGGTAATGGTCAGTACGGCAAGGACACCGATTTCGCCGGCCTGAGCTGGGATGTTTACAAGAAGGGTAATCGTTTTGCCAACATCCAATCCTTTGCCGCCTTTGACATCATGAACGTCCCGGACAATGTCAACTTCCCCAACCCGATAGAGTATTATCTCTATCAGGCTGGGCAGATCACCTATGATCCGACTGTTCGGAGCCAGAACCTTCTGCTCGATCGTGAGAACATGGGTAACATCTACCACACCAGTGCCGTGTACATGGACAAGTACCAGGATCTGCACTACTTTGTCGTCGGTGGTTGGAGCCGCACCAAGGCAGAGGGTCTTGATGAGCTGGGCACCAGTCTTCTCGGCTCTTTCTATGAGGATCCGACCGATAAGGATGGTTATTCCTTCTATGCCGGTGTCCGTTACGATGGTTTGGCCGAGGATTACGGTCTGAAGCTCGGTCTCGAGTACAACTACGGTACCAAGAACTGGATCGGCTTTACCCCGGGTAATGATGATCTCTATGCCTCCAAGCTGGCCACTCGCGGTTCGGTCGTTGAGGTCTACGGCATTTATGACATTCCAGGTGGCGAGGCCATCTCCAAGTACGGCAAGGCCTTTATGCGCATCGGTTATCAGCATTACGACTATGAGTACACCGGCAGTGGCTTCTGGCTCGGTGCACCGGTTGATATCGATGAGCTTGCCAACGATCCTCTCAATGCACAGTTTTACACCCCTGTTGATGAGATGGACCAGGTATACGTGACCTTTGAGGCATACTTCTAGTCGTTTAGAAGTATCCTGTTTTATTTGATGTTGAAGAGGGAAGGGCCTATGGCCCTTCCCTCTTTTTATTTTCGGAGTTTGAGCTAGTGCACTGCTTTCGATTTCAACATTTCCCGAAGCATATTTCCCACGGAGTTTTTGCAAGGCATGGCGGCTGTAGTGCAGGTGAATTTACCTCGCTCAATGTTGGTCTGCATGTGGGTGATATGCGGGAAAATGTTTATACGAATCGTGAACGCATAAAGGGTTGCCTTGATCTTGAAGCTCTTTTTTCTGCGAAACAGATCCACCAGGATAAAATTGCCATCGTTGATTCCTCTAAGCCAGAGAGTGAGCTGGACGGTTTTGATGCCCTTATTACTAAGACTCCGGGAGTCGGTCTCATGATCCAGCAGGCGGACTGCCAAGCGGTCTTGCTGCATGATCCCGTTAAAGATGTTATTGCCAATATCCATTCCGGTTGGCGGGGGAGCGTGCAGAATATCATTGCGAAGACGGTCGTAGCTATGCAGGAAAGGTTTGGTTGTGATCCTGCAGATATGTTGGCCGGAATCAGCCCATCCCTTGGGCCGTGTTGTGCCGAGTTTAATAATTATCAGGACGAGCTTCCCCCCCACTTTCATTCCTATGAAGTAGGTGAGAGGAAGTTCGATTTTTGGGCTATCAGCCAAGATCAGCTCTGCTCCGCAGGTTTAATGAGAGCCAATATTGAGATTGCCGGAACCTGCACTGTTTGTGATCCAAATTATTTTTCCTATCGGCGTGAAGGCACAACGGGCCGATTTGCCTCTGTTATAGCGTTGTCATGAAACGAACTCCTCGTTATGTAGCACTCAGCGTACTTGTCAGTTGGAATCGCCTCCAGGAGCCTATAGACCAGCTTCTTAATAAAGAACTGACAAAGTGTGACCTCGCTGATTCCCGAGATACGCATTTGATAAGTGCCCTTTTGCATGGAGTCATGCGCTGGCAGGGCTATCTCGATTTCATTATCAGCCGATTTTCCAAACATCCGCTCAAGAAGATGAAACCGGTCACCCGCGCCGCCTTGCGCATCGGCGTCTACCAGTTACTCTATATGGATCGTATTCCCCAGGCCATAGCCATTCACGAAACCGTGCAGGCCCTGCGTGAGCAGAGGCAGCCCAAGTGGATCACCGGCTTTGTCAATGGGGTGCTGCGCTCTGTGAAGCGAGAGCAGGAGAGCCTGCCCGCTCCGGTCAGCGATGAGGTGGCTTGCCTCAATCTTCCGGGCTGGCTCAGGCTGCGTTGGGAAAAGCGGTATGGGCAAGAAAGATGTCTCGCACTTTGCCGGGCGATCAATACTCAGCCAGCAACAACAATTCGGCTTACTGGCGAGGGTTCAGTGCAAAAGGATTTTATTGATAATTTAAGCAATGAGACTGAGGTTGTGTCTTTTCCTGGCAAATATGTATCTGAAGCAATTTGCCTGGAAAATATAAAAGGTGGGGTTATAAACCTTCCTGGTTATGTGGAAGGGCGTTTCTGGGTGCAGGATGAGGCAGCCCAACTTGCCCCCCATCTTCTTGCTCCATTTTCAGATTCGGCATACCTCGATGGCTGTGCCGGTCTTGGGGGCAAGACCCTGCAAATCTCAAACCTCATTCCTTCTGGCGGTCATGTTGTTGCTGTGGAGCCAACAGGCCAACGCTATCATTTACTTCAGGATAACCTCCAGCGGGTGCGCATAGAGAATGTTGCAACTGTTCAGGTAACCTTGCAGGAGTATGCAAAGAGTACGGAAAAACAATTTCAAGGCATTTTGATTGATGCGCCATGTTCTGGCCTGGGAGTTATTCGCAGGCAGCCGGACATTAAGTGGCAGCGAACACCTGCTGATCTGCTTCGATACCAAAAAACACAACTTAAAATTCTCAACACGGCCGCGCCTCTCCTTCAAAAAGGTGGAGTGTTGGTCTATGCCACCTGTAGCACGGAACCAGAGGAAAATGACGAGGTGGTCAGACTTTTTTTAGAGCAACACCTGGACTTTGTCGTGACAAGTGCACAGAGTTATTTGCCTGAGGCAGCGAGATCACTGGTGGATGAACACGGATTTTTCCGACCTATGCCCGATGATGGGCTGGATGGTTTTTTTGCAGCACGGCTGCAAAAAAAACAATGAAAAATGATGGGTTAATAACGATGAGCCGGGAAAATGAGATTGTCGAGCGGAGTTTTGATTATGCCTTGCGGATCGTTCATCTGTATCGGGAATTGCAAAAGGATTCTGCAGGTCGGGTTCTTGGCAAACAATTATTACGTTCCGGCACATCCATAGGGGCGAATGCGCATGAGGCACAGGGCGCACAGAGCAAGGCTGATTTTATCGCAAAGATGTCCATCGCCCATAAGGAGGCCATTGAGTCCGGCTATTGGCTGAAGTTGTTTGGAGGGGCAGGGGTGATTCCCGAACCCCGCCTGGCAGACTTGGCAGGCGAAACGGAACAGTTAATAAAAATTTTGGCAGCAATACTGATAACCGCCAAGAATGGTCAGTTGAGTCGTTAATTATTCATTCTTAATTCTCAATTTTTCATTATAACCATGGAACCAAAAAAAATAAGCGTTCGTGGAGCACGGATGCATAATTTGAAAAATATAGATGTTGATCTTCCCCGCAATAAGCTGGTGGTCTTCAGCGGCTTGAGCGGGTCCGGTAAATCCTCACTGGCCTTTGATACCCTCTATGCAGAGGGGCAGCGCCGTTACGTTGAGTCACTCTCCACCTATGCCCGCCAGTTTTTGGGTCAGATGGACAAACCTGATGTGGATTCCCTGGAGGGCTTGTCTCCAGCTGTTTCCATCGAGCAGCGTACCACCAGCCGCAATCCCCGTTCCACCGTGGGCACCATTACGGAGATCTATGATCATCTCAGATTGCTCTTTGCCCGGGTGGGCCGAGCCCATTGTCCGGACTGCGGTGAGGAGATCCGCCCCCAATCAATCCAGGACATGGTGGGAAGTCTCATGGCATCCCCTGAAGGGACCAAGATTATCCTGCTTGCACCCCTTATTGACGGGAAAAAGGGTGAGCATAAAGGGATCTTAGCCAACCTGCGCAAGCAGGGGTATGTGAGGGTGCGCGTCAATGGCGAGGTGATGAGCCTGGATGAGGATATTGAGCTTGCTAAAACCAAACGCCATACCATTGAGGCGGTGGTGGACCGGCTTGTCATTAAAGAGTCGATTGTGCGGAGGCTGTCTGAATCTGTGGCAACGGCCGTGAAGCTGGCCAGTGGTTTTCTCAAGGTGAATTTTCCCGGCGATAATGAAGAAGTCTTGTTTAGCGAACATGCCGCCTGCATCCAATGCGGCAAGAGTTTGCCGGAGCTCTCAACCCAGCTTTTTTCCTTTAACAACCCCAAGGGAGCCTGTGAGGAGTGCGGCGGGCTCGGGGTGAAGCAGTTTTTTGACCCGGAACTGGTCGTGCCGGATCCGGACAAGTCATTGCGTGAAGGGGCGGTTGCGCCGTGGACACGGGCGACCTCCTCAACCTTTAACGAGGAACTATTAGCCGCGTTGGCAGCACACTATGACTTCAACCTGGATGTTCCCTTTAGAAAGCTGTCAGAGCGGGCCAAGGATGTTATTTTTTATGGCTCTGGCAGTGAGCCGATCTATTTTGAGTATGTGCGTTTCCGCAGGCACAGCTATCACAACAAGCCCTTTGAGGGGATATTGCCCAAGTTTGCCCGCCGTTATCTGGAAACGGACTCCGGCAGCGTGCGCGAAGAACTTGAGCAGTATATGAATGAACAGCCCTGCCCATCCTGCCATGGTGCGCGGCTACGGCCTGAGGCTTTGGCCGTGAAGGTTGGTGGTTACAATATCTTTGAGTTGACCAGCGAGAATATCTCCCAACTTGTGCAGGATTTGCCGAATATTCAGTTTAATGACCAGGAAGAGATTATTGCCGAACGTATCCTCAAGGAAATTTTTGATCGCTTAAGTTTTCTCAATGACGTGGGGTTGGGCTATATCTCTTTGGCTCGAAAGGCCGGGACATTGTCCGGCGGCGAGGGGCAACGTATCCGCCTTGCCTCCCAGATCGGATCGAGATTGGCAGGGGTGTTGTATATCCTGGATGAACCGAGTATCGGCCTGCATCAACGTGACAATGAGCGATTGATCAACACCCTGACCCGTTTGCGAGATTTGGGCAACACGGTCATTGTGGTTGAGCATGATGAGGACACCATTCGCGCTGCGGATCATGTCCTCGACATGGGGCCAGGGGCCGGGGTCCATGGCGGGGAGGTGGTCTTTAACGGTAGTGTGGAGAAGTTGCTTACGGATGAAAAATCCATAACCGGTGGTTATCTTGCCGGCCGACTGGCGATTAAAACACCCAAGAAAAGGCGTAAACCGAGAGCAAAGCAGTGGCTCTCCATCAAAAAGGCGGAGGCGAATAACCTCAAGGGAATCAATGCCAAGTTTCCCTTGGGGCTTTTTACCTGTGTTACCGGTGTTTCCGGTTCGGGTAAAAGTTCCTTGGTTATCGAGACCCTGTATAAAGGCACGGTAAATCATCTGCGCCAGGGCCATGAGCAGGCAGGCAGGCATAAAACAATAGAAGGGTTGGGGCAGATTGATAAGGTCATTGATATTGACCAGAGCCCCATTGGCCGCACCCCACGCTCCAACCCGGCAACTTACACCGGAGTGTTGACGCCGGTTCGGGAGTTGTTTTCCAAACTTCCTGAAGCACGGGCGCGCGGCTATAAGCCAGGACGTTTCAGTTTTAATCTCAAAGGAGGGAGATGCGAGGCCTGTGAGGGTGAAGGCGTTATCAAGATCGCCATGCATTTCTTGCCGGACATCTATGTGACCTGCGATACCTGCTACGGCAAACGGTATAACCAGGAGACCCTTGAGATTCTCTACCGGGGCAAGAATATTGCCGAGGTTTTGGCGATGAATGTGGAGGAGGCCCTGGCCTTTTTCGATAAGATCCCGGCAATCAAAAATAGATTGCAGACCCTGTTTGATGTGGGGCTCGGTTATATATCCCTTGGCCAGTCCTCTGTGACCCTTTCCGGTGGTGAAGCGCAGCGGATTAAGCTTGCCAAGGAGCTTACAAAACGGAGTACCGGCCGCACACTCTATATCCTGGATGAGCCGACCACAGGCCTGCACCCGGCAGATATTCAGCACCTGCTCCACGTCCTGAATCGATTGGTGGACGGCGGGAATACGGTTGTTGTTATTGAGCATAACCTGGATGTCATCAAAACCGCTGATCATATTATCGATATTGGGCCGGAAGGGGGAGACGATGGCGGTAAAATCGTGGCCAGCGGAACACCTGAGAAAGTCATAAAAACAGAGCAATCCCACACAGGGCTGTTTTTAAAAGGGGTGCTGGAGAGAGGAAAGAAAAAGAGGCGTTGAATTTTTAAACCAGTCTTTTATAAAGAGTGAATGTTGTTGAAATATTTTGGTTGTAATTGAGATAAATCACAGGGAGCGGTGTGACAGGGTCACACGGCGAAGGAAGAAATTGTATGTCTGAGCAAAATAATGCTAATGCACAAAACCAGCAGCCTCCGGTTTTTCGGATGCAGAAAATGTATATCAAGGATCTTTCCTTTGAGAACCCCAACGCACCGGATGTTTTTTTAGAAAAGGGCGAGCCCAAGGTTGATGTCAATTTAGCATTGAAACACAGGAAGTTGGAGTCGGAAGACCACTACGAGGTGACCCTGGCCATTACCACCAATGTAACAAACAGCGAGAATGAGAAGACTCTCTTTATTGCAGAGGTTGAGCACGCTGGTGTCTTTTTGCTTAAGAACATCCCGGAGGAGCATCTGCCGGTTGTTTTATCCGTGGAATGCGCAACCCTGCTCTTTCCTTTCACCCGCCAGATCATCAGCCAGGCCTCGGTTGATGGCGGTTTTGTTCCATTCCTTATGGAGCCGGTGAACTTTTTGGCTCTCTACGAGAATTCTAAGAAACAGCAGGCAGAGGGGGCTGGGCAACAGGCGCAATAGGGAGAAGGCCAATTTGAATAAAAAAAGCCCGGCAATTGCCGGGCTTTTTGCTTATTGCTAACAGCTTGTGAGTTACATAATTTTGGGAAGCAAAAGGACCACGAGTTCTTTTTGGGTTTTTGTTTTTTTCGATGATTTGAAAAGCTTCCCTGCCATTGGTATGTCCCCGAGAACAGGAACCTTGGTGTCTGTTGTTGTATCAGACTCATCTATCAACCCACCCACGATAAGCATATCGCCACTTTTAATCTTAACGGTGGTGTTGAGTTCCCTCAAGTTGACCACAGGGACACCAACCTTGCTGGCTGTTGTCCCACTGCCGAAATTTTCATAGGTGACTGTACCACCTTCAAGTTGAGAGGTGACTGGTGTAAGGCTTAAGACAACTTCATCGTTCCCCATTATTGTCGCAACCACACCCAAACCTAATCCAGACATAATGCTTGAGGTGGTAATAGTTTGCGTCACGGCACCTGATTCACTTACTGTGGTTTCAACTTTATCTATATAGGTAGCGTTGCTGCCTACACTGATCAGGGCAGGTTGTCCATTTAGGACACTTATTTTGGGGTTAGCAAGAACATTAGTGTCGCCTTCTGTGGCTATTGCGTCGAGTACCATTGAGAATGGATTGGTCAAGCTTATTTTGCTGATTGCCCGATTTGCTGTGTCAGGGGCATATATGACACCGGTAGAGCCGAACAGTTCGAAATCAATGCTTTTGTTTGAGAGAATATTTGTCCAGTTAATACCGATAGTTGAGGTGTCGGTAAGGGTTACTTCAACGATTTTTGCCTCAATTGAAATTTGTCGGAAGATTTCAGTTTTAAGGTTGTTAAGGTAGGTTGCGATTTTTTCAACAAGGGGGCGTGGTGCAGTGACAGTTATGAGTCCAATGGGCCTGTCAATTGTATAGTAGCCTTTTCCTGAAATTTTCCTGAATTTTGCACGAGTATCTTCTTTGTCTTTTGTTGTGTCACCAGCTGCTGTTGTCGTATCTTGAGCACTGCTCTCCAGTGTCTTGCTTTCTTGAATTTCTTCTGTGACTATTTCAAGAATTTGGTCCATGTTTGTTTGGATATTCTTCCAAATATCAAATTCATTTTTATTGCTTTCTAGGCTAACAGTACCCTTGATGGATTCACCGCCCAAAACATTTCCCCCAAGCCCCGTTTTATAAGTAGAGCTTGTGAACGGCATTGCTATATGGAATTTTCTCGTCTCCTTATATTTGACAATAATCGTATTGTTTTTAGTCTCATGAAAGTAATCAAGCTGCCTTAAAATATTGCCAATTGCATCGAAAAAATCTTCATCAGCCCGAATGTCTACATCAACTTGAGCAAACTGGTCGACATCGCTTGACCAGCTAATATTCATATTTTTTAAAGAAGCTAGCTTTTTGAGAATGTCTCTTAAGGGAACAGGCCCTGCATTGGACGAGATGTCTGCACCAACAGGGATAACAACTTTTTCGTCCTGTTCAAGCCCCATCATAGGGGATTTCTCAGGCTCAGCAAGAACATAGCTGGGCCTCTGGAATCGAATGGGGAGCTGGTCAGGAGATGTTTCCGTAGCTGGCTTGACTGCAGTTTGGGGGGCTGTTTCGGGCTCTTTGGCAATTGGTGACGCCTCAACCGCTGCAAGCCTTGTTTCGTTAGCTGTAGTAGTATTTTTTGGCTTGGTTGTATTGCAGCCAACCATGATAAAAGTCGCCAAAAAGAAGGTGTAAAAAAGAATATTTTTTTTCATAACAAAGCCTTCAGGTTATCTTGTCGTGAATTATTACTTAGTTTTGGCTGATGGTTAACCGGCCATTAATAAAGCGCCTTAAATCTTCGGGGAGATCATAGCCCGATAATAACAAGGCCCTATATTCTTTTTTGGCTCGATCATCGTCCCCAATTTTGTCAAAGATTCTTGCTTTAGTAACCATTGTCTCAAGCGAGTCCCCATGCAATTCATTGTTCTTTTTTAATAGCATCAGGGCTGCATTCGGACTGTTGTTATCCTCACAAAATGCGGCATAGCTCACGAGTGCTTCACTGCTTGGTTTTGCAGTGTTGATTGCATTGTCAAAATATATTTTCGCATCATCAATTTTTTTCATGTTTGCCAAGGCAATAGCTGCCTGCAAGGCCGCATTGTGATTTGTATGATTCCCTTTGTATGCAGCAGCTGCATAATGTGCTGCTTTTGCATTGTTACGCAGATGTATGAGTGAAATTGTCGACAGTGTATAGGCCAGTTCATCATTTGTTGGCCATTTTTCAAATGCCTGCTCATAGTATTGAAAAGCGGACTTAAGGTCCCCTTTCTTTTCATGGATTTTTCCTGACCGAATTAGTTTCTGTGCCGCTACAATTTCTTCCGGCTGTTTAATCTTTTGCTCAACTGCTAAACTTTCCTTTTGAGGCAGGGTGGTTAACTCTGCAGTGTAGGTGATATTGTCAGCTGTTTGTTCCGGCCACAGAATTTCCTTGCTTTTGGGGAGAATGACTAAGGTGTTGAAGCGTTCTGTTTTTTGTAAGTCTTTAAGGTTAAGTACAATGTCCAGAGCAAAATCCCATGGTACATCATTGAGCGCTAAAGTGAGCGTTCCAGAGATTGATTCATCAACGATAAGGTTCATTCCGCTTACTTCTCGAAATAAGCGGAAAACATTATGAAGGTCAATTTTATAGAAATCTACAGTTATTTTTTGTTTGCCGTAACCGGCAAAACCAAGGCTATCAATTGCTGGTTCTTCCTGTTTTTTCTCGACGCTTTTTTGCGTAGCTTGCTGTTCTGCCTGGAAAGTATCAATTTTTTGCGGAGATACTGCCGGCTGGGGCTCAACGTAAAGCACCGGGGAAATTCGTTCGTTTGTGCCTCCTGCTGGTGGTGAGTCTGGTGCGCTGGTGGCTTGGCTCGATTTTTTACTCATTAAACCATTGATGACAAGATTCACTTGCGATGGTTCTTTTACTGCGATCAGTAGGCCATTTTCCTGAGGTATGATTTCATAATCAAAAAGCTTGTCCACCGCTGAGTCAAAAACGATTCGAACAGACTCTTTGCGTTGTGCGGCTCGAATCTGAGAAAGAGTTGTTCCTACCTCTTTTACAAGAATATTCCCAGGTAAAGTCATTTCTGGAATATCGATATACATTCTGTCCGGGCGTCCGGCCCCTTTGGGGAGTTGAGCCTCTTGAAATGAACTTACCGGGGCATCTGCAAGAATATAAACCTTTGTTGTGCCTTGGTCGGTTGTGTCGATATCTATATCGTGAATTACCGAAGCAGCAAGTTGTTGGTCGGAAGCTATCGTTTCGGCGGGAGGAGGCTCTTTTTCTAGCACATCCTGCGGGATACCCTTTGCAAAGCTGACAACGATGTTGTTGGTTTGACGCTCAACGGCATATCCTTGATCCGATGCCAGGTAAACTTCAAGCCTGGTAATTGATGGTTCCTGGCCTTCAAGCAAGGCTGTTTTAATGTCGCTTATTGGCCCCTGCGGGAAATCTGAGGGAAGGGTTGCGTTTGAGTCAAGATGGGCGCCTGCAACATCAATTACAATTCTTAAGGGGTCAAAAAGCTCGTACATCCGCTGTTTGGGTTACTTTTATATTTTGTATTGCAAAATTTTCTTCTGCGTTTGCAAGGGAGTGGTTAGAGGTGCTGAGTTGCAGCCCTAAGGCAAACATTAAACACAAAAGTATGTAGATAAATCGCGTAGAGGTCGCCATTACTTTTCTCCCTCTTTTTTCAAGAGCATTTCTGTAAATTTATAACGTTTGGCTGACGTCAATGATGGGGAAGGTTGTTTTACGATAATTTTGTTTCGAACAATGTCAATAATCTCGCCTCTTCTTCCAATTTTCATTCCTTTCCTTACAATATATCCCTTCCCGGTAGAGTCCTGGACCATGGCAAACGTATCTTTCGCCGTAAAGGCAATAGCCACAACAACAAGTTGTCCGGGTTCAAATCTTCTCATTCCCGTTAACTGGTCGGTGCTTTTTCTTGCTTCTGCTTCCAGCATCTCCTGTGTTATGAAGGGAAGAAATGGGTCTGTCCTTCTGTCCTTTTGAAATTGATACGCTTCAAGTCGGCCCAGCTCTAAAAACTCTCGAAGTGTTTTTGCGGTCTTGGCGCGTTCTTCGGCGTTTTCTGGAGTTGCTAATTGTTGGGAGCGTGCATCATTTGTCGCTCCAGGGCTGAGCAACAAAATGAAACCCAAACAATAAGAAAAGAAACATAACCTGAAGAAATTATTTGCCTTATTGTGTGCCATTGCGTTTTTCAATAAACTTATACGTTAACAAGCTGAGTGATGAGTTAAGTAAAACTTCACCTCCTACATGCTTCGGGCTCCCTATGCTCACTTCTGTAACAGAAATTATTCGAGGCATTTTGCTTACTTTATCTAAAAAAACTCCTGTCTGGTGATACGTTCCAGACACGCTGAGCCTCATAGGGATAGATGCGTAAAACGTCTCTGGTTTTTCGGGGCTTGGCTGGAAGGATTTAATCTCCAATCCCGCCTCGGTTCCTTGGCTTGAAATGGTTGCCAATAGCGTTGGTATTTCTTTTTTTTCGGGCAGCAACTCTGATGCTGCGGCATAGAGCAGAGCAGTTTGCCGCGCTTCTTCCTCTATCTGCTTGATTTTTTTAGTAGCTTTTTCTAGCCGTGCAATTTCGGTATTTAGCCGTTTTTCTTTGCTTGTAAGTGCTGAGATCTCCTTTGCTTTCGGAGACCAAAAGGTAAAGTAAAAAATTACCGCTGGAATAAGTATGACACCTGCCAATATAGCAATCTTGACAGGCGGCTGGATGTTGGCAGCCGTATTGTCCAGAAAATTATCAAATAACTTAAGTGCTTCTTTAAAATTCATAAGCAATGCGTCTACGTCTAGTTTGTATCTGTATTGGGTGAGCCCTTTTTCTGGGCAAGGGGGTTCTTGGTCAATATTTTTAGAGAAAAGGATTTCAAAGTTTGCTGCCCAATTTTTGTTGATGTGGTCCTCGAAAGATCAGGCAGGCTAAAATACGGGGAGCTGCTAATTTTTTGCATATATTGTGCAATGGTGGCGTTGTCCAATGCGATTCCTTGGATTAGCAAAGAGCCGGTGCTTAGCTTGAGAGATTTAAGCCAGATTCTTTCCGGTGGCGTCAGTTTGGCGATTTCATCAAGAATGCGTACTGGAAGTTGAGAGCCAAGTTTTAATTTTTTTATGGTTTCCAATTTTGTTTCTAAAAGTGCTTTTTCTTGTTCTGCTTGCTTAATCTTTTGGAGGATTGGCTGGTAGCTTCTCTTTTTACTCTGTAATTGCGCGACAGTTTTTTTCTTGGTCGAAATTTTTTGAGAAACGGTAAAGGCGGTTCCGGCTAAGATCAGGATAACGCAAATAAAAGACGCAAACAGAATAAGAAGTTCGTTTTTTAATTGTTTCCTTTTTTTGAGTTGGCGTATCGGGAGGAGGTTTATTCTGATCATTTTCTTAAACCTCCACTGGCCTTGTTGCCAAGCCGGCAGCGAGAGTCATTTCTGGGGCAATGTTTTTGAGGTAAGCCGGATTTATAATGTCCGGATCTACAGATGCCTTAATAAAAGGGTTAAAAATCTCTACAGAAATATCCGTCTCTTTTTGAAAAAATTCCTTTAGTCCTGAAATTTTTGAGCCGCCCCCGCTTAAAACAATTTTGCTGATTTTATCTTCCGGGTGGTTTGAGTAATAAAAATCTATGGCCCGCTTTACTTCTGTTGCCCATTGGGTACAGGCATTGACAAAGAGTCCTTCGAGATCTTCCTGCTTGTCATCGGCTGCAGTTTGTCCGGTTTTTAAGGCTTCAGCCTCTTCGAAAGAGATGTCAAATTGGTTTTGGATTTGTTCGGTGAGTTGTCTGCTGCCCAAAACCACATCGCGGGCCAGGATTGATGTGCCGTTTGAGATGATATTGATGTTCATTTTTGAAGCACCAATATCAACCAGAGCGACATTTTCATTCAGCCCGAAATTTGCCTCATAGGCATTTTCAAGGGCAAATGCATCAACGTCAACAACGACAGGGGTCAGCCCGGAAGACTCAAGCATGCCGAGAAAGCCGTCTACCACGTCTTTTTTGGCTGCGACAAGCATGACATCGGTTCGATCCTCTGCTTCCGTGTTGGTCTTTAGATCTTGGAAGTCCAGATAAACATCGTCAATGTCAAAAGGGATATATTGCTCAGCCTCAGCCTCAATATGTTTTTCGAGCTCCTCTTCGGTCATTACTGCCAGGTTAATTTTTTTTACGATGACCGAATAGCCGGAAATGGAGATGGCAACCTTTTTGCCTTTAATTTTCAGATTGTTAACAAGGTTGCTGATAACCTCGGCAACTTCATCGGGATTTTGTAGGGCTCCGTCTTCAAGGGATTCCGGTGGCAAGAGGGCACTTCCCAGTGCTTGCAGTTTTATCCCGGCGCCACTTTCGGCAAACTCACAGATCTTTACAGCGTGGGAGCCAATGTCCAAGCCAACGGAAAGACGCTGCTTTGCAAGAAAGGGTAGGTTGATTGGAGGGATTTTGAAATTTGGAAGGCTTAGCTTTCCCATGGAGCCCCTGTTTGTTACGGTGTGTTTGACTCTATCTTAATCCGCAGAAAAATCAGAAGGTTGTATGTAACACATGTATTGCATGCTGTAATGTAACTACATTTATTACTGCATTAGAGACATAAACGTAAAATCTTGTCAAGTGGAAAGTGGGTGTTACTGGTCGAAATTTCATAAAAAATTTAATGCCTGCGACCTTTTTGCGCTCCTTCATGAGGGAAGCGTAAAACGCTTTAAATGTGAAAAGTCCAATATCTTGTAGTGGTGAAAAAGAAAAATACAATATGTTGCCTGTGTTCTTCTGTTTGTTGCCTTTTGCTAAAGGCGGATTGGAGTATTGTTGCGGGAGTATGCTTTAATGAAATTTGGGGTTTGAGCTTGAAAAAAAGCACTCGTTCATCTGCCAGACAAAAGAGTTGATTGGGCTGGCCTTGTAGTGAGAAATAACCTTGTTTTTATTTGGCCCTTGGCGTAATGTGGGGCAGTTTTTAGCATGTTTAAAGCAGTTGATCAATGCGGCAGAATTAAGGAGTGGTTGTGGCGAGTGAAGTCAAGGAAGTAAGGCAAAAATCTGTCTTCCGGGAATATGCAGAGGCTATTGTTATAGCCCTGTTGCTTGCCTTATTCATTCGTACCTTTGTTGTTCAGGCCTTCAAAATCCCATCTGGTTCAATGATCCCCACCTTGCTTGTTGGTGATCATATTCTTGTTAACAAGTTCAGTTATGGCGTGAAAAACCCTTTTTCCGGTGCAACCTGGATTGGTCTTGGCGATCCTCACCGTCATGATGTCATAGTGTTTAAGTATCCGAAAAATCCTTCACAAGACTTTATAAAGCGGGTTGTCGGCGTGGCTGGCGATAGGATTGAGATAGTCAACAAACAGGTTTATGTGAACGGGGAAAAATTTCTTGAGCCCCATGCTGTAAACCTTGAGCCTGAAATTCTTTCAACTCCCAGGGATAATGTCGGCCCGATCGTGGTGCCCCCCGGTTCTTTGTTTGTTATGGGGGATAATCGGGACAACAGTCACGACAGCCGTTTTTGGGGATTTGTCGACCTAAAGGCCGTTAAGGGGAAGGCTTTTATGCTTTACTGGTCCTGGGATCGCGAAAATTTTGCTGTACGCTGGAGCCGGTTGACCAACCTGATACAGTAAAAAAGACTGGACCTTTTACTTGTTGCTTTCTTATGCTGATGAAAGTGACTCTGCAACTTTCATTCAAATAAATCACCTGTTGCCATGGAGCCTGGACACATCTTCAACCATAAGCATATTCTCGGTTTGGCTGACCTGTCTACCGATGATATGGAGTTGATTCTGCAAACAGCAGCCTCTTTCAAGGAAATTTCCACCCGATCCATCAAAAAAGTTCCTACTTTACGCGGTAAGACCATCATCAATCTTTTTTTTGAACCCAGCACTCGGACGCGTCTGTCGTTTGAGGTGGCGGCCAAACGGATGAGTGCGGATACCTTTAATATCTCAAGTTCGGCCAGCAGCACGGTTAAGGGTGAAACCTTGGTGGATACGGCCAGAAACCTGGCTGCGATGAATCCGGATTGCATCATCATTCGCCACTCCCGTTCCGGCTCTCCCGGGCTGTTGGCAAAACATATTAACGCCTCTGTCATAAATGCCGGCGACGGCACCCATGAGCACCCCAGTCAAGGATTGCTCGATTTGATGACAGTGCAGGAGGCCAAGGGGAAAATAACCGGCCTCAAGGTGGCTATTATCGGTGATATCACCCATAGCCGTGTTGCCCACTCAAATATTATAGGTTTTACCAAGATGGGGGCGACCGTTGCCGTAAGTGGCCCTGCGACCTTGATCCCGCCTGGGGTTGAGGAGATGGGCGCTACCGTATGTAAGACCGTTGAGGAGGCAGTTGACGGAGCCGATGTGGTGATGGCCTTGCGTATTCAAAAGGAAAGGCAGCAGGATCCTCTTTTCCCCTCTCTGCGAGAGTATGCAAACTTTTTTGGGGTATCGCAAAGGGTGGTCCAGGCTGCAAAGCCGGATGCTATCATTATGCATCCCGGCCCGATAAACAGGGGTGTTGAGCTTGATCCGAAAATTGCGGATGGGAGCCGGTCTGTAATTTTAGACCAGGTAACCAACGGTGTTGCAGTGAGAATGGCCTTGATCTACCTGATAATGGGAGGCGAGTAGAATTATGTCGGAGAAAATGCAAAACGCCTCTTTGTTGATCTTGGGCGGGCGCGTGATTGACCCAGCCAGTCAGCTTGATGCGGTTGTGGATGTTTTTGTTGAAGGTGGAAAGATTGCGGCAATAACCGCAGAGTCGGAAAGGGATGCTTACCCTGCTGATGTTCATCGGATCGATGCGGATGGCAAGTGGGTTGCCCCGGGATTTATTGACATGCACGTCCACTTGCGCGAGCCCGGTGAAGAGCATAAAGAGACTATTGCCACAGGCACTCAGGCCGCTGCTGCCGGTGGCTTTACTGCGGTGGCATGTATGCCCAATACCAAACCGGTAAACGATAACCAGGCCATAACAGCACTGATTCTGGCCAAGGCTGAGCAATGTGCAGCCAGGGTTTATCCGGTTGGTGCGATTAGCAAAGGGAGCAAGGGCGAGTCCTTGGCTGAGCTTGGCGAGTTGCGCAAGGCCGGGGTGGTTGCCATTACCGATGACGGCCTGCCCGTCGGCAACAGTCAGCTTTTGCGCCGTGCCCTGGAGTATGCCGGCAGTCACGATTTATTGGTGATTTCCCATGCCGAAGAGATGTCTCTCAGTAAAAATGGGGTAATGAACGAGGGGGCAATGGCGACCCGCCTGGGGCTGCGCGGAATTCCGAATGCAGCAGAAGAGGTCATGGTCTATCGCGATTTGGCCTTGGCTGAATTTACCAAGAGGCCGATTCATATCGCCCATGTCAGCACAAAGGAATCGGTGAGCCTTATTCGCCGAGCAAAGAAAAAGGGCTGTCCTGTTACCGCCGAAACTGCGCCGCATTATTTTACCCTGACCGAAGAGGCCATAGGTAACTACAACACCCGGGCAAAGATGAACCCTCCTTTGCGGACGGCTGAGGATGTTGCAGCCATTAAAGAGGGGGTGCGTGATGGCACCCTCGATGCCATTGCCACTGATCACGCCCCGCATAGCGACCTTGAAAAGGATGTGGAGTTTGACTTGGCGGCAAACGGTATTATAGGCCTTGAGACTGCTTTGCCTTTGGCCTTGCAACTGGTCAGGGACAAGGTTATCAGTGAGGCTCGATTGGTGGAATTGTTTTCCGTTAACCCGGCCCGGATACTTGGTGTGCAGGGAGGAACATTGGCCGTTGGTGCAGATGCAGACTTGGTGATTATAGACCCTGCCCGAAAGCATGTTTTTAAGGTGGAAAATATCGTATCAAAAAGTACAAATTCACCTTTCCTGGATATGCCTTTAGAGGGAAAAGCCGTACTTACCGTAATGGGGGGACGGATAACTTACCAGGATAATGGCTAGGAAAAGGTAGATGGTGAGCAATAAAAAAACCCGCTTGTAAGCGGGTTTTTTTATTTGATATGTGCAAGGTTTGCTCAGCTTTTGATGTCGAGCAGGCTACCGAGCATCTCTTCTTCAATCTGTACGGTTTTAAGGTTGGCCTGAAAAAATCGCCTGCTCAGCATCAGGCTCGGGAGCTCTTCGCTGAGTTCCACGTTGGACTTTTCAACCAGCTCTTCACCCTTTGGGGTTTGCTCAAGAACTAAAGGGCCTTGGGTGTTAACCTGTTCAACTTTGGCTTCTACCCCTTGTGGTTCCGCCTCATGCAGGGTGACCTTGGTTTTTTTGAAGCCGTCGGTTTCAATGTTGGCAACATTATGGGCGTTGGACTCGACTTTTTTTTGAATGGCCGTGAGGCCGGAAAGCGCTGAGTGTATGCCGGAAATCATAAGGCACCTCCAGTTTGATCCGGGTATAATCTACCTTCTCATTTTAGCTTATCGGCAAAGAAAGGGGCAGACTTAAATTAAAAATGGGATTTTTTTGACTCGTTTCTGAAGAAAAGAACTGTTAAGGGCTGAGCGTCATGTTCTCAGCCCTTCATGGAACAAGGAGTTTGATATGTTTTCCCTGCAGGCAGTGGCGAAATTTTTGATAAATCCTCTCTTCCCCGCCTTTAGGCGGGTAGCATTATGCTAGCAGTTGCCTTATAGTCGCTGGCATGGAATATCGGCAAGGAAGTCATACAAAATTTAAGATAGAGTATCA
>CAYLQA010000014.1:0-60496 GCA_964385695.1 uncultured Desulfobulbia bacterium | reverse complement strand
TTCTTCCTGAAAATAAAAGCTGCTTTTCCCGGACATCGACGATGAACCTTTTTTTATTGCCTTGCTCCCGGACCCGGGAGCAGTTTATTTTATCAACCACACCTTTCCGCATCATATGGGTCATAAGTATTTGCGCCGTAACGCCAAAGATAGTCGTTGAGCAGAAGCTGGTCTTCTTTGCTCAACCCTTTCCATTCCCCACTTTTCGCACATTCTGTATTTTTTTTATAAAAAACGCGGTTCCAGCCGTTTGGGGGCAGGGTTTCTGTGTGTATAAAGCTGGCGTTTTGGTCATTTTTACGGGTGTGGCAGCTCTTGCAGCGTTGATTAAAGAGTTTTTGCCCTTTGCCAAACAATGAGCTTTCAAATCTTAAAATTCTGCAGCTTTGTGTGCCCTCGTCATATCTTTTGAGCTCAGCGGCAACGCTATTTTTTATCATCACCCCGGTGATAGCCAATGAACAAAAAGTAAAAATTGCCGCATAGGTTTTTCCTGTCCGTGTCATACCGTACCCTCCTTAAAAACAATGATTTCTTAATGTTCTTTTACTGTAAAGGCAGAGCAGGAAAGGAAACAGAGGCGAAAACGACAATCTTCAGGTGGATTTCGTCATCTTCTTGTGCTGTAATGATGAAGACTGTAGAAAAAAGAGAGGATCTTTTTGCAGTCTTCATCATTACTGATTAGGGGGGAAGATGAAACATGTCACGATAGTGGCCCTGGAAGGGGGCTCAGCAACAACGCTAACCGGGCCAATGGATGTTTTTTCCCTGGCCGGAGTGCTCTGGAACAAGGTCCATGGACTGGACATCGCGAAACTTTTTGAGGTGGAAGTCGTCACTCCGGATGGTGCGCCGATTATCTGCAACAATGGGTTTCCCATTCATCCGCACCGTTCCATGACCGATGTAAAGAAAAGCGATCTCGTTGTTGTGGGGGCGCTTTTTAATATTGAAAATACCCTGGCCGGTATAGGAGGGGCAGTCGTTCCCTGGCTTTGTAAACAGTATAGTCAGGGAGCGCACTTGGCCGGCATCTGTACCGGTTCATTTGTCCTCGCCCGGACTGGCCTGCTCAACGGTAAAGAGGCAACCACACATTGGGCTGTGGCAGAGGAGTTTCGGCAACTGTACCCGGAGGTAATGCTCAAGCCGGAAAAACTCATCACCGACAGCGGCGATATCTTTTGCTCCGGGGGCATGAGCAGTTGTATTGATCTTGCCATGTACCTGGTGGAAAAATATTACGGCCATCGTCTGGGCGTGGAGTGCGCAAAGTCACTGGCCCATGATATAGCCCGCGATAATACCCAGCAACCCTATACCCCCTTTCGTTTTCAGCGCAACCACAGCGATGAGGCGGTTCTGCATTGCCAGCATTTTTTTGAAAAGAGCTTTCAGGAGAGTATCGATCTGGACAAGGTTGCCCAAAAAAGCGGTATGGGTCGCCGTACCCTGGAGCGGCGCTTTAAAACGGCTACGGGTGACACCCCCCTTGCCTATCTGCAGCGGGTTCGAGTGGAAAAGGCAAAGTCCATCCTGGAGAGTGAATCGAAAAATTTTGACGAGATCAGCTATCAGGTGGGCTATGAGGACAGCAGTTTTTTTCGTAAGGTCTTTGTTAAGCACACCGGGCTTCGGCCCAGCGAGTATCGCAGTAAATTCCAAAGGGGGGCAGCTCTGGTCGATTAAAGGGGGGGAAGGTCGGGGGGAATGATGTAATTCTTTGATTTTTTGTGGAAAATTTGCGTATTATATAGGTTGGCTAGAGCTGATCATCATTTTTTTTGCCAAGGTTGAATGTAATTATGTCGCAAGATAGCGTATGCCGCCGGATGGCTTCCACCCTGACCAAGGTTCTCATTGTCGACGATGAACCGACCCAGCGCGCTTTACTCAAAAAACACCTGAGTACGACCTCCTATGAGATTATTGAGGCGGAAAACGGTGCAGAGGCCTTTGCCGTCTTTAGCAATGACCCCGATATCCGCCTGGTCATTACCGATCTGATGATGCCGGAATTGGATGGTTTTGGCTTGATCAAAAAAATTCGTGAAACCGAGCTGCACTATACCTACATCATCGTGCAGACTCACCGAGATAACGAGGAGTCTCTGATTCAGGCGCTTTCTTTGGGGGCGGACGATTACCTGACCAAGCCGGTGCGGCCGGTGGAGTTACGACTGCGGCTTGAAGGTGGGGTGCGCAAGCTCCGTATTGAAAAATTTGAGGAGTTGGTTTTTTTTCTGACCAAACTCGCCGCACTGCAGAGCAAGGAAACCGGCAGCCACCTGGATCGGATCTATCACTTCTCTCGGCTCATTGCCCGTGACCTTGTCAAAAATCACCCGGAACTGGGGCTGACCAATGCCGTGGCCGAGGAGATTGCCAGGGTCAGCCCGCTCCATGATCTGGGTAAGGTCGGCATTTCCGTAGAACTGCTGCATAAGGAAGAAAAACTTACCTCCCCAGAGGTGAACTGTCTCCAGAGTCATGCCCAGATCGGCGGAAATCTGATTAAAGAGGTGCACTCCGAGACAGAGTCAGAGTATCTGTTTTTGGCCCATGAGATTGCCATGCTGCACCATGAGCGTTGGGATGGCAATGGCTATCCATTCGGTCTCGCCGGTAAGGAGACGCCCATTTGTGCCAGGATAGTCTCCCTGGCCGATGCCTATGACGCGATGACCAGTAAACGCAGCTATCATCCGGGCCTGACCCATTGGGAAGCCAAGGATGAGATTATTCGGCATAAGGGCAAACAGTTCGACCCTGTTGTGGTGGAAGCCTTTTTGCGTCAGGAGGAGGAGTTTTTACGGATTAAGGAACAATACGCCGATGAGGATACGTTGTATAAATAAAAGTAAGGCAAATATTGAAAATAAAAGGGCGAGTGGCTGTAATGGCAACTCGCCCTTTTTCATTAGGCGGGTGAAATAATATTGGCTTTGCCGGTGGCCTTCATCTTGAGCTGATCGGCAAAATCAAGCATGCGCTTGAGCGAGACCATGGCCTGTTTGCCCACGGCCGGATCGACGTGTATCTCGTTTTCTCCGGTTTCAAGGGTGTAGGCGAGATTGACCAGGCCGTTCATGCCCATCCATGGGCAGTGGGCGCAGCTTATGCAAGAGGCGCCGGTGCCGCCCATGGGCGCTTCGATAAAACGTTTGTTTGGCGCAACCTCTTTCATCTTGTGGAAGATGCCATGGTCCGTGGCAACGATAAAAAGCTTATTGTCCATCTCGGTGACCGCCTTGATAAGCTGGGTGGTCGAGCCGACCACGTCCGCCTGGTTGATCACTTCCATGGGGGATTCCGGGTGGACCAGCACGCCTGCTTCCGGGTGTTTTTTGCGCAGGGCCTCAAGTTCGTCGGCCCGGAATGCGTCATGGACAATGCAGTAGCCGGGCCAGAGGAGCATATCCGCCCCGGTCACCTTTTGGATATAGCCGCCCAGATAGCGGTCCGGAGCCCAGAGGATCTTTTCGCCCAGACTGTGCAGATGCGCGACGACCTTGGTACCGATACTTGAGGTGACAACCCAATCGGCTCGGGCCTTCACCTCTGCGCTGGTGTTGGCGTAAACAACAACCGTGCGGTCCGGGTGGGCATCGCAAAATTTGGTGAATACATCGGCAGGACAGCTGAGGTCCAGCGAGCATTCGGCCCCAAGATCGGGCATGAGGATGCGCTTTTCCGGGTTAAGGATTTTTGCGGTCTCACCCATGAAGCGGACCCCGGCAACAACAACGGTTTCGGCCGGGTGATCGTGACCGAAACGCGCCATCTCCAAAGAGTCGGAGACGCAGCCGCCGGTTTCATCGGCCAGGATCTGTAGATCCTCGTCCGTATAGTAATGGGCAACAAGGACAGCGTTCTTTTCTATTAAGAGTTCCTTGATGCGTTTGATCAGTTTTTCTTTTTCAGCACCGAGGATGGGCATGGCCGGTGTGGCATGAGCCGCCAGCTTCTCGATGGCCTCTTTATCAATGGGAATGGAATCGATGGTTTTCATAGCATAGGTATATGTTGGTTTATCGGGCTTAAGTATTTGATTTCCCATTAACCATGCTCCCCTGACTCCTGTCAAGTCTAGCGGGAGCTGGGGGCAAGATTCATGGCCAGGCTCATGGTCTCCACGTAACCGGCAACACCGGTGGCAATGTGGTCGGCAACCTGGTTGAGATAGGCCTCGCTTCTGAGGCGTTTTTCCTCTTCCGGATTACTGATAAAGGCAATTTCGGTAAGGATTGCCGGCATCTGGGCTCCGATCAGCACAACAAAGGGAGCCTTTTTTACCCCGAGATTTTTCACGGTTTTATACTTCCTGGCCAGGCCGTTTACCATATTATCCTGAACCAGTTCGGCCAACTTGAGCGACTCTTTGATCTTCGTATTGTTCATCAGGTCCATGAGGATGGACTGCAGGTCACTGAGTTGTCTGGCCGAGGTGGCGTTCTCCAAAGCGGCAACGCGCATGGCATCCTTGTTGGTGGCAAGATCCAGCACATAGGTCTCAATGCCTTTGGCCTTGCTGGTAGGAGCGGCATTGACATGTACGGAGATAAAGAGATCGCCCTCCTTTGAGTTGGCAATGGCGGTGCGTTCTTCCAGGGGGATAAACACATCACTATTTCTAGTAAGCACCACCTCGCAATTGAGGTTTTCGCGTAAGCGTTTGGCCATCTTTTTCGCCACCTTCAGAACAATATCTTTTTCTTTGAGTCCGCTTTTGCTGGTGGTGCCCGGGTCTTTGCCGCCGTGGCCGGGGTCGATCACGATTTTTCCCACACCCAGGCCCAGCTGGCGCACCAGGGAGAGTGCTTCCTTGCTCGGCCCGTTCTGCCCGTTTTTGCTGCTGCTCATCACATCCACCACCACGCGGAAGGGATTTTCCAGGCTGAAGATCTTGTAGTCGGAGATGTTTTTTTGCGTATCAAGCACCACCCGCACGGTTTCCGGGGTGAACTGGGCATTGCGCACCTGTTTTAAAAGGCCGTCCTGGATGGGTACGGTTTTTTCCGCATCGCCGCTGACCCCGCAGTTGAGCAGATCGATGTACAGGCGCCGCGGCCGTTTTTTATCCTCGCCCAGGGTTTTATGTTTGAACTTGACCGGGGTGTTGGTCTCCATCACCACCCGGGTATAGCGGCTGCTCGACCAGTAGCGGATGGGCAGCATGGTGGCCCTTTCTGTGCTGCTTGCGCTGCTTTTGCCGTGGATTCTCGGTCTGCGCTTGACCATGCGCGGCTCAATGCTCAGCAAGCGTTTTACGGTCTGCTTGGGCGCGGGGGAAGCGACAGCCATGGGCTCGCCACGGAGGCGTTCCAGTTGGGCGGTGGCGCTATGGGCCATGTCGCCTTTGGGGTAGAGGGCAATGATTCTGGCAAAGGTCCGGGCCGCCTTTTTATCCTCTTTTTTATCGGCAAGGTAGATATGGCCGATGCTAAAGAGGGCATCGTCGGCCAGTCGGTGTTTGGCGTACAGGGTTGCCACGTCCTCGTAGTAGGCGATGGCTTCGCCCAGATCCAGCGGGTTTTTGCTGCGGGAGTACATGTCGTGGTAGATCTTGCCCAGCATGAACAGGCTGCGTGGAGCCACCTCATGACGGGGATACGCCTTATAGAGTTTGCGAAAGCCCTTGACGCAGGTGAGCCAGTTGCGCCTATCCTGGCCGCGTTTGGTGCTGATCAGGTTCTGGTAATACGCCTTGGCCTGGCGGTACTGTTTGGCGATGTAATTTTGCGGGTACTGCTTGGCGGAAAGATTGCCGGGCAGGATGAAGAAGGTGAGCAGGAGGGCGACAAGGAAGGTTACGCTACACAGCCGTGTCTTTGTTCCGTTTCCAGAAGAACCTGTTGTATCTTCTCTAGCTTGTTCTACACCTGTAGGAGCGCCTTCAGGCGCGATAATCGCCGCTAAAGCGGCTCCTACAGAGCTTTTCCAAGAATGGAATGATTTACAGAAAAAACTACTCATCTTCACTCAATTTTTTTAACTCATACAACAGATCCAGGGCCTCACGGGGCGTGAGTTCGTCCGGGTTGATTTCAACCAGCCGTTCCAGTGCTCGGTGCGATGTGCCGCCAAAGAGTCTCAGTTGGCTGGGCTGGGGTGCTTTGCCTTGGGATTTGGAGGTGGCAATGCGCGGCTCACCCTTACGGTTGAACTCACCCTGCTCAATATTATGCAACAACTCTTTGGCTCTGGCAACCACTCGGGCCGGGACCCCAGCCAAGGCTGCGACCTGGATGCCGTAACTGCGGTTGGTGCCGCCGGGCATGAGCTTGTGCAAAAAGATGATGGAGTCGTTCCATTCGCGCACGGCGATATTGTAGTTTTTCACCCGCTGGTGGGTGGCGGCAAGCTCGGTCAGCTCATGGTAATGGGTGGCAAAGATGGTTTTGACACCCTTGTTGTTTTTGGTCACCAGATCCTCGGCCACGGCCCAGGCAATGGAGAGCCCGTCAAAGGTGGAGGTGCCGCGGCCGATCTCATCGAGAATGACCAGGCTTTTTTCCGTGGCATTGTTCAGGATATTGGCGGTCTCGTTCATCTCCACCATAAAGGTGGATTGGGCCTGGCGTAGATTATCCATGGCCCCGACCCGGGTAAAGATGCGGTCCACCACGCCGACGGTCGCCTCCTTGGCCGGGACAAAGGAACCCATCTGGGCCATGAGGGTGATGAGCGCGGTCTGCCTCAGTACCGTTGATTTTCCCGCCATGTTGGGGCCGGTGATGATCAAGACCTCTTCGTTTTCCTGGTCGAGATGGATATCGTTGGGCACGAATTTGCCCGGCGGCAGGGTGCGCTCGATCACCGGATGGCGGCCTTCGTTGATGATGATGCTTTCACCGCTGTTCACCACGGGCTTGCTGTAATGGTATTTTTGCGCCGCCTCGGCCAGGGAGGTGAAAAAGTCGATCTGGGCGATCTGGCCTGCCGCCTTGAGTATACGGGAGCTTTCAGCCGCTACCTTGGCTCGGATTGCGTTAAAGAGCTGGTATTCCAACTCCAGGCGCCTCTCCTGGGCACCGCTCACCTTGTTTTCAAACTCTTTGAGCTCCGGGGTGATAAAGCGTTCGGCATTGACCAGGGTCTGCTTGCGGATAAAATCCTCGGGCACCTTGTTGAGCTGGGCCTTGCTTACTTCTAAGAAGTAACCGAAGACCTTGTTGTATTTGACCTTGAGATTGCCAATGCCGGTGCGTTCCCGCTCCTGGGCCTCAAGGCCGAGGATCAGGGCCTTGCCGTCGCGCAGGATGGCAACCAGTTCGTCAAGTTCCTCATTATATCCCTCGGCAATGAGGCCGCCTTCGCGCAGGGTGATGGGCGCATCCTCGCGGATGCTCCCGGAAATGAGATCGCGCAGGTCGGAGAGCAGGTCAAGATCCCTATGTAGCGCTGCCAGAATGCCGGAAAAATCAGCAAGCTTTTCTTTGAGTATGGGTAACTGGGCCAGGGAGACTTTCAGTGCCGTGAGATCACGGGCATTGCCGCTGCCTAAAACAATGCGGCTGTTGAGGCGTTCAAGGTCATAGACCAGGGCCAGCACCTCGCGGATCTCCTGCCTGAGCCTGGGGCCCATCATCAGCTCTTCCACCGTGGTCAGGCGCTGGTTGATCTCGGTTACATCCTGCAGGGGCAGGAGCAGGCTCTTTTTTAAGAGCCGTGCGCCCATGGGGGTCTCGGTGCAGTCTAAAGTGTCCAGGAGCGAGCCTTCCCGTTTGCCGCCGACAATGGTCTGGGTCAGCTCCAGGTTGCGGCGTGAGGCATCATCCATCATCAGGATGTTGTCAAGCTCAAGGGGGGTAAGCCGCTCGATATGGTCAAGGTCGGTCTTCTGGGTCTCCTCAAGATAGAGCAGCAGGCAGCCTGCCGCAGCCACCCCGGCTTTCATATTCTCGCAGCCGAATCCGGCAAGGTTGGCTACCTGGAAATGATCAAGCAGTGCCTGGCGTGCGTTTTCCGGATAAAAGGCTGAGGCGGGCCGCGGGGTCAGGCAGCCATGGGGCACATAGAGGCCGAGTTGTTCACTGATCTCCTTGTCTGCCTCGCCATAGTCGTTGCCCTCGAGCAAAACCTCGGAAGGGGACATGCGGCCAAGTTCATCAAGCAGGCCGGAAAGATCATCGCGCTCGCTGACCAGGAATTCGCCGGTGGAAAGATCGAGCAGGCTCAGGCCCCAGGTTTTTTTCTTGTGACAGATGGCGGCCAGGTAGAGGTTTTCCTTGTCGTCCAGGAGTTGCTCTTCCGTAACCAGACCGGGGGTGACTACCCGTACCACCTCGCGCTTGACCACGCCCTTGGCCTCTTTCGGGTCCTCAACCTGTTCGCAGACAGCCACCTTAAAGCCGGCCTTAATCAACTTGGCCAGGTAATTAGGCGCGGCGTGATAAGGCACTCCGCATAAGGGGACCTTGTTTTCATCGCTTTTGGCGTTGCGGGAGGTGAGGGTGATGCCCAGGACCTTGGAAGCGGTCACGGCATCGTCAAAGAACATCTCGTAAAAATCGCCCAACCGGTAAAAGAGAATGGCATCCTGATGCTGCGCCTTGATTTCAAGGTACTGCTGCATCATGGGTGTCAGTTTTGGCGGCTTTGTGGCTGGTTTTTTTGACATAAATAAAAGATAGTGACGAGTGACAAGTAACGAGTAAAGACTCGTCACACACTATTTACTCGTTACTCGTTACTTGTCACTCAAAAAATATGGTTTATCCCGCCTTGCTCAGCAACTCTTCAAATGGCTGGCGCCAGGATGCGGAAAGGGCGGTCACCCCTAGAACGCGCTGGAGCCCGGCAATGTTTTTCCGCTCATGGTGGTAGATTCTATTGGCAAAATCGATTGAGACCTTGCCGGGATCTGCCTCGAGAGGTTCCATTGCCTCGCCGGGTTGGACAATACCTGTTTTGAGGACCCTGAGATAAAAGCCTGTATAGCCCGATTCCACCACCAGCTTGACAAAGTCGCTCCTGCCAAAGCGGGCGGCCAATGTTTTACAGGGCTGGCGGGGCTGGCTCACCTGCACCGTGGCGCTGCCCAAGGTGAAAATATCCCCGATATGGATTGATTCTTCTCTACAGTCGGAAAGGGTAAGATTCTCGCCAAAGGCGGCAATCGGCATCTCAATGCCAAGCTCCTTGTGCCAATGGGGATAATGATCAGCGCTGTACACGCAGACCGCCTTATCTTCCCCGCCATGGTGTTTTTTATCCTGTACCCCGTCGCCGGTAAATCCGGAGGGGCCAAGCTCCAAAGGGGTGTCTACTGGGTGTTTACAGAGGCCGGTGGTGAACTCTTTGCCGTGAAACAGCTCTTTTTGCGGGGTGCCGATATTAAGCGAGGTGATGATCATCTGTCTGGCTAAAATTTCTACTCAAGTTTTATGACAAAAAAATAGATCCAATATCAGTCACTAGAGCAGCCAGAACACCCCTTGTAAAGAGGAATTTACTCCTTTGTCCGGCCTTGGTAGAGCGGCGTTGAAAAACAGGCCTAAATACGATACCTTGTTTTGTCGGTGCTTCGGGAGCATCGTGGGATGGTAACTGAATAGCTTTACTCTATGGGAGGTGGATATGTTTCGGAGGGGATGTTGTTTGTTGTTGGCTGTGTTGCTGTGCGGGGGTGGGGTGGCCTCAGCCGAGGTTATTACCATTGATAAAGAGCCCCAGGAGCTCATTGACCTGCGCAAGACATATATCGAAGAGCGCAAAAACGGGGTAATGCCGTCCGAGATAGCCGCTGCAGAAGAGGAGTATAGCCAGGCCAAAAAAGGCGCACTCAAGTCCAACTCCTATCAGACTAAAAAACTCGCCATTGAAAAGGCTCGGCAAAAAGAGATTGCCGCAATCAAGGCCCGCTACCAAAAAGAGTTAAAAAAGCTGGAGCAGGGCACCGAGCTTGCCGTTGATAAGCAATACAAGAAAAAAATTAGTGCACTCAAGAAGCGCTCTGTGCAGAACGTGCACGCAAGTTATCTGAAAAAACTGCAAAAGATAGAAAAGGAGCTGATCGTAAAGAGTGACCTGGCCGGTGCCCTGGTCGTGCAGACCGAGCGCAAAAGAATGACCAAGGTCGATCTGACCAAGCCGCTGGAGACTCTTGCCCCTGTTGTCTCCAAACCCGTTTCTGAGAAGGCTGCCCCGGCTTCCGCAGCCCCCCAAGGCTGGGCCTGGAAGACCAAGGATAACCAGGTACAGATCAGCACGGTGCGAGGCGTTGCAGGCTCAAGCGGCAACGAGAGCAATAATGTTTATACCTTTCAGGTTGCCCAGGCAAACAACGCCAAGCTGGTCTTTTACGGTTATGGCCGTAAGAGCAATAAGTCTTACGGTAAGGTTTTGCTGACCAAGCCTTCCGGCAGCAGTGAAAAGGTTGCCAACTGGAGCCCCGGCAACCTGCAGGGCCCCAAATTCAAGGCCGTAAGATCCTATGCCGATGTCAAGCCGGTTGAGGTGGACATCTCCCAGGCCGTTACCGAGGCAGGCGCCTACCAGGTGAAATTCCAGTACACCGATGGCGACGAGCCCCTTAATATTTACCGGGTGGAGATGCATACCTGGTAGCGGCATGAGAAATATAAAGTCATAAAGCCCGGCTGCAGAGTTGCTCTGTGGCCGGGCTTTTTTTGTTTGGTGCCTGCCGCAATTGCCCTTTTTTATGTCGTTGTCGCCTCTGGTCTCGTGAAAATGCCATTGCTATGCTGGCTTTAACTGTACAGCTTGGCATGCCGCCAGTTAACTTCATCCAGCAATAAAATATTGAAGAGGGATAATTATGCAGCAAAGCAGGAAAAATGTTCGTTTCGCTATGGTCCTCATCCTTGTTTTCTTTTTTGTCCTGCCCGCCATGGCAAGCGCTTTCAAGTTGGGGCATCACGGACCAAAGCATCGGTTGGGTAAAGCCTTTATCGATCTGAATACCTCGGTCCTGAGTCATGAGGCAATGCCCATGGTGCTCCATGGCATCAGCCTGACGCACCAGCAGTTGCTTGATCAGGGAATCACCCCTGATTTTGTTGTCAGCTTCAGGGGGATGAACACTGGGGTTATCGGTAAAGACAGTGCCGAGCAGGTGCAGATGATGGTTACGCAGCTCATCGATATGGGTATTGAGATGGAGGTCTGTATTAACGCCCTCAAGCTTTCCGGAATGACCCCGGAAGACGTGCTGCCCGAGATTAAGGTGATAGAGAATGGTTGGATTTCTTCCATCCTTCACCAAAATAGACGTTCCGGGTATGCCTATGTGACGTTCTAGGGGATCGTTCAGGGGGGATGAACAGGGTGGTGACAAAAATGCTCGCCACCCTGTTTTTTTAGATGGGCGAAGTATGCATTTCCACAGCCCGTATGGCATCGGCGGCAGAGCTTGTTATTCCGCCTGTATAGCCCGAACCCTCACCGATGGGATACAGGTTTTGTGTATTGATTGACTCGTAGTGTGCATTGCGTTTGATCCATACAGGGGAAGAGGTTCTTGTCTCCGCCGCCATTACTATCGCTTGATGCGAAACAAATAAGGGGACCTCTTTTCGCCACTGCTGAAACGAGGCTATGAGGTGTTCCAACACGAATTCGGGGAAGATCTCTTTGAGGTCAGCGGCAACCGCCCCCATCTTGTACGAGTTTTTATGGATCGTGTTGGTGCTGCTTTCCCCTAAAAAATGCATGAGATTCTGCGCAGGCACGGCCCACTTCCCGCCGCCTGCGGCAAAGGCCTTGCGCTCGATGTCCTTTTGAAACGCTATGCCAGCCAGTGGGTTGCCCGCCCCATAATCAGCGGTATGACAGGTCACTGCCAGGGCTGCATTGGAAAAGGGTGAATTCCGTTGTGAGTAGCTCATCCCGTTTAAGACCAGCATGCCCTCTTCGGATGAGGCATTGACCACCTCGCCTCCTGGGCACATGCAAAAGGTATACACCCCTTTTTTGATTTTTCGATTGGTGTAATTCAGCGAGTAGGTGGCGGCCCCTAATCCGGGGAAATCCTTATACTTCTCGCCATAGCGCATGCGGTTGATGGTCTCAACGGGATGCTCGATGCGCACGCCAATGGAAATCTGTCTCGGCTCAAGGGCAACGCCCCTTTGCGCAAGCATCCCGTAAGTGTCGCGGGCAGAATGGCCCAGGGCGATATAGATGCTGGAGGAGTGATATTCCTCCTCCCCGTTGACCACGATGCCACAGGCCTTTCCCTTTGCCACGAGGAGGTCTGTCATCTTTGCCCCGTAACGTATCTCTCCGCCGTGCTCCAGAATATGGAGCCGTATGTTGCGCACGATCTTGCACAGCACATCCGTGCCCAGGTGGGGTTTGCTGATGTACTCTATCTCCGCAGGCGCCCCGAATTTGACAAAGGTCCGCAGCACCCGGTTGACATAACTTGTGTTTTTGTTGCGCCGGGAAAACAGCTTGCCGTCCGAGTAGGAACCGGCCCCACCCTCACCGAATTGAATATTCGATTCCGGGTTGAGCTGCCGCTCTTTGATGAAACGTTGTACATCAACGGTGCGCTCATCTATCTTCTTGCCCCGTTCAAATATGAGGGGCTTGAGGCCGCAGTCAATCAACTCCAGGGCGGCAAACATCCCGGCAGGGCCGAACCCCACGATGATGGGCCGCTCTTTGCTTGCCGCCGTCCTCTTGGCGTGGATATATTCTTCGTAAGGCGGGAAGCCTTGCCTATTGGCAAAGCTTTCATCAACCCTGGCAACCAGGGTCACCTTATAAAAGAACTGTTCGAAATTCCTCTGATCCAGGGCTTTGCTCAGCATCTTGACAATGGATATATCCCCTGCCGCAAGCCCCATCTTCTTTGAGGCCGCAGTGAGATATGCATCCATCCCGTCTTGCTCAATGGGGATTTTCAGGTTGCTGATGATAAGGTCCAAGGAGATCCTCGTTTTTATCTGGTCGATTACAGAGAAAAGTTGCCTGATGACGCAACCAGGCAAATGGAGCCAGTACGTTTTGTTCCATTGAAGTCATGGCAAAACATTTGGGCCACTTACATTCTTGCAGTGTTCTAAATGCAATAGGGCAACAATGCAAGCCCGGCTCAAGGATGAACAGGGTTATTCTTCTGTTTCGTCCTCAGGGTCATGCAGTAATTTCTTGAGATCTGCAAAGGGGGTGTGGCTTGAGGTTGGATTTGCCTGGTTCTCCGACTCTTGGCTGTTTTGCCACTGGGATTCCAGCTCGCGGGAGTGCTCGTTGTCGTGGCAGTAGATGCACAAAAGCTCCCAATTGCTGCCGTCCGGAGGATTGTTCTTGTAATTATGATCCTTGTGGTGGACCGTCAGCTCCTGCAGTTTTTTACCGGAAAACTCGCGACCGCATTTTGCACACACCCACGGGTGGATCTTGAGAGCTTGGCTTCTGTAATCATCTTTCATTGGCCTTCTCCGCAAAGTATTTACTGCCCCAGGCCGCTGGCAAGGTAGAGGTCTTCAACCTTTTTCCTGGCCCAGGGTGTTTTACGTAAAAACTTGAGGCTGGACTGCACCGAGGGGTTGCTTTTAAAGCAGCGGATTTCGATGCGTCTGCTCAGCTCGCCCCAGCCGTACTGCGCAACCAGGCTGTTGACGATCTGCTTTAAGGTCACGCCGTGTAATGGATTATTGGGCTGTTGTTCACTCATTATCTTTTCTTAAGGCCTTTCTTGAGGCTTTGTCCACCAGGGTGAAAAGCCTGTGGATCTCATCTTTGTGCTTTGTTGCCTGGTGGCCGCGCACCTTAACGAATTTACACACCAGCGTATCGGTTACCCTAAAAAACTCCTGGTACAGCTCATAATTATTGAGCAGCCGGTTCTTCTTGGAGCGGTAAGCATTCTGCTCAAGTCTTTCACGCCTGTCCGGCAGGCCCATGATAGTCTGCGAATCCGTATGAACAACCACCTTGGACCCTGGTTGGATATTGCCAAGGGCCCATAACAGGGTCTGCAATTCCAGTTTTGCAGAAGAGGTATTGTCAAAGCGGCGTACCTTCACTTGCGTCCGTAAGGCATCAATGGGCATCCCATGTTCAGCCGCAATCAGGTATGCCCCATAACCAACCTTGGATTTCGGGTTCACGCTGCCATCTGTAAAGAGCAATAATTCATTCATAATAACAGCAAAAAAAACATCAGCCACGTGGAGCCTGTAACTCTCTCTACCCCTTGCAGTATTCGATAATGGACCGGCAGTGGATGGCGCTGGTGTTGAGAAAGGGGATGTTGAAGACCTCGTCGGTGAGGATAAGGGGCAGTTCGGTGCAGCCCAGGATCAGGCCGTCGATCTTGTCTTCATCCTTCATGCGCTTGGTGATGGAAAGCAGCTCGTTATGGGTGGATTCCTTGAAGATCCCCAGCTCGATCTCAGTAAAGATGAGATGTTGGATACGCTCCTGTTCCTTCTCCGTGGGCACAACAACGGAAATACCGTGTTGGGCAAAGACCTGCTGGTAAAAATCAGAGCCCATGGTCAGCTTGGTGCCCATGAGTCCGAGGTTTTTGAGCCTCTTTTGCTGTGCATATTTGGCGGTCTCTTCCACGATGCTGATCAAGGGGATGGGCGAGCGCTCAGCCAGTTCGTCAAAGACAATATGCGGGGTGTTGCAGGCAATGGCCCCGAACTCAGCCCCGGCCTTATGCAAGCGCTCGACTTTATCCAGCAGCCAGCCCGTGAGCTTGGGCCAATCTTTTGTTTCCACAATTTGCAGGGCTTCCTGGAGATTGGCGCTCACGATAATGATCTCCGGAAAAGAAAAATCATTCTCCCCACCGCTAAAGGCCCGGGTAATGGTCTTGTAATAATCCAAGGTAGAGTCCGGCCCCAAGCCGCCGAGTATGCCGATGGTTTTCATGCTTTTCCTCATTTAACCCAACTGGGCAACCACTTCACGGGCAATACGCTCGCTGTAGCCATGTATCTTCCAATGCCCCGGGCTCCAACCCTTCATAAAACGATGAAAATCGGTCCAGGCCACCGGGTAGAGGGCCCGCCAGTCCTGCTCAAGAGCCGCCGGATCGATGGTTGCCCCACGTTTTGTCAGCGCTTCTTTAAGCTGGGCAAAATACCAATCCAACAGTTCCTTTTCCAGTCGCTGGCAATCATCCTCATAGAGACAGCTGCCGATAAAATAGGCCACATCCTTCATGCCGCAGCCGCCGCCCACGTATTGAAAATCCACCGCCGCAACCCGCTGCCCGTCCTTGCTGAAACAAAAATTCGCCAGCTTGGCATCGCCATGGACAAATGTAAGAAAAGCGCTCTGGCGCAGCTTTTTATCAATCTTGGCCGCGGCCTTTTTGAGCGGCTTGTCATCCAGCGCCTTCATCTCATCGGGCCGGGTATCCAGATGCCAATAGGTCCCCACCTTCCACAGCCCGCTCGGTTTCTTGCCCATAAAGGTGGCATGAAAGTTGGCCAGCCATTTCAGGCAGATCCGTATCTCACGCATGGATACCGAGTCTAAGCGGCGCGAAAAACCGCTGGCATCCAGGTCCTCAAATACCATGAGAAATTCATCGCTGGACGATTCAAGCCCAAGGCATTGGGGGATGCGGCAGCTCTCGTCGCAAAACTTTGCCCAGTCGCGGTACCATGCCGTTTCCACTTGGTAGGAGCGGATCTTGCGTTGATGAGAACGATCGGTATTCCAGCCCCGCGGATGAGCACCTTTATCCGGCAGCTTTACATGCTTGACCACCACGCTCTTTCTCTCGCAACCCGCAAGCCCATAGCGCATGATCATCCCGTACCCGCTCCACAGCGTCTGGATATCCTCGATCTTGAAGATATCCGTGGCCCCGGTCGCTTTCCGGATTATGTTTATAAAGTCTTCTTTCATTTTTGCTTGTATGGGTGCTAGATGATTTAAAAAAACAAGGTGGAGTCGGACCCAGACCACCAACTTCACCCACATAAATACCATACGGCCTGAACCTCGCCGCTGTTTTTATTCTAGATTCTAAAATGGGGGAACTCAACAAGATCCACGTTTGCCGGATTGGTTCGTGGAATGGGAAAACCCTTTACTGGAGTGTGTCAACAACAGGGAGCTGAATCCGGAACAAGGTCCCCCGGCCAACTTGGCTTTGCGCTTTGATCTCCCCGCCATGTGCGTTAATAATATGGTTGGAGATAGACAGGCCAAGCCCGGTCCCTTTGCCTTTTTCCTTGGTAGTGAAAAAAGACTCAAAAATATTCTCCAACAGTTCCGGCGGCATCCCGTGGCCGGAATCTTCTATTTCAACAACGACCCAGGCGTCTTTATCGTAAGAGCGGACAGCAATTGTTCCCTTCGAGCCCTCTAGAGCGTCTTGTGCGTTTTTTAACAAATTGATGAAAACCTGTTCAATCTGGATCGCATTACAATCGACATAGGGCAGGTTCTCCTGCAGGTCCATCCGCAACTCAACAGCGTTTCCTTTCAGCTGTGTCTTTATCAGCACAACCGCATTTTCTAAAACACAGTTAAGGTCATTGGCCTGGCAACCTTCTTTTCCTGCATTTCTGCCAAAGGTTTTCATGTGCAAAATAATCTGGGCGGCCTTTCTGGCCTGCTCATCAATTTGCTCAGAACTCTCTTTTGCCTCTCTCAGATTATTTTTCTCTAAACTCTTGGAGAGCATTTTGGCAGACAAGCTTATATAGGTGAGGGGCTGATTCAGTTCGTGGACGATTCCTGTGGCCATCTCCCCGAGCGAGGCAAGTTTTGCAGCTTGAATGAGTTGTGCCTGGGTTTGCTGGAGTTGTTCATGCTTGCTGGATAACTCCTCATTTAAGCTGATCACATCCCGCAGGCGAAGCATGGAAAAAATAACAACAAGCAATAAAAGCACAGGGATAAGAAGAATGAGTTCATCAACCTCAAAGTGCTCATAATGTGTGGTGAATGCATGAAGTTTTTCGAATAAATCGGTTGCAGAAAAAACAAGATAGAGGGAAAAACCAAAGATAATCAAAAAAATGGATTCAAGTACGAGTGTTTTGCGAATCATTTGTTTACCTAAACTGCACTCAAGAAGAAAACTAACCTTGGCAATGGTTTGCCATTTTTCACCTTCCAATGTACCTCGAGTCAAACCAGTATTTCTGATAGAACTACTTAATATTTATTACAAAAGCTATCCTAAAAGCACTAGTGAAATAATATGGTTAGGATAAAACCGAGGCTTTCATGCTGTTTCAAAACAAAAAACTAGTGGTCTTTGATCTGGACGGCACTCTGGTGGACAGTGTGCCGGATCTGGCCTTTTGCGTGGATGAGATGCTTAAGCTGATGGACTTGCCCCCGGCAGGCGAGGCCAAGGTGCGGCAATGGGTGGGCAACGGGGTGGAGCGCTTGGTCAAGCGGGCCCTGCTCGGACGAATGGATGGCGAGCCGGATGCCGATCTCTTTGACCGGGCCTTGCCTATTTTTCTGGAGCTCTATGGCGAGAACATCAGCCGGCGCAGCTGTCTTTTTCCCGGAGTGGAACAGGGGCTCAGCTGGCTGGCAGAGCATAAAATCAATCTGGCCTGTGTTACCAATAAGGCCCAGCGTTATACCATTCCTCTGCTCAAAGAACTGGGTATCTACGAGCGGTTTGCCATTGTATTAAGCGGGGATAGTCTCAGCGAGAAAAAACCAAGCGCAATGCCCCTGCTCCATGCCGCTGAGCATTGTGGGATTGCCAAAGAAAATTGCCTGATGGTGGGTGATTCCATCAGCGATGTTCGGGCGGCCAGGGCCGCAGGCTTTCCGGTGATCTGTCTGAGCTACGGCTATAACCACGGCCAGGATATCCGCACGGCAGAACCGGACGCGGTGATCGACAGCCTGGCGGAATTGCCCGGTTTGCTTGGAGAAAAGAAATAAACATCATGGCCGAAACACAATATATAGTGGCGGGCAGCCTCATCGACGGCAGCGGCGGTGCGGTGCGCAGGAATGTTTTTCTCTCCGTAAAGGACGGTGTTATCACCGCCATCGCTCCGGCAGCAGATCTGCCCCGCGATAATGGCGCGCTAATCGATGACCATTCGCACTGTGTCATTGTGCCTGCGCTGGTTGATTGCAGTGTCTCCCTCTTACGATCACCCTCCATGGCTTCCAGGCAAGAACCTGAGACATCCAAACAGGCAGAATTGCTGGAGCGGCATATGGGCTACTGCCATGCCCACGGTGTGCTGGGGGTGGCTGAGAATGAGGACATTGCCGACATGGTGAAGGATAAGAGAATTGACATTCGCTCATCCGGCAGTGATTTTCTCAGGATAGATTATTCTGCCGGTATCGACGACGATGCAACCCCAGCTCCCCGTCTCAGCCATGAAGAGCTGCGCCGCATTTTGCAGGGCAGGGGCGAAAAAAAGGCAGTGGTGGTGGCCAATGGCGCACAACAGGTGGCAGAGGCTCTTGCTGCCGGGGCTGATGCCATCGAGCAGGGCTATGGTATGGGCGAGGAGAATCTCAGGGCAATAGCCAAGAACAATGTGCTGTGGATTCCCAGTATCTTGCGGGCCAAAAGCGCCCTGGACGGTGCAGCAGGCGGCGGCAGTGTGTGCTGCCGTTTCTCAACGCGCTTTGTGGCGCCGGGCAAGGCATTGCCTGGTGCCGAGGAATTTTGGAAACAGACCCTGGCAGAGCACCTGGCCCAACTGCGGCTGGCAAAAGAACTGGGAGTGAATACGGCCATTGGCACCGGGGCAGGCAGCTTCGGGTTAATCCATGGCGAATCCATGGTCGAGGAGATGAAACTCTTCCTCAAGGCCGGCTACTCGCTGGAGGAGACCATCCGCTGCGCCTCGGAAAACGGCGCCAGGTTCTTCGGCATGGAACAGTTGGGAGCGCTCACAATCGAGAAAAAGGCAACATTCCTCATTTCCAGGGGCTCGGTAAATCAGCTGCCGAGAAAACTCGCCTATCTGGAAGGCATCTATGTTGACGGCGCACCCAGCACTACATATCGGAAAAATCCAACCAGGGCGGCATGATAGGGGCGTGTTGTGCCTTTAGGAATTCTGTATCATGTCCCGGCCTCGTTGCAAGAGGTTTTGCTCGTATCCCGTGCTGCCATCTCCTGCAAGGAGTTCATCGTTTCGTGCAGGTAGGCCTTATTGTCCTGGGTCAGAACCCTATCGATATCCAGAATAATCAAGAAGTTATCGCCAAGTTGCCCCATCCCCGTGATAAAGTCCGCCTTGAGGGTCAAGCCCATGCGCGGGGCCGGTTCGATATCCTGTGGCGACAGATCCATGACATTCTGCACCGCATCGGTCATGACTCCGAGCTCCACGATGGAGTCTTCAATCTCTGTCTCAACGATGATGATGGCGGTGTTGACCGTCTTTTCAATGGTGTCCAGGCCAAGGTTCAGCCCTAAATCCATGACCGGAACCACGCGGCCGCGCAGGTTGATGACGCCATTGAGGTATTCCGGCATTCTTGGGATTCGGGTGAGGGTGGCAACATCCATGACCTCGCGAATCTTGGAGATATCGACAGCAAAAATTTCATCCCGCAGGGTGAAGGTGAGGTATTGGGTTGACGATGTTTGCTCGTTTGCTTTTTTGCTCATGGGATCTGCTCACAGAATGGGTTTATTGGTTGGAGTTCACAGACGCCGTGTGATGAAGTCACACCGCTGATTTTTTCTGTAAACTCCAACCGCGGAACCAGGAAGGGGTTGTTCTCAGCAGCGTTCGAAATCTTCGTCATAAGGGTCCTGCAGGTCGACGATCGCTCCACCATAGGCTGGGTGCCCAGGGCTGCCCTTCTCGGCGGCAGGGCCATTTGGCTCTGCCGGGGCGGGCAGAGCCGCTTTGTTATTCGTGGGCCTGTCAGCCAGGGAGTGCTGCTGCACGTTGTTATCCAGTCGGAAGTACGATATGGTCTCCTGCATCTGTGCTGCCTGTGCCGTCAGCTCTTCGCTGGTGGCGGACATCTCTTCCGCCGCGGAGCTGTTGCCCTGTATGACTTGGTCAAACTGTTCGATGGCTTTGGAGTTTTCTTCGATTCCCCTTGCCTGTTCCGAGCTGGCCGCGTCGATCTCCTGGATCAGCTCCGCATTCTTTTGTATCTGCGGAACGATTTCTTCGATAAGCTTTCCAGCGCTTGTTGCCGTTTCTACGCTTGCCCCGGCAACACCCCTGATTTCCTGGGCGGAGTGCTGGCTCCTCTCTGCGAGTTTCCTGACCTCGGAAGCGACTACGGCAAACCCCTTTCCATGCTCACCGGCCCGGGCCGCCTCGATGGCCGCATTCAGGGCCAGGAGGTTTGTCTGCCTGGCAATCTCTTCAATAACCTCGATTTTCTCGGCAATATCCTCCATGGCCTTTACGGTTTCGAGGACGGCCTTGCCGCCTTCTGTTGCGTCATTTGCCGCCTTCACGGCAATACTTGCGGTTTGGCGGGCGTTGTCGGCACTCTGGGCGACGGTGCTTGCCAGTTCTTCCATGGAGCTGGCAATTTGTTCTGTCGAGGCCGCCTGTTCACTGGCCCCCTGCGATACCTCTTGCGAGCTACTGCTTAACTGCTGGCTCCCGGAGGCCACCTGGTCCGCGGCACTCTGGACATCGCGAATAATCTCTTTGAGTTTTTCGGTCATGGTTGTCAGAGAGAGGCCCAGTTCATCTTTTTCCGACAATATTTCAACCTTGACGTTCAAGTCGCCCCTGGCGATCTGTTTCGCTTCTCTGGCCGTATTCTTAAGGCTCTCGACCATCTTGGCCAGGGATTTGCCAAGGGTGTCCTTGTCTGAGAGAAGTTTGACCTCCACCCCCAAATCCCCTCTGGATAATTGCTCGGCCATCTTGGCCGTGTTTTTGAGGTTCTCGACCATCCCCTTGAGGGAGTTGAGCATTTGGCCGACCTCGTCTTTTCTGTCCACCTCTATATCAAGGAACAGGTCGCCTTTGGCCACTGCCTGCACAAAACCGACGCATTTTTGGATGGATTTAACGATGGATTCCACTATGAAGAAGATAAGGACCGCAACGATGCAAGCGCTGGCAAGGAGGACCAGCAGACTGATTTTGCCGATGCTCTTAATCGCGGCAAAAAGCTCTACCTCGTTTGCCGTGGAGGCGACAATCCATTCCTGTCCGGCCACTTCATGGAAGCCGACGATCTTGTCAATACCGTTGAAGGTGTATTGGATAAGCCCTTTTTTTTCTTCGAGCATTTCACGGCCGAAGTCGTACTTGCTGAGGTCCAGTTGGAGTATCTTCGATTGATCCGGGTAGGCGAGGATTAGACCTGCCTTATTCATCAGGTAGACATAGCCGCTTGTGCCAACCGTTACCGGGGCGATGAATTTCTTGGCGCAATAGTTCAGTTTGACCACGCCAAAGAGGATGCCGACAACGCTATTGTTTGTTTTGATGGGGGAGGAAACCACAAAGACCGGCTCCCCGGAGGCCTTGCTCAGTATTACCTCGGATATATCCACCCTGTCTGAGAGGGATTCCTTAAAGTAACTTCTGTCGGAAACATTCATGCTTCCTATCTGGTTGATGATCGAAGAGGCGACCACGTCTCCCTTTTTGTCGGCGATGGCGACAAATTCATAAAAGTCATTTCCCTCTATTATCTTTGCCAATACCTGGTTGGCCTCTTTTTCGGCCTTGGCGCCCCTTTTGGTCGAGCGAGCGGCGGCAATCAATATTTCCTGTTCGCTGTGGTTGCTTATGGAGAGTTTGCGCTCGTCGAGCCATGATTCGATCTGGGTGGCAATGGACCGGGCCACATATTTTGTTTGGCTTTCTATTGATTCCTGCAGGGCGCTGCTTGACTTCGTATAGGAGATCAGGGTCATGAGGCCCATGCAGACAATGACCAGTGAAACAGTGGGGAGAAGGAATTTGCCTCTAAGATTGAGATTGATTTTCATGGTTCGCCTCGTGCCTTTTGGAGATATGGTTAATAATTTTGTTGAGATGGCCTATGTCAAAGGGCCGGATCATATAAAACGATACGCCCTGGGTTCTTACCTCCATTTCCAGTTCCCTGGAGTTGAAGTCGGTCATTGTCACGATATCCGTTTGGCTGGAAAGGGTTTTGAGATGATGGATCAACGGGCCGGCTTTCATGTCCGGCAGGGAAAGGTCGAGTAAGACCAGATCGAAAATCTGTTCACTGGTTCTCCTCAAGGCCTCCATGCCTGTTCTGGAAGTTTGAGCCTGATGTCCCAGTTTTTCGATGGCGTTGTCAATGAATGCAGCAATGGAAATGTTATCTTCCACAATCAATATGTTCATGCAGGCCTTTGACTTAGAGTTCCCGTTTCTGGCTTACTGAGGAGCAATTTGCGGGCCAGTATTGTCGGTGGTGTTTAACTGGCCGTAATTACAGTGATAATTGTTGGGAAGAGACCTTGGGCGTGGCGGGTGGAGTCTGTGGGGTGGTTGTAACAGAGATGATACGCTGCGGCGCGCGAAGATGGGTAACTATTGCAATATGCGAAAGAAATAAGCCGTGTATCGAGAGCGATACAGTTTGTGCCTAGAGGAGGTCAAAATTTTTCATCTTCCTGAAAAGGGTGTTGCGGGAAATCCCCAGAAGCGCTGCCACCTTGCTTCGGTGCCAATGGTTCTTTTCCAGTGTTCGGGTAATGAGATCTTTTTCGAAATTTTCGACTTCAGCGCGGAGGCTCCGGGCTGCTTCCGCCTCGATTCTGCCTGCCCCGTTGTGAAGGTGCTCACCATTGACAGGAGTCGAGGGAGTGAGAAAATCCGTGGCTTCAAGGGTGAGATAGCGGCGGATGAAGTTTTCAAGTTCCCGGATATTTCCCGGCCAGTCATAGCCTTTCAACTGCTCCTGTAATCTTGTCGGGAGGGTTCCCTTTTTTTGCTCTGTATCATGCTTTTTTAGAAAGTGATCGGCAAGCAGGAGTATGTCCTCCTGCCGCTCCCTTAAAGGGGGGAGGTGGAGAGGGATGACGTGAATCCTGTAAAAAAAATCTTCCCGCATCAATCCTTTTGCCACCTGCTCGAGCAGGTTCTTGTTGGTTGCCGCGACAATACGGACATCGGCCTCTTTGCTGCGGTTGCTGCCCACCGGCGTGTATCCTCCCCCTTCAAGGGCGCGCAATAATTTGACCTGCATGTTCGGGCTGATGTCGCCTATCTCATCAAGGAAGAGGGTGCCCCCGTCGGCAAGGTCCAGGTAACCGTGCTTGTCGGTGCAGGCGCCGGTGAAGGCCCCTTTGGTGTAACCAAAGAACTCGCTTTCCAGTAAATTTTCAGGGATGGCGCTGCAGTTGACCGGGACAAACTCCCTGTTGCCGCGATCACTGTGATCGTGTATTGCCTTGGCGGCCAACTCTTTGCCTGTTCCTGATTCACCGGAGATAATGACATGATTCTTTGAGGCTGCCGCCTTGAGGATGTGTTCGTAGATATGTTGCATGGACGGGCATTGGCCCATAATATTTCCGAGCCTCTGCCGTTTGTTCGTTGCTGATTTGAGTTGGATGTTCTCCCGCCGTATTTTTTCTGATTCCTGCTTGGTCTCAAGGAGCCACTGTTTTTGCTCGGTGACATCTTGAATCGTTTCCAGGGCTCCGGTTACCTTGCCCTGCTCGTCAAGAATGGGGGCTGCCAGGATGTAAATATGCCGGGATTTTCCGCCAAGTTGCGAGAAAAAACTCGTCGCCTCCCAGGCATGGGGGACGATTTTTGATCTGGCAGGGTTCTTGTTTTCGTAAAGCCGCAGAAAACCTCTGTAGTCATTGTTGATGATCAGGTCGGCCAGCACCGGCCGTTGGGAGCTGTAAAAGGGTTGCCAGTGGCGAGAGGTGCCAATCATCTCTGCGGCCGGGACCTTGGTGAGCATTTCACAGGCCCGATTCCAAGAAATAACCGTGTGGTCTAAGCCGATAACAAAATGGGCAATGGGACTGGATTCCAGGATGTTTAACATGGATTACCTCTGGGGCGAGTTGTTTTGACGACAACGGGAATCTTGACAAGAAAGGCTATTTTATCAACCCGGCAGCCTCTCCTGTCGACAACTATCGACTCTTGCTTACGACGGCTTTTGTTCCCAACCTGCTTGCCGACATGGAAAGATCTCTTGTTTTCGCCCAAGCAACACATGCAAGGCGAAAAATCAAACCTAAAAATAGGTAAAACCACCTATTTTTAGTATATTAGAAGCTTCTTAAGCTGTCAATCCTCTATGGGGCTGGTTTTGTTTCCGCTTGCCCTGCTTGGTGGAGTTGGCATCCAAGAGCCTGCACATCACATCAGCAAGGATTGTCCCCGGAATTCTCGCCGAGTGAGACGCCCATAGATGCACCCTGACGGGCAGAAAAGGCGGAGGCTGGGATCTCGATTTCCCGGCGAAAAGCCGAAAAGAATTGCGGTTGCCCCATTGCCTTGCTAGGCTGAATATAGCCCTGGAATGCAAAGAAATGAGGTGCCACGATGAAATTCACGCATTATTTCCTCGCAGTACTGCTCCTGTTCCCCCCGGTGTTCTCCCTTGCAGAGGAAGAGCGGGCAAAGTCCTTCACCGCCTCTGTGGGTGACGACGGTGTGCAGCAAGTGGAGATGCTGGGCGGCAGCTATTATTATGAGCCGGATCACATCGTGGTAAAAGTAAACATCCCGGTCTCACTGACAGTGAAAAAGGAGCCGGGGGTCACACCCCACAACATCGTGATGGAGTCAGCGGATGCGGGGATGGCCTTTGATCTTGCCCTGGATACGGAGCCCAAGACCATCACTTTCACCCCCACCAAGACCGGGACATACCCCTTCTACTGTACAAAACGCTTTCTCTTTTTTGCGGATCATCGCGCCCAGGGGATGGAAGGCAAAATCGAGGTCGTCGGGCAGTAACCGCTCTAGGGGCATTCCCGCCGGAGGATGGTGCACCATGGAAACGCCGCTTCTCAGCAGGGAAATAATAGCCGTGTTGAAATACCTGCACGGCCTGTTCAACACCACGGTAGTGGTGCTTCTCTTTTATCAGGCCGCGCTGGGTCTCTCCATACGGCGGCACCGCACCAGCGGCGCGCAACCTCCGCTTCGGGCCGTGCGTTGGCATCGTAAGGCCGGTCCGATTCTGACCCTGCTGGCTGGTCTCGGCTTTGCTGCAGGAATTACCCTCGTCCTCATCGATAAGGGCGATCTGTTCAAATACCCTCTGCACCTGCTCGGCGGCCTGATCTTTCTCCTGCTGCTCCTTACGACCTACACACTCTCCCGCAGGATCCGGGGGCCGGCACCGGGGCCGCGTACCCTTCACTTTGTCTTTGGTCTGGCGGTCCTCGTCTTCGCTCTTGGAGAGGTCTTCCTTGGCCTTGGGATTCTTTTATAGGTGCACCCATGTATCTGGCCCGGCAAACCATCAACGGCAAGCGCCACTACTTTATCAGGGAGTCCTTCCGAGATTTAAAAAGCGGTTTCCTGTTAAGCCGCGATCTCTTTGCTCTGGGCCTGGATCCGGCCAGGTACATCGTCTACCATGGCCGCTACTGCTACCATGTCGATCATGTGGTCGAGGAGGCCCTTGCGGCCAAGGACTGCCACCCTGAGCCAGAGGAGCTTGATGATATCTTCTGGCCCTTTCTCGATCCCGAGGTGAAACACTCCATGGAGCCCTTCCACCGGAGACGGTATGACACCGGTGTGAAAAAACTCAGCCGGGAAGAGGCCGAGCGGATCCGAACGGAGGTGCACCTGTTCGACAAACGGCGGGTCTATTATTTGCGTTTCGGCAACCTGGACCAGAGCAGGGTCGGCCGCCTGCCCCCGAAAATGTTCCGCTTTCTGCTCGACAAATCCCGCGACGAAATCGAGCAGCACTTTATTGCGTCGGAACAGATCCTCAAGGCAGAGGAGGTGCGGCAATACGTCTTCGTTGTCTTCGACCTGCAGCATTACTTTACGGAACACCACGCCAGGACCGTGCCCCACATGCTTGATAAGCATCAGATGGACGAGGCCTTTCTTAAGGCAGTCTGTCACCTCAACAGCGATCGCTCCTTTTGGGCCGGGATGGAGAGCGATGCCTGGCTGCATCCTTACCTGCAGCACTACGCCATCATGTTTTTCGATTATCCTTTCGGCCCCAGCCCCTTTATGGATGACTATATCCGCCAGTTCATGGACGGCCGCCGGGGTTTCCATTACCCCGAACCGCCAAGCACCGTCTCAGCAGACGAGGCCAGCGAGATCTTCGGGGTCGGCAAGAAGGAGTTGGAGGGGATGAGCAAGGAGCGCCTTACCAAGCTCTATCGGAGCAAGGCCCATGAGCATCACCCGGACAAGGGCGGAGAGCACGACACCTTTGTTAAATTGACCGAGGCCTACAATGCCCTTATGAGGGGGAAAAAATAGATTTGTCCCCTTTTCACTTCACTCTGTTTCGCTGTCCAAGAGACCGGCAACAGGTAAACGGATCAAATACACGGTAAGAAAAAAACCTACGATCAGAAGAACTGCTCCTCCCCATTTATTTCCCCAAACCCAGTAGAGAGAGAGGAGTAGGGAAAACCAAACCATAACGATGGCCTTGAGCTTGGTGCGTCTCGGTATTCCGCCGCCTTCCCAAAAGCAGTGAATCACCGGGCCCAAGCGTGGGTGGCCCAGGAGCCAGGTATGGAACCGGTCAGAGCTCCGAGCAAAACAGGCTGCAGCCAATAATAGAAGGGGGACTGTTGGCAACAGCGGTATAAAAATGCCCAGCACACCAAGTCCCACGGCACACAGGCCAACAGCAACGAGCAATAGACGGAACGCTCTGTTTTCTTTGATTTTATTAAACATTGCTGACATAGCTAATACTGGTCACGCCCCAAACCTGAGACGCCGGGTATATCTAACACACTCACGAATTCACCTAAAAGAGCTGCTCAAAAATATTGGGGGCCCAATGGCTTTGCGCTACAAAAGGCTCATCCTGACTGGCCGCCAACAGAGCAAACTCATCCCCTTCCGCCAGGTAGATCTGGTCTCCCTGGCATACAGGGTGCTTCTCCTCAGCTGTCACGATAAAACCCTTGCCCTTGATGATGGTAATCAGCATCTCACCATAGTCTACCGTGGCAAGTGGAGCCTCTTGCCGGAATGGCACCTCCACAAGCTGCGTCCTTGATTGCGGCTGGGCAGCAATGATGCGATTGTTGCTTTCAACATGAGGGCTTTGGGACCAAATTTCCATCTGTTTTGTTTTACCTCTCTGGGTTGCACAGGCGTAGTCAGTTTTTCCCGATCCTTCACCTCGGTATTCGGAGCAGATCTTTTAATATTATATTTTCACGGCTATGTAAATGGACGCAACGGGGGGCAAGGCTTGACATATAGGTATTTGACGAGAATAGAGAAACCTTACCAAACACCCATAAGTTAAGCCTGACCCTCTTGCCACCTCAATTCAGTCGGGAGTTCAAACGTTACTTTGGGCAGAGCCCGGCTGAGACGATGCGAGAGTTACGTATCCGGTAGGTTTCTGTGTGCAATGTGAAGCTATTCTGTATGGTGCTTTTCTGTTTGCCATGGCCATCGGCCTTCAACTTCAAGGTGAAGTGTCACGGTAAGAAAGGAGCGGATTAATATGATCAGGCCGAGGACGGCAATGTTCTCTAAGGTATGTGCAACAACAACGGTCCGTATGATATCGCCGGCAATTAGAAACTCTAGACCCAAAATGATTGATCGTCCTAACTGTCGTCGGTAAGTACGATAGGCAACACCTTCAGGCAGCTGTCTAAAAGTGCGAATGAAGACGACAGAGGAAATGCACGACCCCAAAACGAGTACAAATACGCCAATCGCCTCAATAGTGTAGCCGGCGAAAGAGATGACTTCGATAAATTTCATGGTTCTGCTGATCCTGTGATATTGCTGATAAAGTCGCCTAACGGTTGAAACAACCTGACGCCGAACAAAGCGAGGGAACTTGTCCGCAAGCCTTCCGGTCAAGGTAAAACGATTTGGAAATAGTGAAGGCCTCCATAATCATCCCGGACCTATTCCGGTATGATTAGAGTATACCATTAACTGTATTCATCTTCGTTTACTAAATGACAAATAGATCGGCCCTGCATGTCAAATATAGGGTCAAACGGGTGACGACCTACCGCGAAAATGGCTATGTAATTTTCTTTGAAACTAGGGCGGAAGTGACACCGTTAAAGGTGGTTACCCAGGCAACACAGATTGAAAGGGTGGCTGCCCAGTTCAAGGTAAGCCACAAATAGGCCCCCAGAAAGACCAGGGTCACAGAGACGGTACTGAGCAGGACCTGGTAAAGCTCCACATTCTCATCACTGACATCCGCTTCTGTCTCAATGTGGGGTCAAATCTTTATTCTTGACACAGAAACACTGAATCACGGCTGCTATTTTTTCATCAAAGCTCATTTCATCTCTCCATAGTTTTAATCATGCATTAAACACCTACTGTCTAACAGGAAACGAAAAAGCAGAATGCCCATTCTCTCGGGTACTCTAACCTTGAAAACAACTCAGCATAACAAACACTTTGCACAAAAAACACTACGGAAAAAATACGGTAATATGGGCAGTGGGGAGGCATCTTTATCCGTGACAGTCCTGTCAAGAATAAGGGGATTTCCTTATTGCGTTGTTTGCAGGGTGAGCAACCTTATCTCTGGCAGCTGACCGTGCGACCTGAAGAGAGTCGGTCAATATCTAGGGAGGCTTTTTCTTACCCGTGGCATTACGACCTCCGGTCAACTCACGCTAGAAATTAAAGAAAAAATAAACTAGAAGTTAATGTTGCTATTCACTAGAAGAAAAAGCAAAAAGGCAGGCTTGCATTGATCGCAATTAAATTTTTTCAAAAAGAGCAAGCGGCTGTATCTCTCAGGCTACAGCAATTTTTCGGTGAAACGGGACGGGGTTTTGACCTGTCCTCACCCCAAGCTGTCGTGCTGGCGGCCCGCTACGAGTTGATCTAAAAAATACCCCTTCTCACCATGCGGGTGAAACTGAAGGAGGTGGAGGGCAGGCGACTCCTTTTTGAGATCGAGGCCCAAGATAACAGCGCGCCCTCATCAGCACAGGCACCCACGAGCGCTACCTCATCCTGCCTGAGAAGTTTAACGACAAGGTGCGTGAGAAGGCCAAAGGTTGACTTGTTTACGGGTAGGGTATATGATGTCCTAAAGTGTACATGTTCGTTTGGGGGAATTCTATGAATACCATCACATACACCTCGGCCCGGGGCAACCTGGCAAAGACGATGGAAAAGGTTTGTGAAGACCATGCCCCGGTTGTCATCACCAGAAAAACCGCTGAACCGGTTGTTATGATGTCTCTTGAGGATTATGAGGCTCTTGAGGAGACAGCCTATCTTTTGAGAAGTCCAAAAAATGCACGCAGGCTGCTGGAATCCATTGCTGAGCTCGAGCTGGGAGAAGGGCAAGAAAGGGAGCTTGCGGATTGAAGCCCATTTTTTCCGAACATGCCTGGAAGGATTACCTTTATTGGCCGCGGACCGACAAAAAGATTGTCAAACGCATCAACCATCTCATCCGTGACATCCAGCGGATGCCCTATGAGGGAGTCGGCAAACCGGAGCCTTTAAAACATGGCCTTTCCGGTTATTGGTCCCGCCGCATTACAGATGAGCATCGAATTGTTTACAAGGTCGAGGACGAGGCCATTTTCATAGCGCAATTACGTTATCACTATTAATTTTCGCATTGAAACATCGCTTCCACTTTAAATCGATCTACTACTTCCTACTCTTAACATAGGCCGCCAGCGCCTCTGGGGCAATAAGCCAATTACGCCGTAGTTTAAAGGCTGGAATTGTTCCGCGCCGTGCCAGGACATTAAGATACTCCTTGGAGTAGGGTGAGTTCTTGGCTGCCTCGGCCAGGGTAAGAAATCGACTCGTCAAGCCAGGAATGGCTTCCATATAGAGATAGATCGTTCTCTCCAGGGCCCGGGCCACGAGGATGATAAAATCATCGACATTTCCTTTATTGGCTTTTTCCAGGCATTTGTAATATTTTAGCCGGTCGTTTTTGAGGATAACTGCAGGAAAATACCCTGCCTTGAGCAGCAGCAGGTTCATGAGTAACCGTGCGGTTCTGCCATTGCCATCCGTAAAGGGATGAATGGCAACCAGGTTAAAATGGGCCATTGCAGCCTGACATACCGGGTGCAAATCTGTTTTGCCGAGATACTCTTGGCCAAAGGCTGCCATTAACTCCGGTATCTGGAGGGGATCAGGGGGAGTATGGCTTGCACCGCTGATCCGTACCTGGATATCACGATAACGCCCGGCATATTTCGGGTCTATCTCCGAGAGGATAATCCCGTGGATCTCCCGGATATTTCTTTCCTGTATTGGGTCACCCTTTTTTGCCAATTCTTCGACAAAGCCTATGGCCTTCTGGTGATTAGTGGCCTCCAGATGCTCCACCATGGACTTGCGGCCAATAGTGACTCCCTCCTGGAGAACCAGCATGGTCTCTTTAAGGGTGAGGGTATTGCCCTCTATTGCATTGGAGTTATAAGTCCAGTCAAGGACCAACTGTTCCCGCAGTCTGGAGAGCACGGAAGGAGATAAAGGGCGGTGCTTATCAATGAGGCTTTTGCCTCCGTCGATCCGGGTAAGGATCTTTCTCGTATGATCGGATAGCATAATTTTTACGTTATCCGATCATTGTTGTGTCGTCAATCTGGCAATGATCGGATAGGTGTTATTTTTTTCTATCCGATCATTGCCTGGTGTCGTTTTCTCGATTTGGACCAGTACAATAGGAATTATTTGGCCGAACACGCATACGGCCAAATCACCTTGGTCTCTTGTGGGACAAATTGTCCGTCATCGGTCATGTAGGGGGTGGGGATCTGTTTTTCCGTGGCCGGAAGATTTTTCATGGAGGGGGAATCAAACGGAGCGTTTTTTCTATAAAAGGCGTTTGGGTCCATGAAGTACCCATCCAAGGGGATAATGCCTTTTCTGCTGGTGGAATACTTTGGGCTATTGCTGTAAAAAATAGCAAAGTGCAGGGCATCGCGCCTGACCTTACCACGCCCGCGGCCTTTGCGTGATTTGCCGGTATTTTTCCTTCTCGCCTCTCTGCCCGAGATCCCGGTATTGCTTGTTTTGCCGATTTCTTCGCCCATCTTTACCCTGGCCCCAATGGGCAGCTCGGGCATTGCAAGCAGGTGGGTGTACTGGCTGTAGGTCCACATGGGCAGGCCGGTGTCCTCTGGCTCGTGGCGCAAAACAATTTCAATACCTTTTGGGTTTTTCTTGTTCAGAAACTTGCCAACCACTGTGCCGTCGGCAACCGCAAGGATTGCCGTGCCGCGGGGGGCGGGAATATCGATGCCCTTATGGTGGGCGGGCTTGCCCCGTTTGCGTGTATAGTCTTTGGCCCAAATCTCGCTATCAATGGGCCTGCAGGTTACAGCCTTGTCAAAGAGCGGGGTCAGGCCGGTTTGGATGACGCCCCTTTCCTGTTGCGTTGTGTATACCTTGTCCGGGCTTGCTTTGCGTGACTTGCCAAAGGTGATTTTTTCCGCCTTGCCCAATTCGTCTCGGTCAATAATGTACTGCTCAAAATTGGTGTCAATGGTCGGCTCGGAATGTGCCTTTTTGCTTGGTGCTGCGATACAGAGCGCTGCAAAGGTGATGAGGGAAATGGTTTTCAGAAATTTCATGAGATACAACCTCTTCAGATTGTGGAGGGGTATTTCCCGTTTCAGCTTCAAGAGTGAGCTATTGCATGAGCCAGTTTAATGCCTCACTTCTGGCGGTAAAATGCTTGGGGAGGAACCCTTCAAATTTTGCAGCCTTTTCCAAATGCAGGCGGTGCTCGCCACCGTGGTGTTGATTATGCCCGAGGCTTTAATGACAACGGCTTGTATGTCTGCTTGTTCCTTTACGGAGTATTCCATGCTGTGCCAGGGGGGCTCATGGGGAATTGTTCAGCCGGAAAATTCCGGCAGCAGTGTATCGAATGTTTTTTCGATATGCTCCGGGATGGTGCGGATGTCGGCCAGGACGGCCATGAAGTTATGATCGCCCTCCCAGCGGGGCACGATGTGGTAATGCAGGTGGCTGGCCAGGCCCGCGCCTGCGACCTCGCCCAGGTTAAGGCCAATGTTGAGGCCATGGGGCTTAAGGTGCTTGCGTAATACCGTGGCGCAATGTTGGAGCATACCGGAGATGGACGCGTTTTCTGTCTCGTTGAGATCTGTAATATCTGCCACGTGCCTTGCCGGGGCAATTAGCAGGTGGCCGTTGCTGTATGGGAAGCGGTTCATCAGGACCACCAGCAGTTCATCCCGGTGCAGGATCAGATCTTCCTTGGAGTGGGCCTTGTCCGGCGCGGCGCAGAAGATGCAGCCGCCTTCCTTGCCCACCTTGCCCTTGATATATTCCATACGCCATGGGGTCCAGAGGTTGTTCATCGCTTGTCTCCCACTTGGTGAATGCTGCCCTTGAGTTTTTCACCCACCTGTAAAAGGGCATAGGTGCCGCGGCTGTTAAAGCTGCCCGGGTTGATGTACAGCACATCGCCGATTTGGTGGCACACGGCGTTATGGGTGTGTCCGTATACAATACAGTCCGCCTCTGGAAACACCTCGATCAACCGGTCCTCAAAATCATAACTGTGCCCTACTTTGTGGATCAGGCCGATGGAAAAATCGCCCACCTGGATCAACTTTTGCGTGGGCAGGGTGGTGTAGGAGGAGGCATTGCACATATTGCCGTGCACAGTATGGACCTCTTTATCCTGGAAAACGCTTAAAATGCTGAGGTCGGTAAGATCGCCTGCGTGGAGGATGATGTCTGCCTGGGCAAAACAGGTTGCGGCCAGCTGCTGAAAGGTATCGCTGACCCGGCTGATGTGGGTGTCTGAAAGGATGCCGATGGTGATGGGGTGCATGAAGGCCTGCCTGCTGGTGTGAACTATTAACGTTGTTGGGCAAAGAGTACCCAACACCCGGCAAAAGCTCAAGGCGGATTGCGCTGCCTACTGCTTGATTTGCAACTTCAGCAAGGCCTCCTGCATATCCAGCCGTGGCTCGATGCGGACCTGAAAGCCGGGCACCGCTTTTAGGGCCAGAAAGGCCTTGGCCGCTTCCTTGACGTGTTCTCCGGAAAATGTGGCCGTGGCAAGAAAAATCATACCCACTCCTTGTTTTGTTTGTGCGCTGGGCACCATACATTTAGAGTATGTCATGAGCGTGGTTCGATTCAAGCAGAACTCTTTCGGGCAAAAATATTGTGATGAATGATACTTGGGCAGGACTCCCCAGGGCGGAACAGATCGACACGGCAAGCATCCCATTATGGGCCTTGCAGGAGCCAATGGAGAGCGACGCCGACAAAGAAGCGGCAGATGAAACGGCCGTGGATGACGGAGGCAAAAATAGGATTATCTGCAAGGGCTGCGGCCATCCGATCACTGCGGCGAAGTTTCGCACGGAGCGAAACGGTAAGCAGCTGCACACCTTTTTTAATCCCCAGGGCATCCTCTTTGAGATCGGCTGTTTCGTAAAGGCGCCCGGTTGCATGGTTCAGGGGGCGCCCACAACGGAGTTCTCCTGGTTTCCCGGCTATGCCTGGCATTATGCCCATTGCGGCAACTGCCTTGAGCATCTGGGCTGGCAATTTCTTGTCGCAGACGGGCAGGGCGGTTTTTTCGGGCTCATTCTGCCCAAACTCATCGAAAAAATATCGGATTAAATGGGTCGCAAGCTATTTGCGAAAGAGCCAGGAGAGCAGGCTGATCGCTAAGCTGATCACGACCATGGTGGTGATGGGGATATAAACCTTAAAGCCCGGGCGGTTGATGATGATATCCCCGGGCAGGCGGCCAAATGGAATCTTGCTCAGCCAGGGCCAGCCAAGGCCGACTGCGAGCAGGGCAAGGCCTATGATGATCAGGGCTTTCTGCATTACTTTCCGATTCCTTTCAGTTGCGACACAACCTTACTCATGCCCATGGTGATTCTGGCCATGGCATCGTATTGCAGTTTTTCCGGGGTGTCCGCAGCTGTGTGGTAATGGGGCGAGCGGAAAAAGGCGGTGTCTGTAAGCATCAGGGCCGGGTAGCCCTCCTGCCAGAAGGACCAGTGATCCGACCAACCCACCCCTATGACAAATTCCGGGGCTGCCAACCCCTCGGACGGGAAGCGGGCCGTACGCCGGAAATCGCCGATCATCTGGCGTACCAGATTCCGTGAGGCCAGGTTGCCGACAAAGGCCACAAAGTTTGCCCTGTCCGGGTAAAACAGGCTGAGGGGAAAGGGGTATTTCTGGCTTTTTGCTTCATCCACATAGTGGCCCATGGTCTCAAGGGAGAGCATGCCGATAATCTTTTCTTTGCGTTCCTTGCAGCGTTTGGCATAAAAGCTGCTGCCCATCTCGGCGGTGTAGTAAAAGGGCGGCTCCTCATTGGCAAAGGCAACCAGGCGGATGGTGTAAAAGGACTCTCGCGAAGCCAGCAGGCGGGCAAGCTCCAGCAGGCTGGCAACGCCCGAGGCGTTGTCGTTGGCCCCGGGGCTGCCCAGTACGGAATCGTAATGGGCGCCGATGATCAGGATTTCATCACTCTTGCCCGGCTTTTCCACCTCAATATTGCGGCTTTTCCTGCCCTGGTAAGTGAATTCCTGGAAGCTGAGCTCATAGCCGCTTTTTTTGAAAACCTCACTGATGTAACGTTCGCTGGCCTCCATGCTGCCCGGTGTCCAGATGTTGCGCTGGCCGATATCGCCGGCCAGGGTTTGGACATGGGTTTTCAGGTTCTCGGCCACCCTAATCTCTGCCGCAGACAGAGGAGGGAGGTTGCCTGAAAAAGAGCTGCCGGGCATGCCTATGGAGAATGATAATGTAGCCATGATAAAAAGTATGATAATCGCAAGCCGGATGCCTACCCAACGCCACTGTTTTTGCCCTTGGGGCTTTATCTTGAGAGGCGTCATGGCAACTGTTACGGCTGTGAGTCGGCAATAATGGTGCAGACGATGCGGCGTTCGGCGCGCGGCCCGTCAAATTCGCAAAAAAAGATATTCTGCCAGCGGGAAAGCCCTAATTCGCCATCGATAATAGGAATGGACTCGGACGGCCCAACCAATCCTGCCTTCAGGTGGGCATCGCCATTGCCGTCCTGCTGGTCATGGAGCCATACGCCCTGGGGGATGATTTGCCGTAACAGGTTGACCACATCCGTCTGCACGGATTCATCGCAGTTTTCCTGAACATGCAAAGCGAAACACATTCCCCGCTGCTTGCAGTGGGGTAAGTGAGCGAATGCTATAAAGTTAACTTCCTTACATACCGAGATTCCACGTGGCTTGCCACGGGGAATCTCAATCATGATCGCCCCTGTGGCACCTTGGGCGTATACGGAGACAAGGCCGTTTCGGATGCCGCTTTCCTGCCCAACGGCTAAAACCTCACCAGTGATATCGATTAATTCTTCGCGGCTGTTTGTGGCGATCCGTATGGTTTGGCGCATGGTATCCCCTTGAGGATGATGCTTGGTAAGGCCTGAACAACGGGTAATTGTTTCACCTGCTCTGCCTCTACTATAGCAAAGATTTTTTTGTTAGGAAAAGCGAAAGGAAAATTAGAGGCAGGGGCTGAGAAGGGCGTGGGCTTTGTCAGGCTCGATGCCTTCAAGGCGAAGCCTTTTGCTGCGGCTTGACTCGCCGCTGATAATGGTGATGGCTGACTTTGGCAGGTGGAAAAATTTGGCCAGGAGTTTGATGACACCAGCGTTGGCCTTGCCGTCCACGGGCGGGGCGGTGATGGATATTTTTACCGCATCGCCGTGCAGGCCGACGATGCGGTTTCTTGATGCCTTGGGTTGTACATAGACCAAGAGGATGAGCGAGCCATCCGGCTGCTCGGTGAGACAGTGCATGTCTTTTACAGCGGAGATTCGTTGGGATCGAAATCATCCTCTAACTCGGACTTCTTTTCCTCTTGCTCCTCGCCAAAGGAGATACTCGGCTCATGCTCTTCATCCAGTGGGTCCTCCAGGGTAAAGACCATATCGCCTTCAAGGTCCGGAATGCCGGCGGGTTCTTCGTCATCGTCGTCGGTCAGGTTTAAAAGGTCGCTGTCCGGCATGGGGGGCAGTTCCATATCCTGCGGGCTGTCAACGGCCTCGGGGATATCACCTGCGTCAAAATCATCGGGCAGGTCGATTTTGACATAGAGGTCGGAAAGGTCGCCCTCTTCCTCTTCAACAGGAGCTTCGGCTTCAGGGGTAAGCAGCGTTTCGTCCATGACGCTGGGTGCCGCCTCCTCCGCTTCTGCAATGGGCTCCAGAGGGGGCAGTGCTTCGTCAACAATTGCCGCCGCGGCCTCGCCTGCGGGTGCCTCCAACATGGCAAGGTAGGAGTTGAGCAGTTGGCGCATATCATCCTGCACCTTGCCCTTGAGTTCCTTGAGGCGATCAAGGTCCTTTTCCAGGGTGGCTACCTCGGCATGGGCATCCTCCTGGAACTTTTGCGATTCTTCACGGGCTGCGGCCAGGACATCTTCCGCCTCTTTTTTACTCTTTTCCTTCATCTCTTCGGCAATGCTTTGCGCTGCGACCATTGCGCTTTGGAAGGATTTTTCCTGGCTGTGATAGGTGGCCAGTTCCTGCTCTAGGGTTTCAAGCTGAGTTTTGAGGCGTTGGTTCTCATCGTTTATTTCGTCAAAGGCCGAGGCGACTTTCTCGAGAAAGTCATCCACCTCTTCCACATCAAATCCGCGGAAGCGGACGTGAAACTGTTGGGCCTGGATTTCTTGCGCTGAAAATGTCATGCCTTTGGCTCCTTTGCCGCGTGACAACGTCACACCGCTTGTCTCTTATTACCCTATTGTACGCGCCAGTTGCTGCAGGGTGGGGACTAAAAAGCTTCGTAAAAACATGATACCAAGAATCAAAATCATGGGGGAAAAATCTATTCCGCCGCCGAAAAAAGGGACCAGCCGCCGGATTCGAGAGAGAAGCGGCTCCGTGACCTCGTAAAGGAATCGAACAATGGGGTTATAGGGGTCGGCATTGACCCAGGAGATAATGGCCCGGCCGATGATGATCCACATATATGCGCTTAAAACAAAGTCAATCAGGGTGGCTAGGGCGCCGATAAAGTTACCAACTACATACATAGCTTATTTGCCTCTTTTGTAAAAAAAATCAGGATAGGTTCTGCGTTTTATAAGGTTAAGATCCTATCGCTTATTGCATAGATTTCACGGCTGGCCCGGCTTTGCGGAGCGCCGAGAAGAAATGGTTTTTGTTGGCGCACCGCCTTGGCCACGTTGCTGTCCTGTGGCATGGTGCCGAGCACCCTGGGCTTGATCTGGAGAAATTTCTCCAAGACCATGCTCATGTTCTGGAAGACCTCGTTGCCTTCTTTTTTAGATTTTACACTGTTTATCATGAGGAGAAAGCGGTTTTTCTCATGCCGGGTGCTGAGCACCTTGATCAGGGCATAGGCATCGGTGAGAGAGGTGGGGTCCGGCGTAAGTACGACAATGTTTTCCGTAGCCCAGGTGTTAAACCACAGGACGGAATCACCAATGCCCGCCGCCGTATCCACCAGCACATAGTCATACTGGTCGATGATCTCCTCAAGGGAGTTGGTCAGAAAGAGCTGCTCTTCATAGGAGAGATTGGCCATCTCCGGCACACCGGAGCTTGCGGGCAACACGGAAAAACCGGGAATGATCTCAATGATGGAGGCGGCCAGATCGCGCCCCTCTTCAATGGTCTCCCGAATGGTGTGGCGCACGTTAAGGCCTAAAACCACATCCACATTGGCAAGGCCGAGATCGCCGTCTATCAGCAGTACCTTTTTGCCCTTTTGGGCCAGGGAGGTGGAGAGGTTGACCGTGAACGATGTTTTGCCCACCCCGCCCTTGCCGCTGCTGATGCAGATAATTTTAGGAAAATGATTGTTGTTCATATTCGTCATGATGCTTCCCTTGTCTGCGGGGGTTATCCCTTTTGCAGGAAACTAAAAAGTTGTTCGCGTTCTTCCACCGTTACCTGGCAGGAGTCATCCTGGCTGCCCAAAGAGCCGTGGCAGATCGCACCATCGCCCTCTTCATGGGAGCGGCACAGTTCCGTTTGCGCTGCCGCAAGAAAGGTGTCTTGGTCCAGGTTGTCGTAGGCGTGGCAGATGGCAATGCCCATCCCCAGCGGCAGATGTTGTTGCTCTAAGACGGCCTGTTTGAGTTGCTTGGCCTTTTTGATGGCCTTGCCGGTGTTGGTGCCGGGCAGGACCAGGGCATAGGTGCCGGCCTCGACTTGGGCCAGGATGTCTACCTGATGCAGGTGATCGGCAACGGTTGCGCCGATAAGCTCCATGGCGCCATTGTCCTTCTTGCCCTTTGCCTCAAGGCCTAAAAGCAAGAGGGCACAGGGCAGGCGGGTGCGGCTGACCCGATCCAACTCCGTTGTGAGCAGTTCGAGCAGCTGGCTGCGGTCGGTAGCCTGGCTGGAGGCTTTATCTTTGCTTGGAGCGCCTGACTTTTTGGCAGCGCTCAAAGAAAGCTTGCCCAAGGCCGCCCGGATTTCTCCAGGGGAAAGATCCTCGCCCACAAGCAAAAGGCCGAGCTGGCGCTCGCCTTGCCCGTTCAATTGCAAAGCGCGGACAGGATGATCTTTGGCCTGCGCCTCGGTTTTTGAAAAAAACGTAGCTGAATCGGTGGAGTTTTTCTTTTTCATGCTGAATCTGTGAGCGTTTGTCAGCTACCCGAATACGCGGAGGGAACGACTTTGATTATCCTTGTGGATATCAAAGAGTTTCCGACAGGTAAGCGAGCCCGCGAGACTCCGAAGTAGACGGGTAGTTGGCGGACGCCCTGTAAGGCGACGTACCTTAATTGGTTGCAGGCCAGTCGGGGAAAATTGGTTGTTTTTTGTCGTAAACGTAACAGGCATAAACTGTCTATCTGATTCGTGTCGTCACGGATTAAGCTTTATGCAACCTTGCTGCCCGGTTTGACATCGCCGGACACTGTAGATAATACGAGACGCTCACCCTCTTTTGCCGCCAGAACCATGCCCTGAGAGGGAACACCCATGAGCTTGGCCGGCTTGAGGTTGGCAACGATGATGACCTTTTTGCCCACCACATCTTCGGGGGCGTAATGCTCGGCAATACCCGCGACAATGGTGCGTTCTTCCGGCGCCACAACGGTGAGTTTGAGCAGGCGATCTGATTTTTTTATCCTTTCAGCGGCGGTGATCTCAGCCACCCGCAACTCCACGTTCTGGAAATCCTCAAAGCTGATCAAGCCTTCCTGCTCGGGCTGCTTTTGTTCCTTTTGTTTTTTTCCTTCTTTTTTCTTGCCCGGCTTTTGACTCTGTTGGGGCTGCGCTTTTTTCTTCAGCCGCGGAAACAGTGCTTCGCCAAGGTTGACAGCGGAGCCGGGCTCAAGCAAGCCCCACTTGCCGCGCTCATCAAGATTTGGAGTGGCGTCAACACCAAGGGCGGCAACCATTTTGGCTGTAGTTTTGGGCATGATCGGATGCAGGGTCAGGGTGATAAGGCGCAGGGACTCCAGCAGGGAGTAGAGCACGGTATCAAGCCGCTCCTTGTTTGCCGGGTCCTTGGCCAGCTCCCAAGGGGCGTTGGTCACGATATACTTGTTCGCCCGGCTGATTACCTCCCAGACCGAGGCCAGGGCGCGGTTAAAGGCAAAGCCCTCCATATGTTCGCGATACTGGCCGATCATGGCCACGGCAGCGTCTGCGAGTTCCTGATCCTGCTCTGTAAGGGAGCCTGGTGTGGGCACCTTGCTCTCGCTAAAGTTTTTGACCATGGTCAAGGAGCGGGAAAAGAGGTTGCCCAGATCATTGGCCAAATCCGAATTGCGTCGGTTGATCAAGGCCTCGGTGGAGTAGGAGGAATCAAGGCCGAAGGACATGTCTCTTAAAAGAAAATAGCGCACCGTATCCGCGCCGAATTCTTCTGCCAACTCAGTGGGGCGGACCACATTGCCGAGACTCTTGGACATCTTGGCCTCACCCAAATTCCAGTAGCCGTGTACGTGCAGCTTTTGGTAGGGGTTAATGCCCATGGCTTTGAGCATGGTGGGCCAGTATATGGCATGGGGCTTTAGGATATCCTTGGCAATGACGTGCTCGGCCACGGGCCAGAATTTGCCGAAATTTTCTCCGTCCGGGTAGCCCAGGCCGGTGAGGTAGTTGATCAGGGCGTCAAACCAGACATAGGTGACAAATTTCTCATCAAAGGGCAGGGGGATACCCCAGGTCAAACGACTGGTGGGGCGCGAAATGCAGAGATCTTCCAGCGGCTCCTTGAGAAAGGAGAGCATCTCGTTTTTATAGCGTTCCGGGGTAATGAACTCGGGGTTGCTGTTGATGTGATCGATGAGCCACTGCTGGTACTTGCCCATGCGAAAGAAGTAGTTTTCTTCCTTGATCTCATCCGGTGCGGTCTGGTGATCCGGGCATTTGCCGTCCACCAGGTCCTTTTCCGTGATGAACTGCTCGCAGCCCTTGCAGTAAAGTCCGGTGTACTCGGAAAAGTAGATGTCGCCCTGGTCATAGACCTGCTGCAGAATTTTCTGCACCAAGGCCATGTGCTCCGGGTCCGTGGTGCGGATGAAGTTGTCCGGCTCAAGAGAGAGAGGCGGCCAGGCCGTGCGGAACATGTCGGAGATGTTGTCCACATACTCCTTGACCGAGACCTCGGCATCATCTGCCGATTGGACGATTTTATCGCCGTGTTCGTCCGTACCGGTCTGGAAGCGAACTTCTTCGCCGCACAGGCGTTTAAAGCGGCAGACGGTATCGGCCACGATGGTGGAATAGGCATGGCCCAGATGGGGCTGGGCATTGACGTAAAATATCGGGGTGGTGATGTAATAACTCATTTATTTCTTATCGTGTCCCTCTCCCTTTTTCTCGGGAGGTTTATTGGTTTTGTGCGATTTCTTCGTGTTGTGGCCGCCCTCACCCTTTTTCTGCTGGGGCGGGTGAGCCGGTTTTGCCCGTTGCCAATCCTGTTTTTCCATGACAAAGGGCTTATCCTTCTCATCCGTGGCAATCACATTGATGGTCTCATTCAGGATATTTTGCTTCAATACCTTGTAGGTCCGGCCATCAAGGGTAATTGACTTGCCCTGCTTGGGCATGTTTTTCCTCAACGAGTGATAGGTGTCAAACTCATAGGTCAGACAGCAGAGCAGTCTGTTGCAGATGCCTGAGATCTTGGAGGGATTGAGCGGTAAGCCCTGCTCCTTGGCCATCTTGATGGAGACCGGAGCAAAGTTTTTGATAAAGGATGAGCAGCAGAGTTCTCTGCCGCAGCAGCCCAAGCCGCCGAGCATCTTGGTCTCGTGGCGCACGCCGATCTGGCGAATCTCTACCCGGGTGCGAAACTCCTGGACCAGGTCCTTGACCAGTTCGCGAAAGTCCACCCTGTTCTCCGCGGTAAAGTAAAAGATGATCTTGCTGCCGTTGAAAAAGCGTTCCACCTTAATGAGCTTCATGGGCAGTTGATGCTTTTCGATCAAGCGCTGGCAGACATCAAAGGCCTCTTTTTCCCGGCCGATGAGGCGGGTGAATTTTTCCACCTCGTCACGGGTGCCGCGGCGGACCAGGGTATAGGTGCCCTTACCTTCCGGCTCTTCACGCTTCGGGCAGGGGCAGCCCTTGGCATGGATGGTGGCAGGCTCCAGACCATGATCGGTCTGGGCCATGACCACTTCGCAAAGGTTCAGGTTTTTGATCACGGAAACAGCGGAAAAGAGTTGTTCGCTGGGGCGAAACTGAATGGTGTAGCAGGTATCCGGCTTGGGCGGCTCACCCTTTTCTTGCGGCTGGGCCTGCTCTTCCTTGGGATTTTGCTTGTCTTCTGTCGGTTCCATCTATAGTAATCAAGCCCTTGGCAACAGGAAGAACTCCCTCCCAGATCACCTGACTTGCCTCATTAAATCAATAAAGGAGTAATCCGCCAACAATACCATTAAAGCAGGGTAAAGAAAAGTACTTCGCAGGCCGGAGCTTGAATGCAAATTGTCACCGGCATCTGCTTTGTGTTTTTTTCTGCATTTCAGGTGGCATAAAAGGGGAGGAATTCAGTCCGTGTCGTCACTGCGGCATGCTGTCGTTCAGATGATCCGAACCTGTACGGTCTCGACAAATTTGCCCCCGGCCAAAATATCCGACAGCACGATAACCCGGTCCCCAGGATGGATGATTTTCTTGCGTTCTAATTTTTCAATGGCGCGCTGGATGGAGACCTCCGGGTCCTTTGAAAACTTGATGCGAAAGGCATGAATCCCCCAGTGGATACCGAGCCTGCGCCGCACGTGGGTGGTGTTGGTAAAGGCGAAAATCGGTGATGAGGGGCGGCAGCGGGAGAGGAGCACAGCCATCAGGCCCCTCCTGGTAATGACCAGGGTGCCCACCGCCTGGAGGTTGTTGTTGAGGATGGCGGCGCTTCTGGCAATCTCCTCCTTGGGATTGCTGGTGACCTGGACCCGCACTGTTTTGTCGAGTCCCATCTGTTTTTCCATGCGCCTGGCCACCGCATCCATGGTCTCAAGGGCCTTGAGCGGATGCTTGCCTGTGGCGGTCTCGCCGGAAAGCATGATGGCATCGGTGCCCTGCAATACCGCATGGCTGATATCCGTGACCTCGGCCCGGGTCGGGGTGGGATTGACAATCATTGATTCAAGCATATGGGTGGCCACCACCACGGGCTTGCCCACTGCCCTGCACTTGCGAATCATCTCATCTTGCAGCAAAGGTACATCTTCATAGGGGAGCTCAGCACCCAGATCACCGCGGGCGATCATGATGCCGTCCGCTGCATGGATAATCTCATCGAGTTGGGGGATGGCCTCGGCGCTTTCGATCTTGGCAATGATGTCCATGGCCGCTTGCTTTTTTTGTAGATACTCCTGCAACTCCGAGATGATCGAGGCCCCCCGGACAAAGGAAAGGGCGATAAAATCCACACTGTTTTCAATGCCGAAGTTGATATCCTGCCAGTCCTTGTCGGTGATGGATGGCAGATCAGCGCTCTTGCCGCGGATATTGATGTGGCGCCGCGAGGTTAAAACCCCGTCATCCAGGCATTCACACAGGACATCCGTTTCGGTCATGCTTTGCACCTCCAAGCTTATCATGCCGCCGTCGACCAGAACGATGTCTCCGGTTTCCACCTCATTGACAAAGCCGTCGTGGCTGACCTCGACGCAATAGGGTTCCAGTTCTGCCTGGCGCCTGATGGTGAGAGTCAGCGCATCGCCCTTTGTCAAAAAGAGATCCCGCGCCACATCCCCGCTGCGCACCTCCGGCCCCCTGGTATCCAGCAGGATGGCAGTGGGCGAGCCCATTTTTTTATTGATTCTTTTGATGCTTTGAATGACCTTCAGATGCCAGTCGAGAGAGCCGTGGGACATATTGAGGCGTGCGACATTCATGCCTCTTTCCACAAGCTGTTTCAGCATGTCGAACTGTGCGGTGGTGGGACCGATGGTGCAGAGGATTTTTGTTTTCCGCATCGCTCATGGTTCCTTGTGATTTGAACCGTCTTTGGGATGCCATATTATAGGCACAGTCGCGGATATTATGACAGTGAAATGAGTATTGTTGTTTGTTAGGTTCAGGGATGACCTTTTTTGTCAGTGTGCTTGGCAAGTGCTGCGCTGGAGAGGCTTTGGGGAGAGCGGCTGCTGATCAGTACCTTTTTCCTGTATCAAAATTCAAACTCTTGCTAGTTTGTATGGAAAGACGCACATGCCCCTTGCTGCATGTCATTAAAAACTACTGAGGAAGATATATGAGTACTGCCTGGACGCAGATGATAATTGTAATGATTTTTCTGGTTATTGCCGTTGTGCTTCGGGTATGGGCTGCCCGCAAATACATTCAGGCCAGAGAGCAATTTAAAGAAAACAACAGTCTTTTACAGGCATTCAATGCGCTTCGCACCTCCGGCGATACAACCTTTATCCTGCTTATAATGGTCCTTGTCTGGATCGCCAAACAGGCCTGGCCCAACTTATAGGTTGGGCCTGATGCCCTTAGAGCAGGGCAAAGAGGAGTACTTCACAGACATGGCTGCGGTTGCAGTTTCTGTTCAGCTGTTTTTGGGCGGTGCCGATAAGCTCGATTTTTTCGGCAAGTTGCTGCAAATTCCAGCGATTGGTCGCGGCTTGCAGGGTTGGGATGAGGTCGTGGTTGATTATCTTTGTCCCGGCCCCGTTGAGATACAAAACCAGGTCGTGGAACCAGGTCTTGAGCAACTCCAAAAGCTCGGGCAGGTCCTCCTTGAGCTTGGTGGTTTGTTCCGCCAACTCATAAACTGCTTGGATAGCCGGTGCGGTATGGGGCTCGTGGTCCATGAGCGCCTCAATGACCTCCCGGCGCAAGGAGAGCAGATCCTTTTTTGCCAGCATTTTGGCGCGGCCCAGGCTCCCTTCGGCAACAGCGGCCAGGGTGGCCGCATCATCGGCCTCTACCTCGGCCTCGGTCGCGAGTCTTTGGGCCACCTCAGCATAGGGTAGAGCAAAGAAGGGGATCACCTGGCAGCGGGAGATAATGGTGGGGAGGATGTCGCTGGCCTCATCACCGGTCAGGATGAGTACCGTGCCCTCGGGCGGTTCCTCCAGGGTCTTTAAGAGGCTGTTTGCCGCCTCCCGGCGCATGGTGTGCATCTCTGTGAGGAGCACCGTGCGAAAACGCGCCTCAAAGGGAGGAAAGGCCAGGGTCTTTTTGAGTTCCCGTACCTGGCTGATCTTGATCGCCGTGCCTTCCGGCTCGATGCGCATAAAATCAGGGTGGTTGCCGGAGCGGAATTTGACACAGGATGGGCAGGAGCCGCAAGGTTCCTCATTCTGCGGGGTCTGGCAGTTGATATAGGCGGCAAAGCTGTGGGCCACAGTCTTTTTGCCCACCCCGAACGGACCGCGGAAGAGAAAGGCATGGGCCATCTTCTGCTGGCGCACCGTTCTCTTGAGCATCTCCTTGGCCTTTTCCTGGCCGATAATCTCAGAAAAACCTATCAGATCCGTGTGAGTTTGCATGCCCGCTATCATAGCCGATGAAAATAAAATCGGCAAAGGGGCAGGACTAAAAACGCATGGTCAGCCGGCTGTACATACTCTGTTCCAACCTCGTGGTTCGGTTTGCATTCGGGTGGGGAAAATGGCTTGGGTTTATACTAAAACAGCGGGCCAGAGGTCCGCTGTTCTTATTTGGATTTCATTTTATCCTCCGTTTAATCGTGGTTACGGACAGCAGCATTCGCCAAGGTTAACGTCCCTTTTCCCTGTGACGACATCTTCGCATTTCGGGCACTCAACCCTTTCATAGCGGTTTTTATCCATGAAAATTTCCCGCCCGCAATGACAACAGGTTACATGTGTCATTTGCTCACTGGCGCCTTGCGGCAGCAGTTCCATTCTGCATTCGGGGCATTGCAGTCTTGTCGTTGATTGTCTTGTGGTTGTCATGTTCTCGCCCCCTTTTTCTGCTGAATTGTTAATAATAACTTCCTTCTTATAGTAATAGTAAGCATCGCCGGCAGCCGGGGCATGTTGTTTAAGGAATGGCTCAGGTGGGGTACAGGCTTGAGTCTCAAAAAAATCAGGCACGAAAATAAGCTGCCAATGGGGTGATCAGGCAGGAGTTTTTGTTGTTTGTTGCGGCTGGAAATTCTCTCGCGTGAGTCTTCCCGGTTGAAGGGGATTCTTTTTTGGAGGCGGGGGGAATTTTCTGCGGAAAAAAACGCGCATTAATGATAAGAAGAGACCTGTTTTTGTTGAAATTGTAAACATAACGCAAAGACGCCACGGCGCGATGATAACAGACAGATTTTTTAAGTTTTTTGCGACTTTGCGCCCTCGGAGTGTCGTTTCACTCCCTTACCTGCGTTAAAAAATATCTTTCACACCACAGGAACGGATAATGGGAACCACAGTCAGCCAGCTCTACCGTAAGATCGATGAAACCAGAGAATACTGCTTTAACCTGGAGGCGAGTTCCGCCTTGACGGAGACGGAGCTGACCAACCTGCGCCTGGTCCTGGCCGATGGCTTTATGGTGGATACGGTTGCCCTTGCCCCGATGCTCACCGGTGAGCAGGTGGTGGAGGTGGGTCCGCGCATGAACTTTGCCACGGCCTGGTCCTCCAACATGGTTTCCATCTGCCAGGCCATCGGCCTTGATAAGGTCACACGGGTGGAGCGTTCCCGCCGTTATCTGGTGCCTGCGGGCGAAGATAAAGAGGCTTTCGTTGCAGCCAAGCACGATCGCATGACCGAGTGCCCCTATCCCGCACCGCTTACCACCTTTGAGACCGGGGTAAAGCCTGAGCCGGTCTATGACATCGATCTTAAAGGCAAAGGCCCGGATGGGCTCCTTGAGATTCCCGGCATCTCAATGGATGAGTGGGACCGTAATTTTTATTACGATTATTTTGTTAAAAAGCATGATCGCAACCCCACCATCGTGGAGATCATGGATCTGAACAATGCCAACTCCGAGCATTCACGCCACGGCTTTTTTCGCGGCAAGCAGATCATCGATGGAGAGGAGCAGAAATACAATCTCTTTGAGCTCGTCACCTCCACCCTGACCGCCCACCCGGTTGGCAGCGAGATCGCCTTTAAAGACAACTCCAGCGCCGTAACCGGTCATAAAATTCACACCATCACCCCGGAGACACCGGGCGAGCCAAGCGGCTTTACCGCTAAAGACGTGCAGTACCATGTGCTGCTTACCGCAGAGACCCATAACTTTCCCACCGGTGTTGCCCCCTTCCCTGGGGCCGAGACCGGCACCGGCGGCAGATTGCGTGATGTGCAGGGCACCGGCAAGGGCGGATTTGTGGGCGCTGGCACGGCAGCCTATTGTGTGGCCAATCTCCACATCCCCGGCTATGACCTGCCCTGGGAGGAGAAGCACCCCTGCCCGAGCAACCTGGCCAGTGGTCTGACCATTGAGATCGAGGCCAGTAACGGTGCCTCGGATTACGGCAATAAGTTTGGTGAGCCCATGATCCAGGGCTTTACCCGCTCCTTTGATATGCGCCTTGATAATGGCGAGCGTTGGGGCTTTCTCAAACCCATCATGTTCACCGCCGGTATCGGCCAGATCGATGCCCGGCATACGGAGAAGGCGGCCGAGGAAAAGGGCATGCTCATCGTCCAGGTGGGCGGGCCTGCCTACCGGGTCGGCTTTGGCGGCGGTGCTGCCTCCAGTATGCTCCAGGGCGAGAATGTCGAGGAACTCGATTTTGACGCGGTCCAGCGTGGCGATGCGGAGATGGAGCAGAAGATGAACCGCGTTATCCGGGCCTGTAACGAGATGGGTGACAAGACCCTGATCGATGTGATCCACGACCAGGGCGCAGGCGGCCCGGCCAATGTACTCAAAGAGCTGGTGGAAAAGTCCGGCGGCCGCATTGAGATCCGCAATATCCGTGTGGGCGACCCCACCATGAGCGTGCTGGAGATCTATGTTGCCGAGTTTCAGGAGCGCAACGGCTTTTTGATCCGCCCGGAGAATATCGAGCAGTTTAAAAATATCTGCGCCCGGGAAAAGGTGGCCTGCGAGGTATTGGGCGAGGTGACCGGCGATCTGCGGTTCATTGTCCACGACAATCAGGACGGTTCCACGCCGGTGGATATCGAGATCAACGAACTTCTGGGCAATGTGCCCATCAAGACCTTTGAGGACAGGCGGGTCAACTCGCAGCTGGCACCCTTTGCTGTGCCTGATATTTCCGTAAAGGAGGCCCTGCACGATGTGTTGCGCCTGGTCTCGGTCGGTTCCAAGCGTTTCTTGACCAATAAGGTGGATCGGGCCGTAACCGGTCTGATCGTCCAGCAGCAATGCTGCGGCCCCTTGCAGCTTACGGTGAGCGATGTGGCGGTGATCGCCCAGAGTCATCTGGCCAAGTCCGGCGCAGCCACGGCCGTGGGTGAGCAGCCCATCAAGATGCTGGTCGATCCGGCTGCCGGGGCCAGAATGGCCGTGGGTGAATCCCTGACCAACCTGGTCTGGGCCAAGGTGGATGATCTTGAGCAGGTGAAATGTTCTGCCAACTGGATGTGGGCTCCCAAGCTGGAAGGCGAGGGCGCGGCCCTGTACGATGCGGCCCAGGCCATGTGCGATGCCATGATTGCCGTGGGCATTGCCGTGGACGGCGGCAAGGACAGCCTGTCCATGGCCACCATGGTGGAGGAGGAGATCGTCAAGTCCCCCCGTGAGCTGGTTATCTCCCTGTACGGAGCCATGGCGGATCTCAACAAGGTGGTCACTCCGGACATCAAACAGCCGGGCAGCACCTTGCTGTACATTGATTTAAGCGCCGGCAAGCAACGCATGGGCGGTACGGCCCTGGCCCAGGTTCTGGGCAAACTGGGCAACGAGTCACCGGATATGGATGATCCTGCCCTGCTCAAGCATGGTTTTCTGGCCGTGCAGGATCTTATCGATCAGGGCCTCATTCTGGCAGGCCATGACCGCAGCGACGGCGGTCTGATTACCACCCTCTTGGAGATGGCATTCAGCGGCAACTGCGGCCTGGATCTTGAGATTCCTGGTGATGGTGCCACCCTGGAGACACTGTTCAACGAGGAGTTGGGGCTGGTTGTGGAATGTGCAGAGAACCAACTTGCCTCGGTTGAGGCAGTGCTTGCAAAAGAGGATGTGCCTTGCGTGGTTCTTGGCAAAAGCACCAAAGAGCAGCAGATAAAGATCAGCCACAACAGTGCTTCGGTCTTGGATGAGGATATGAAACTCCTCCGCGGCTGGTGGGAGGAGACCAGCTACCAGCTTGAGAGGCTGCAGGTGAACCCTGCCTGCGCCGAGGAAGAAAAGAAAAATATCTACGACCGCCAGGGCCCGGCCTACAACCTCGGTTTTGAGCCCAAGCCTACGGCGCCGGAGATCATGGCCAAGGCAGATAAGCCCAAGGTCGCCATCCTGCGCGACGAAGGCTCCAACTCGGACCGCGAGATGACCAATGCCTTTTATGCCGCAGGTTTTGAGCCCTGGGACATTGCCATGACCGATCTGCTCAGTGGCAAGATCGACAACCTGGATCAGTTCCGCGGCCTGGCCGCAGTGGGCGGTTTTTCTTACGCAGACGTGCCCGAATCAGCCAAGGGCTGGGCCGCCACCATCCTCTTTAACGACAAGCTCAAAAAGATGTTCCAGGATTTTTATAATCGGGAAGACACCTTCACCCTGGGTATCTGCAACGGCTGCCAGCTCTTCGGCCTGTTGGGCTGGGTGCCCTGGCAGGGCATTGAGCCGGAAAAACAACCCCGCTTTGTCCACAACGTCTCTGGCCGTTTTGAATCACGCTGGACCACGGTCAAGGTCCAGCAGAGCAAGGCCATGATGCTTCAAGGCATGGAGGATCTCACCTTTGGAATCCACGTGGATCACGGCGAGGGTCTTTTGAACTTCCCTGCCCCGGCCATGCGAGACCAATGTGTGGCTGACCAACTGACCCCTCTGGTCTATGTGGATGACGCAGGTAATGCAACAGAGGCCTACCCCTTCAACCCCAACGGTTCCCCAAGCGGTCTGGCTGGACTCTGCTCCCCGGACGGCAGGCATCTCGCCATGATGCCCCACCCAGAGCGCGCCTTCCTCCCCTGGCAATGCCACTGGCTGCCCGAGGAGATGAAAGGCTTGGCCGTCTCCCCTTGGCTGAAGATGTTCCAGAATGCCTATGAATGGTGTGTGAAATAATATTTTTCGGTTTATCGCGGTGATTCGACCGCACCTGCTTCGGAGTCTGCGCCTCCCTGTCCATTCTTTGAGGCAGAAGCCTGTAGGAGCGGCTTTAGCCGCGATAAAAGATGTCCGGAAGCCTTCTTTCGCGGCTAAAGCCGCTCCTACACTGGCCCGTATTGCATTTTTTCAACTGGCGGCTTGACTTGCCGCCTCAATCCCCTTTTGTTCATCGACCGCTGCCAGGAGCAGCCCGCCGCAGAGAAAAAAGACGAGAATGGTGCTGACCCCGGCCCGCTGGCTCTGGCAGAGTTCGGTGACCAGGCCCAGGAGTATGGGGCCGAGAAAGGAGGTCAGCTTGCCGGACAGGGTGTAGAAGCCGAAAAACTCCGCCCGTTGTCGGCTTGGTGAAAATCTGGCCATCAGGGAGCGGCTGGCCGACTGGGTGGGGCCGGTAAAAATGCCGATCATAATGCCCGCCAGCCAGAAGGCCTCCTTGCTCTGGGCAAAGACGGCAAAAAGCGTGCCCCCGCTGAGGGCCGCCAGGCTGAAGAGCACCGTCTTCTTGCCGCCGTAGAGGTCATCCATGAAACCAAAGCAGAAGGCGCCGATGCCGGCGGCAATATTCAAGACGATACCGAACCAGATTACCTCCTGAAAGCTCATGCCAAAGGTGCCTGCCGCATAGATGCCGCCAAAGGCAAAGACGGTGACCAGCCCGTCATTATAGATGAGGTGGGCGATGAGAAATTTGACTGTTTCCCGGTAGCTCCGCAGGGTGGCGAGTTTTTTCTTGAAGTCGGCCAGGGGGGCAATCGTGCCGCGGGGGCGTTTCTTCTCGCGCGGGGCAGAGAGGAAGAGCGGCAGGCTGAAGAGGAGAAACCATCCAGCCACCAGCAGATTGGTGGCCCGGTACTGCAGGCCATCTACCTTGCTGATCTGCAGCAGGGCGTTATCTTGGACCAGCAGGCCAAAGGCAAGGAGCAGGGAGAAGATTCCCCCGGCATAGCCCAGCCCCCAGCCATAGCCGGAGATGCGGCCAATGTTCTCCTTGTCGGCCAGATCCGGCAGAAAGGCATTGTAGAAGACAATGCCCAGCTCATAGGCCACATTGGCAATAACGAAGATGAACAGGGACCAAAACGGCGCATGGGCCGAGCCCGGCGCAACAAAGGTCAGGCCTGCGGTGGCCAGAATGCAGATCAGGGTGGCGATGATCAGGAAAGGTTTTTTGCTGTTGCTTCTGTCGGCCATACCCCCCAGCAGCGGTGCGAGCAGAGCGATAATAATGGCGCTCAGGCCGATGGCCTGCGACCAGAGGAAGGTGCCCCGGGTGATGTTCGGCGCAATCTCTTTGGTAAAATAGGTGCCGTAGACAAAGGTCACCACCAGGGTTGTGAAGGCGGAGTTGCCCCAGTCATAAAGGCACCAGGCAAAAATAGTTTTGCGGGATGGGACACTGTTTTGTTCGCTCATGATCCCGTCGTTTTGGGGGCCAGAGGTTATTCTTTGCCGGGGCTCGGAAGATGCCGCAGGGAGGGGACATTACTCCGGTAGCGGGCCAGGCGCAGGGTGATCAGCACCTCTTCGATCTCGGCCAACAGAAAGACAAGCACGGCCGCGCGAAAGGGCCAGGCCGCGCCTCCCAGCAGAAGCAGAGGGATGGCGAGAGCCAGCAGCACCGCGGCAATCTTTGCCCCATAGGTATGATAGCTTGTCAACCGCCTGAATTTCAACCAGCCAATGAGCAACGGCACAAGGAGCCCTGCAATTGCCGCGCCGATGAAGGGTAACTCCCGCAGGACCAGATCAGGCCAGAGCCACCAAGCCTCAAGGGGCAAGGGCAGGAAGAGGGCAAGGTCGCCGTAGCTGTCCAGCCTGCTGCCCAGTTCCGAGGTTTGCTGCAGCCGCCTGGCAAGATAGCCGTCCAGGGCGTCGCTCAGCAGGGCGATGAAAAAGAGAAAGAGGAAGAGCGTTGCCTTGTCCTGCCAGGCAAGAAGCAGGAGCAGGGGGCTGAGCAGGATCCGGAGCATGCTGATGATATTGGGCAGCGTAAAGACCATGATCTGCTCCAGGTTTTCTGTGCTGTTGGCTGCCGACGCCTCAGGTCGCGGGGCTAAAAGCCGAAGAGGTTCTGCTGGCGGGGATCAACCCCGTCATTTTGTTCCTGTTCCACAGGATCATTGTCATCGGCCGAGTGGCCTTTGACAAAGAGAAAACGCTCCAGATTGCGTTGGTACTCACTCCACTGGTAACCTTCACCGTCAACCTTTTGTGAAAGCCGGTCCATATAGTTCATCTTGGCATCCAAATCGTCAATAAAGTTGAGAACAAAGGCCTCGGCCATCATGGGCAGCGCTGGGGAACCAAACTCATGCCGGCCATGATGACTCAAAATGAGATGCTTGAGCTGGGTGGCCAGCTCCTCCGGGAAACCGGAGATGGCATCGATTTTTTCCTGGATCATTTCGATTCCCAAGACCATATGCCCCACCAAGCGCCCCTTGTCCGAGTAGTCAAAGGGAAAGGAGGCAAAGTCAAACTCAGTGAGCTTTCCGATATCATGCAATAAGGCCCCGGCCAGAAGCAGGGAACGGTCCAGACTGGGGTAGAGGGAGCACGCCTGTTCGGCCAGGCGGGCCACTGCAAGGGTATGCTCAAGTAACCCACCAATATAGGCATGGTGCATGGCCTTGGCAGCCGGGGCCTTTTGGAAATCGGCCATGAGAGAGCGTTGACCAAAGATCGAGAGAAGCAGCTCTTTTAAGAAGGGATTCTCCAGACTCCCGGCGATCTTCATGACCTCCTTGGCCATGAGCTTTACATCGCCAGTGGTACTCGGCACAAACTGAGAAAAATCCACCTCGCTCTCATCCACCCGCTTCAAGTTGTCAATGCGAAGTTGGACAACACCCTTATATGCCTGGGCTTGCCCTGACACCCCCACAACAGCTCCACACGGACACTCTTGCGCCAGTCGCTCGGCATTCTCCCACACCCGCGCACCAATCTCACCCGTGGCATCCATCAAAGTGAGCATGAGGTACGGCTTGCCCGCCTTAGTTTCGCCCATGCTCATGGATTTGACCAGGAATGGGGCCTGTAGTTGAATACCGTCGCGGATGTCTTTAATTTTTAGGTGGTTAGGCACAGTGATGAGTTCTGTTGTTAAAAGTGACAGATTTTGTCACTTTGTTGTTTGGGCCTGATGCTTCATGGATTTTGGAACTATACCAAGGCTGGGAGGGAAAGGAAATCAAATAGAGAATGCCTGAATGCTATTATTTATTTGACTTTACGACAATTGGGGTTGTCAAAAAAAATGGTTCCCGTTTCGTCTATGCAGTATGGAAGACTGTATGGGTTGGGCGGAAGTCGATTCAGGATGCCGGATGCAAGAAGATCATCAAAAGATTGGGGAGTAATATTATAGGTTGCTCTGTATTTTTCCACAGCCTCCTCAAGAAGGTAAGTACCCTCTAAGGCATAGAGCCGGTCCATGATGTCATCGTACCCAGGATCACTTGGTGTTTTGTCTTTGAGCATGGATTTCATGAGTACAATGGCCGCCTTGGTTTCCCCTCCCTTTTGGGCCAGGCGAGCCCCGAGAATGGCGAGAAACGGAGGCGCGTTTGGCGTCTTGCTAGCTTCGATAAATATTTTTCCCGCTTTTCCGGGGTTATTGAGGAAATAATAGGTGTTAAAGCCAATAAGGTGCAAAGGGCGCCAATCCCATGGCCGATTTTTTGACGCGGTCCTCAAAATGGAATGGGTTTCTTCAACCATGTTTGCATCCCAGGGCAGCCAGCCTTGCGCCAGCAGATATGTCTGTTGAAAAGAAGGGTCGAGCGCCTGGCTGTTTGTAAAGAGTTTGTGAATGGTGGGCCAGTCCCGCTCCTTTTTTACGACGGTATATTTACCATCATGCGTGCGTTTTAACTCTGTTCCCAGTTGCGCGCCTGCCTCCAAAACGATGAGGTCGGCGATAAGTCCCTTGAATTCACCGGCAATGGCCTTGAGGGCATTTGGTGGAAGAAGCCAGAGGCTGGCTTGGTTTTTGCCGCGAGGCATCGATGCCTGGTAGGTTTGCAAGGTGCTGTAGCTCACGCCGTAGAAAACAAGAAAAGTGCCAAAGAGGGCGAAGTTGAGCATCAGGCGGGCCATCAGCCGAGCTCCTTGCGGTTGAAGAGCAGGGTGGAGAAGAAGAGTATCAGTGCCGAGTAGGAGAGGCAGTAGGCAAAGAGAAGAAAGAACTCCTGGCCGCTGAAGGCTAAGCCGTAAGCCGCAACCGCCTTTTTGTCGAAGAGAGAGAGGTTGGGGAAAAGCCAGGAAAGGGCGACCACCAATTTCTCCTGGCCAGCCAGGGCTCCGGCCTGGGGGTTCTCCACCACCACTCGGCGGAGAAGCTCCATGTTCTGGCCGACTAGGTAGGAGGAAACCCCTAGAAGTAGGGCTACAAAGGGCTGCTTAGCGAAGCTGAAGCAGAGAAAAGTTATGGCCAAGACCACTACCAAACTCATCCACTGGCTAGCAAGGGCCATGAGATAGGTAAGCCAAGAGAACCCAGCAGGCACATAGGCCGCGTAATGCCAGAGGAAGTACTGTTGGGAGCAGGCCGCACCTAGGCCGAGGATGGCGCTGGCCAGGAGGAGGACAAGGGCTAAGCCAAGGAACTTGCCGGTTATATATTGCCATCCGGCCACCGGGCGGGAAAGCAGCATGTGGATGCGGCTCCGTTCCAGATCGTCGGCCAGGATCTTCATGGCCAGAAAAAAGACCAGGAGCAAGCCGCAGAAGGCCACGCTGGAAAGGCCGAATTCCACGGCGACCTTGCCGAGATCAAAGGAAAAGAGCTGGGCCACGAAGACGTTGGCCATTGTGAGGAGCATGGCCATAACAACAATGGCCCAGAGAGCCCGGTGACGGATGCCCTCGACAAAGGTGAACATGGCGAGGTGGAGGAGATTAGCTATAGTCTGCATGGTCTGCCTCCTTTATGATGGCAATAAAGCGTTCTTCCAGATCAGTGCCGGGGGGAAGGAAATCTGTCAAGTCACCGTTATAGAGGAGACGGCCTTTGTGGATCACGCCGATGCGGTCGCAGAGTGTCTCGATGTCGCGCAAGATGTGGGAACTGAAGAAGATGGTTTTGCCTGCCTCCTTGAGTTCCAGGATCATATTTTTCATCAGGTGGCGGCCAAGTGGATCCAGACCGCTCATGGGTTCGTCAAAGATAAGGACTTGCGGATCATGGATCAGGGCATTGGCCATGCCGAGCCGCTGCTTCATTCCCTTGGAGAAGCCGCCAACCCTGCGACTGCTCGACTCACTGAGGTTCAGACGTGTGAGCAGGGCAGGAATTCGTTTTTCCAGATCTTTTGGCTTCATACCGCTGAGCCGGCCGGAAAGAAGCAGGGTTTCCTCGGCCGTGAGGTGTTCGTAGAAACAGGGGAATTCCGAAAGATAGCCGATATGGTTCCGGAATTCTTCTTTACCGACAGTCTTGCCTTGAATGCGCATTGTGCCACTGTCCGGCCTGATAAATCGAAGAAGTAGCTTTATGGTTGTGCTTTTGCCTGCACCATTTGGACCGAGAAAGCCAAATGCTTCACCTGTAAAAATATCCAAGGAAAGGTCACGTAAGACTAGTTGTCTTTTTTTCCCATCCTTAAAGGATTTGTTGATCTTTTTTATTTGAATAGCAGCTTTCATGACTATTGTTTTACAATATAAAAAGAAAAAGCCCTTTTCAACGCTTTAGCTTGAAAAGGGCTTTTTCTTTTATGAACGTAAAATTAACTTACTTATTGCACCAGTGCCCAGTTTGTGGACGGCGCACCACCACCAGCAACATCGGCAGTGGCTGGGTTATTATCAGCGTCAAATTCGTTAGCCCCGAGAGCAGCTGCCCCTGGTGAGGTCGCTAGCATTGAGGTAGGTGTAGTGTTTCCGGCCCAGAGTGGGTTACTGACACTAAATAGGGTGTTGGGAGTATCCGAATCTGTGCCATAAACAGTATCCCCGCCACGAGCTTTAGCCTGTACAGTGAAAGCGGTACCATTAGCAGGCATATTAGCAAATAAAAGCATGTTGGCACCAATGCCAAGGGGTACGGCAAAAACTTTAGTTGTGGTTGGGTTATTGCCAACAAGGCGGCCACCTGTGGCAGTTGCCGTAGCTGCAACAGCAAAGCCGGTGACAGTGGTAGAATCCATTATCGCACCTGCGCCTGCGGCAGCGCCAGGATTATCGGACAAGTTGCCCACAGCGACTTCTGTTTGCCCGTAGGTTCCAAGCTCAGCATTAAGGTCTGCCTCAGCATTTACAGTCATCTTATTCAGCGCCTTGGCATTTGCGTTAAACGACCGTGTTCGGTAAGCAGCAAACTGTGGGATGGCAATTGCTGCCAGAATACCGATGATCGCGACAACGATCATCAACTCAACCAGGGTAAAACCTTTTTCATTTCTTTTTTTCAAAACCATACCTTGTCCTCCATCTAAACTAAATTGAATAATGGGAGTGATGCCTTTAAACAAATTGTCACTTGCATGTTTTGCGAATTTCGTGCCAGGTGATTCGCTTTTTGGGTGTGATGGGTGGGCTTTTATTTTTTTGTAGTTATTACAGGTCGTTATCTTGTCGTTGTCTTGGGTGGTTCAAGTCGTTGAGAGTGAGGTCATGCTAATAACGATAGAGGAGAACTACACTTTGGTCAAATAGGTGCCAAATTTTGTCAGCCGCCATTTGCATGCTAAGAAGAAACATCGGGGGGTGCCTTGGGTTCTTGGGGAAAGATAAGCCTTGGCTTGCCTTTTATGGCAAAACTGCCCGCGAGAATTTCTCGTGCGACTCTAATTGAATTTTCAAATTGAGGTGAATGTGGAACATGTTTTAAAAAAAAGTGGAGGTAATGTCTCCACTCTGGAGGACTGCTGGTTTCTGAGAGGAAATTATGGGTTTGGCTTTTTGTTTTTTCATGCCATTTAATCACACCTGCATTATAGGCTGAATAGATATTTTGCCCATATAAGTTCCATGCTTGAATGTTCAAGGCCAAGGCCTTTTGAGAGTCTCCTTGTTGCCAGGATTTTTGGGAGAGAAACAAGAGGCAATTAATTAAATAGCTCTTTGAATTGAATGGGTCAGGGTGGGCAAATATGAATTTATTGTATGCCGTTAAATAATCACGGTTATTATAGGATTGTACTCCCTCATAAAAAGAGAGGGCTTTGTTGGCCTTCTCTTTCGGAACACCATGCTTAAATTTCTTTTCCATTGCCTTAAGGACGTTTTCAGCGGTTGTCCAGTCTTTGATAGCACAGAGAAAAGCGAGTAAATGAACAGCACTTGATAGATTTTTAATATTGGTAATATCCGTACTAACGGTTTCAGCATTGCGAGGTACGAGTAGTTTCTTTCGGGCAAATATGGCAGCATTTTTCCCGTAATAAATGAGTTTCCAGTTTCCAGAGTAATATAAAGCCATACAGCCGGGTAAGTTTCTTATGCTTATACACCAGAGGTCGGCAGGATATTTCTCAGTGAATTCCAGAACGTTTTTCCCATGTTCGAACGAGAAAAAATCATCACTCCATTTTTTGTAAGGAAAATGACGAGAATCAAAAAAAACTCGATTCTCAGGCCATAGTAGCCAAAGCAGGTAAGCTCCCTGGTCATAAGTGTTTCCTATTCGGCTTTTTGGGAAATACCTTTTTATATATCGGCCTTCTTCTACAGGGTTAGCTTCACTAATTCCAAATCCCATCCACTGGTATGGTTCGGGAGTAGTAGCCGATTGGTAAATAGCACTTCCTGCTATCCAAGCTCCTAAAACAATTGTTAGGATGGGCATTGCGTGCTGTTTAACATATGGGTGAAATTTTTCGTATAGACAACTCGGGCTTTTTGACAACAAATAAATGCTGGAAAACATGAATACAGGTGCCCAGAAGAAAGTGGTACGAAAAAAGCGTGTATATAGAAATGCAAAAGCTAAGTTGGTTAAGAGCGAAGACCACTCAATGTTTCTTTTTTTGAAGTTAAGGGCATATAGAAGAATGAGTATAACAATAGCTAGATTTGCGTAAAGGGTGAAGCTGTGAAAGGAGGAAACTTCTGTAAATGGCGCAATATAGGCAGCAATTTTTTGGTTATATTCCACATTTGCCTGGGTTGGCAGAATATCATGAAGAATTTGGTAAGGGTAGCGGTACCCGTAAGGGGTCAAAAACAGGGCGACCACAGCCGCAAGCAGGGAGAGGGACAAATGTTTTCTGACTTGTTTTGAAAGGCAGTTAGCATGACTAAACCAGGTGTTGAGAATTTCTCCAAATCCGATAAGAATCAAAAAGACAGTGCCAAAAATGAAACCGCCGTGGCTGTTGACCCAGACGAGCATAATGACAGGAAACAGGTAGCAGTGACGCCATGCTTTCTCCCCACCTGATCGAATATGCCACCAGTTCCACACAGCAAGAGTCATCAAGGAAAATGACACGATTTCCGGTTTAATAAAAGCAGCAGTGTAGGACATCAGCAAGGCTGTCAGGCAGATGATCCAGACAAACGGATGGGAGGCAATCTTTAATTTACGGGAATAGAAAAAGCATGAAAGAATAAGCAGTGACATGCAAAAATATCTGAAAGTGAACAAGCCCGGCAGACCAGCTGCTTTATGGAGCAGATAAAAGAATATATCCGGTAACCACGTACAGTAAATTATGTCATTTGAGGAGGGGCTCCAGGAAAAGATGGTGTGGTCGGCAATAAGAGTTTGATTTTCTATAAAATATTTACCGTACAGCATATGCCACCAGATGTCGCTATCTCGGATGGGTAAGGCGTAACGAAAAGCTAGGGCAACCATGCTAATAACCAGCAAAAAAGCAGCAGCCCAGTTCAAGTACCATTCTTGCTTATTATGAGAAGTCATTTCTTTTGTATTCTTGAGACATAAGGAGTCGGTTCAGGTGGATGAATAAAGTCCGGTCGTTGGTGATAGTTGCCTTTAATTATTAAATTAGCGATTTTTTTGTATTTAGCACTATCCTTTACTAGGTGAGAGTTATTCAAAAAAGACACAAGGTGTTTGCGCCACGTGGAAGTGTCTTTGCCTATTCTGTCATCCCCAGTCTTTACGTTTTCAGCTTGATCATAATACCACTTCATCACGCCAAGGTTATATTCCGCATAGGGGTTTACTGGAAAAATTTTTAATGATTTGTTCAACAACGTCAATGCTTTGAGATCAAGACCATCACTCCATGCTTGTTCTGCCACATGAAGTAAAGAAATTACATGCATGGAGTCATTTTTAATAATTCCAGGGTTGATTTCCTGCAGGAGCTTGATAACCTTGTCGTATTCAAAACGTTGGTATACAAGCGTTGCTTCATAATATTTTTTTGTGCTTACAACCATATCTTCACGACGTGAAGTATTAACGTTCCGCTCCATTCCTCTAATGATTTTTTCCGTTCCTTCCCAATCCTTTATTGCTATGGAAAAAGTGAAAGCTTTTAAAGCTAAAAAAGGGGTTTTTATTGATTCCAACCCGTGCCCGCTAATAATTTTTCCAGAAGCTGAGATGCCATTTTTCACAAAAACAGCAGCGTTTTTGTCATAATATGCAAGGTTCCAATCTGGAGATTTTACAAACCATTTCCAAGCCTTTGTAAATACAAGCCCCACACACCAGACATCAGACTGATATTGCTCAACAAACTGTTGGACATTCTTGCCTGATTGAAAATTGAAATACTCATTTGCCCAGTTCCTATAGGGGAAATGGCGAGAGTCTATCATTATTTTGTTGCCCGGCCAAAGAGTCCAAAGAAGAAAGGCCCCCTGATCATAGGTGTTGCCAATCCGATATTGAGACAAGTTATTTTTGATAAACTTAGCTTCATTGACAGGGTTTCCTTCACTTATCCCAAAACCAAGCCATTGATAACGTTCAGGTTTGTATTTTGAATCATAGATACTGAAAAAGCTGAGAAAAAAGCAAAAAGCTGAAATTATTATACCTTGCGCCACCATCATGTTTTTTTTGAGAGGGAAGAAAAAAGGAGGGCGATGGGATAAGAGGTGTAGTGCACTAAAAGAAAAAACGGGTGCCCAAAAAAAGGTAGTGCGAAGGTACCTTGTATAGAGAAAAGCAAAAACGATATTTGCCAACAGCGTCGACCATTCAGCTTTTTTTGTTTTGAAGTTCGCAATAAAAAGCAAAAGCAATATTGCGAGGGCCAAGTTGGCAAGGGTTGCAAAACCGACCGACACGCCGGAGTAATTAAAAGGAGCAGCATAAGCGGCTATCGTGCTGATAAAATCGATGTTTTCTTTTGTTGGCACAATAAAAAAAAATGTTTGCTTGAGGTATCGCCAGCCATAAGGATTCAGTAATACTGAAAAAAAAGATCCTATCGTGGCAATTTGCAGGTGGAGACGAGTTTTCCTAGGTAGAGATTGTCGGGGTAAAAATACGGTATTGAGTAGTTCGCCAATAGCTGCGCATGTTAAAAATAACAACCCGAAGATAAAACCACCATGACTGTTTACCCAGATGAGCATAATCATGGGGAAGAAGTAGCAATGCCACCAATCCTTTTCGTTGCCTATGTTTGACCTTATATGCCACCAGTTCCAGGCCATTAATGTAATCAGCACAAACGAGACAATTTCTGGCTTAACGTTAATGCCAGTATAGGACATAAGTATGCCGACCAAACAGATGAGCCAGGTGATGGGATGGAGGGCTAATCGATGTTTTTTAGCAAAAAGCAATACAACAAAGAAAAAAGAAAATATGCATAAATATCTAAACAGA
>CAYLQA010000013.1:0-62237 GCA_964385695.1 uncultured Desulfobulbia bacterium | reverse complement strand
GCAGAATCCACTTATAAAACCGGAGAGGACTGTTCAATCAATTGGGGCCAGCTCTAAATCCGGTTCGACACGTTGATATTGGGTCACGTATCGATGGATTCGTCGCCCACGTAGCATCTTTCAGAAAAATAGATGTTACGGACGTGCGCGATTTGGATAGTACGGGGCATCAAAATATCTCGTTCATCAAGGCAGATTTGATGCTAGAAGGTAGTACACAGGTCGATATAACGGACTCAATCTCATGCTTACACGCCATCGAACATTTTGGGCTCGGCAGATACGGAGATCCCATTGATCCACATGGCCATATAAAGGGTTTTAACAACATTATTCGAATGTTGAAGCCAGAAGGTATGCTCTACATCAGCTTTCCTATTGGACGATCAAATGAAGTGCATTTCAATGCCCATCGGGTTTTTCATCCGAAGGACATCTTTTCCTGGGCTAGAGATCGCGATTGTCTTAAGTTGTTGCGTTTTGACTACGTGGATGATGCGGGGGATCTACATCAAGACGTCAATCTTGTGACAAATGCGCCTGAAGTGATCTACGGGTGTGGCATATATACCTTCAGAAAGATACATTAATTTCATACCGCCTGCCATTGAGCAGTGCCACAACAGCAGGTATCGTTACAGCAAACTCAAAAGGGATACGCCGCTGAAGGCTCTTTCAGCATCAAGTGCCAAACTGAGGTTTCCGGTGGAAGACGAGCCGCCCAAACATCGATTAGATAAACCGGAAATGGGCAAGTATCACGTTGTACGGCTTATTCGTAGCGATCTGAAATTGGACATTTTTGGAGAACGCTTTCCGGTTTCACCCGAGGCCATGCTCGAATACGTTGTTGCTACTATCGATGTCAAAGAACAAAAACTGAAACTCTTCCTGGACAAAATCCAGGTCGAAGAATTTGATTACAAACTACGATAAATGCATTGAGTGTTATCGATGTACTGGCACTCAACACGTAATTAACAATTGCGCACAGCACAAACAAGTTCTGCCTATTTCTATGAAACAAACTAATAATCTTTTTTTAACGGGTCCGTGGATATTCTGCACTAGCTGTATTTGCAATTCATTCTGGTGCAGGAGGGGTATGAGCGTATTAATTACAACATAGGGACTGAGGTGTGATTGTTGTAAGGTTGACTGGGGGCTTGGGAAATCAGATGTTCCAGTATGCATTCGGATTGGCCCTGGCTACTCACAAGGGCGTCAAGCTGCTTCTGGATACAAGAGGTTTCGCGCACTACAAGCTGAGAATATTTGGGCTTGATCGCTTTGCCATTTCTGCGCGTATAGCGACACCGCAAGAGCTGAAACATTGGCCAAATTGGCTACGCTATCCTTGCAGGATCGCGCGACAACTTGGCATTTCTACACGCTGGTATGCTGAAAGGTCACTTAAGTACGACCCGCAATGGCTTGGACTTGGGGACAACATCTTGGTAGAAGGCTACTTTCAGTCCGAAAGATATTTTAACAGCATAACTGACAGATTACGGTCGGAGTTTGTTCCGAAAGATTCGTTTTCGCTTGCCAATTCACTATTTTTGGAGCGTGCGCGGGATCCTGGCAGCATAGCGGTCCACGTCAGGCGTGGTGATTACGTGAGCGACAAGCAGGCGCAAAAAGTGCATGGAGTCTGCTCCGTTGAATATTATAGAAACGCCATTTCAATAATAAAGAGCAAGGTGGCAACTCCTCATTTTTTTGTGTTTTCAGACGATGTAGATTGGGCGCGCGGGAATCTGGATGTTGGTTCAGATGCGACCTTTGTGGTAGGGAACCAGGATTCGCCGGAGGTTGATATCTTCCTGATGTCCCAATGTGCTAACCATATTATTGCGAACAGCTCATTCAGCTGGTGGGGGGCGTGGCTTGCCGCCAATTTGGATAAAATAGTTATCGCGCCAGCTCCGTGGTTTGATGACCAACAATTATCATCAGAAGGTTTGATACCACCTTCATGGATAACCATACATAAATGAAAAAAAAAGGACCCGCAATAACGGTGCTCTTGCCCGTCTTTAACGGTGATCCGCATTTGAGAAAAGCAATTCAATCCGTTCTGGATCAGTCGTTTACGGATTTTGAATTGCTGGCCATAAATGACGGCTCCACTGATGCCACAATTGATACGTTAAGAAATTTTGAGCGCGTCGACAGCAGAGTTCGAGTTGTTACTAGAGAGAATCGCGGTCTGGTTTACTCACTGAATGAAGGCGTCGATTTGGCCAGAGGGAAATGGATTGCCAGAATGGACGCGGACGACATTAGCCTTAGTGATCGGCTGGCAATTCAAATGAAATATGCAGTCGATAATAACCTGGACATGTGTGGGGGGGCAATTCGAACTTTTGGCGCGTGCAGGACATCACAAAAAACGTATCCACGCTCTCAGGGTGCGATAAATACTCAGCTACTCTTCAATACCGCTTTTGCACATCCGACCGTCTTCGTAAAAAGGGATATTCTGAAAAAGAATATTTATGATTCCCGTTGGGAAAAAATAGAAGACTATGAACTGTGGACGCGGCTCGCAAAAAACGGTTACAGAATGGGGAACGTTCATGATGTTGTGCTGAAATACAGGAAGTCTCTCGGTCAAACAACTTCCAAATCAAGGTCATTGCAAGATAGGCTGCGTCTTGAGATAGCCGACTCTTACCGTCAAACATGCTCCTGTTCCATCCCTGCAGATGTTCTGATTTCCTTTCATGATCGTTCTGGCAATCTCCATGAAGAAAAAATCCAAGTGGTCCTCGACTACTTTCTGAAAGCCATACAGGATGGAAAAGATGTTGAAGGTGTGTTAAAAGGGAATCTGAAAATTTTTTTGCTTCACAATGCACGCAAATCTTTGTTTTTAAAAGGTAACGCTATACGTCACATTTTCAACTTCGAGGACCTCATGATCTTTCGAGTATTTTCTGTGCTGAACCTGACAGCAAAAAAGTCGATGTGGAATTACTTATATCAATTATCCTGAACTGACCACACTTGAAGCAACGAGGGCCGCATGTTTGTTATTAAAAAGAGTCTGCTGATAAGCATGTTTGTAGCAGCGATTCTGTTTTGTTGCGGCTTCTTCTTATATTTGCGTTTAGATTTGAGTGACGTTCAATCAATGTCGGAGCTTGGGCTCATCTCCTTTGATTCTCTAAATTACCTAAGGACCGCAAACTCGGTGGAGTTTTCTGGTTTGAGCTTAAAAATGATCGTTTTTGGTGGATTAAATTGGCTCACCCTGCCTTTTATGGCACACGTGTTCGGTGAGATAGGGCTTGGAAACTTTGGTTTTTTGATCCTCAATTCATTTGCTTTCTTTTATATGTTGAATGCGACGTTCTCGATGTTTCCGGGATTCAAGGCCAATTTTAAGGTTGCGATGCTTGTTGTTATATCGTGGCCGTACCTATTGAGCTGGTCGCTTGCTCCGAACAAGGAAATGCTTATGGCGGCATTTGCGATTCTCATCTTGAAGTCGCTATACTTCGGAAATGTCAGAATGGCGCTATTCTTTGCTTTTTTAGGTGGCCTATTCAAGATTCAGATACTTGCGGCCTTCTTGATGTTTCTCGCTGTTTACCGCTTAAGGTGTAGGAAAACTGCATTAATTCTGGCCCTCTGCTGTCTCGTACCATTTGCAATTCATTTGCATCCCGGTCTTACCATACATAATTTTGTTGAGAACCAGGTAAATGAAATTCGAACAGCAGCGTTCTTTGAGACACTTGACAGAATTCTCGCATTTCCCTTTGGCTATCTGGTAGTTGCACCTATAAGGTTGTTTGCAAACCTGCTTGCAGGTGGCTATCCAAATAGAATTATTTCGAGCACGGAGATTGGTGGTGCTCTTGCTCCCGTTACGTCCTTTGTGCTTGCCATAGTGTCGCTAGCGTTTTTCCTCAAAACATTTATCAACGGTGACCTAAAACGATATTTCGCATCCCAATCTGATTGGTCTCTGTATCTATTATGCCTGTTGTCAGTTCAGTTGATGGTGCCATATCTACAGCCACGCTACTTCTGGTGGGGTATGCCGCTTATGATTGTCTATCTCTTTGCACGAAAAAAGATCCCTCCAAAGCACGTTCAAATTGGTAAAATACATAAACGTCCTATTCATACGTTGAATCTGGCGCCTAACTCAGTATGCAAATATCAATAATAGTGCCCTACTTTAAGGCAGGCCGTTTTGCCGTTCAGCTTGCTGGTGCACTTGCGCAGCAGGTGTATACCGACTTCGAGGTGATTCTGGTTGACGATGGCGGTGGCATCGAATTTGATGATGTATATAGTCAATTCGAATCACACGGTCTTATCTCAAGAACTACATTTGTTTCGACGTTGGCTGCTGGCAGCGGTCCAGCGAACGCACGGAATTTGGGATTGTTGGTTGCCAACAGTAAATACATAGCATTTCTGGATGCAGATGATACGTGGGATCCAGATTATCTCCGACAGATGTCCAGTCTTATGGTTGAAAAGGATTTCAGCGTTGTCGTATGTGAAGTCACATATAAAAATAATGGGGAACAGACACGGGCGATGCTTCCAGAAAGTGTTCGGCGGTGCGACTTGTTACAGACTAATTTATTGCATCCTCCAGCGGTCCTCGTTAACAGATCACATTTCCCCCATTTCGAATTTCCAAAGTGTGGGCATGAGGATTATGCGTTGTGGCTGTCGGTCTTAGATAACGATATGGTAGTGCCATGTTTACACAAGCCACTCGTCCACATAAACAGGGTAACCGACTCTGTATCCAGCAATTTTTTTAGATCGGCGGGCTGGCATTGGAAAATATTGAAAGCTTTTTCAGGAAAGACATTGCCGACGCGCATGATGCTCTTCTTTTTGTATGGCATTAATGCAGTCATTAAGAGAAAGGTGGCCATCTACAGACCCGTACTGTTGCCTAAATTTATAGTCGACTTGCTCCGATAATCCTCCCGGAAAGTAGCGGCATTGCAGGGCGACACCACCGATTATTTGCGCCTGACTTTTGCTAAAGGTGACATCGTCCACCTACGGTCATCAAGAAATGCTCCTGAGCTTCGTTGTCATTGCTGGACAGATCCGTGGATAGATCCAAAGGCACCTCGACAATCTATAATTTCGTGGTTTTCACTTTTCTAAACCTATAGACTCTTTGTGGAGTGCTTTTTGGAGTAGCGGTTTCGAGATGACCGAAGTACTATATTAATTATTATTTGGACGAATCAGCACTTAAAATCAAACGATCACATTGAAAAACGTATTGTGATCTCATTTTGTCAGGGCAGAAATGAATAGTGCAGTCATATTTGGTGGCACCGGATTTATTGGTGTCTTTTTTGGTCAGTACATCTTGGAAAATGGCCTCGCAAACAAGGTCTATCTAGTTGATATTGAACCCGTAGAGGTCAAGTTTAGCGAATTTCGCAAGAAGCATGTCGTCCAAGATTCACGCATTGTTTTTGTGACGGGGGATGTGCGACAGTCATTGGATTGGTTTGCGCCATCCGAGAAGGTAACGCTTATCGCAAATTTCGCTGCGATACACCGTGAACCAGGGCACGAGGATTGGGAGTACTATCAGACCAATCAGCTCGGTGCCGTGAATGTTTGCGCATGGGCAGAAAAGATAGGTTGCAATCACATCATATTCACCAGCTCGATCTCGCCTTATGGGCCCAGCGAGGCAGAGAAAAATGAGCGATCCTTGTCTTCGCCTGTTACTGCGTATGGCGGCTCCAAGCTCGTCGCCGAAAAGATTCACCAGATCTGGCAGGCACGGGATGATGAGCACCGCCGCCTGGTGATTGTCCGACCCGGTGTGGTTTTTGGACCAAGTGAAGGAGGCAATGTCTCGCGCTTAATCAAGGCCGTATTGCATCGCTACTTCTTTTACATAGGCAATCAGAACACCCGCAAGGCCGGAGTGTATGTCAAGGAACTGTGCCATGCGATATGGTGGGTGCTGCAACGACAGCAGACCAGTGGGGAGCATGTGACCCTGTTCAACATGACCATGAATCCTGGTCCCTCGATTCAAGACTATGTGAATACGGTTTGCAAGGTGGCTGACGTTCGGCGTTTTGTACCCAGTGTGCCATACCGGGTGCTCCTGTTCATAGCTTACATGATCGAGGTAATTGCCCGACCGCTTGGCATCAAGCACCCCTTTAGTCCGGTACGCATTCGTAAGCTGGTTCGTTCTAACAACATCTTGCCGAACTACTTGGTCGAAAATGGCTATGGGTACCGCTACACACTTGAGGAAGCCTTTTCTGATTGGCGCTCTTGTTGCCCGCAAGAGTGGGAATAGACAACCAATTATCGGATTAAACAAGATGAACGCCTTCGTAGAACCCAAGGAAGCCTTTCCTTACAAGCCGCCCACCGAGGAAATCAAGCAGAAATACAAGCATATTTTTGAATTGAAGGAGGCTTTGCCACCGCGTTTTATCAAGACGCTGTTTGACAAGGTCTGCGCGTTGGTCATGCTGGCCATTACCGCGCCGATTATGTTACTGCTGAAAGTCGCCTATATGGTCGAGGGTTGGCTGATCCCGGAGAACGCGGGGCCTCTGTTTTTTTATTACAATGCGGTTAGCGCTGGCAAGATCATCCCAAAGTACAAGATTCGCTTGATCAAGGTAAAGTTTATCGAACCGGAAGGGGCTAAGCGACACGACTGGATCGCCTTTTCCGCCGAGTGGACGCCGGAAAGTCGCACGTATGTCGGTAGTTTCGTAAAAAAATTTTATCTGGACGAGCTGCCGCAGTTCTGGGGCGTACTCAAGGGCGATATGAGCATCGTCGGTCCTCGCCCTCTGTCTGTTCTGCATTATGAGCGTGACAAGGCGCAAGGAAATGTGACCCGTTCATTGCTACGTGGGGGTATGCTCGGTCTGGGGCATATCAATAAGGGAACGTCCGAGATGGGTAACCCTGTTTATGAATATGGGTATGTTGAACAATATATAAAACGGTCTTCATTTGGTTTGCTAATGTTAGATATATGGATTATTTGGCGTGGCGTGATGGTTATCGTAAAAGGGGGCGGGTATTGATCAATGGAACCAAAAGTGGTAACTGGGGTTGAATTATTTAAGTTGTGTATGTTCATATTTTTGGTGTCCAGTGATTTTTTTTGTACATATTGTCAATTATGTGTACCTATTTAGTCTAGGTCAAATTTGCCAGTGGGATTGTAGTCAATTTTCCAGTTTGGCTGATCTTTTTTTCTGAACAAAAAGTTGCCAATAACCAAGATGTCCATTTCTGTTTTCATGAAGCATTGATAGGCATCTTCTGGAGTACATACAATTGGTTCCCCTCTTACATTGAAACTTGTGTTTACTAACATGCCACAGCTGGTCCTTTCTTTAAAGGATGTTATTAGTTGCCAATAACGTTCATTACTTGATCGGCTTACTGACTGAATTCGAGCAGAATAGTCTACATGTGTAATGGCAGGTACATCTGATCGGTGATGATAGAGGCGTTCGTACATTCCCATTTCTTCATATCCTTCGGGAAGGGACTTGCGATGTCTGTACTTGACAGGAGCAACAATTTGCATATATGGGGAAGGCGTTATTAAATCAAAATATTTCTCTAAATCTTCTTCAAGGACTGAAGGTGCAAAAGGTCGAAATCCTTCACGGTATTTAATTTTTAAATTGAGTTTTTTCTGCATGTTCGGACTGCGCGGGTCACCAATTATACTTCGATTTCCCAAGGCTCTGGGACCCCACTCCATCCTTCCCTGAAACCAGCCAACGACTTCTTCGTTCGCCAACCCCCCTGACACCTCATCGCAAAGTTCTGAAAAATCAGAGAAATATTGGTAGGGAGCTTGAAATTTACGAATCAGTTTTTTGGTATCAAGTTCACTGAATTCAGGGCCAAGGTAAGAGCCATTCATTCTGTCTTTGCCGACTTTTTCTTTAGTTCTGGTAAGATCCGTCCCGATATAACGGGCAGCGTATGCCGCCCCCAATGCCCCTCCAGCATCTCCAGCTGCTGGTTGAATCCAGATATTATCAAATATGTCCGATTGTAATATCTTGCCGTTTGCAACGCAGTTCAAGGCTACGCCGCCGGCCATAACTAAATTGCGGCTCTCGGTGGATTTGCGACATGTTTGGGCCAGTCGTAGAACTATTTCTTCGGTAACTTGTTGAATTGCAAGGGCCATGTCCATGTATTCCTGGCTGAACTCGCTTTCAGGAGTACGTTTGGGAATGCCAAACAATTGGCGCCACTTGTCGTCATGGCACATTTTGAGTCCGGTCGGGTAGTTAAAATAATCGAGATTGAGGAGTAGTGAGCCGTCATCTCGGACATCAATGAGTTCCGTGTATATCAGGTCACGGATTTTTTTTACCCGGGAGCCGTGTTGATTCCCATAGGGCGCCAGCCCCATGAGCTTATACTCGCCGCTGTTAACCCTAAATCCGCAATAATAGGTAAAAGATGAATATAGAAGGCCGAGAGAATGAGGGAAAGCCAGTTCTTTTAATTTGGTTATCTGGGTTCCCGAGCCATGGCAAATTGTTGTTGTGTCCCACTCTCCGACACCGTCAATTGTCAAAATTGCCGCCTCCTTAAAAGGTGACGGAAAAAAACAACTCGCAGCATGTGATAGGTGGTGCTCGGGGAAGAATAAATCCGGTTTCCTAGTGATTTTCCCGCCCTCAATTTTTTCGAGTTCTTCCCAGAGGATTTTGCGCATAAAGAGCTTTTCTTTTATCCAAACCGGCATAGCTGAAAGAAAGCTTCGTAGGCCCGAAGGGGCAAAAGAGTGGTATGTTTCAAGCAGTCGTTCAAACTTCAAGTACGGCTTGTCATAGAAAGAAACGGCATCAAGATCGGCAAGTCTTAGGCCCGCCTCATCCAAAACAAACCCTATCGAGTTTGATGGAAATGACGCATCATGCTTTTTTCTGGTGAACCGCTCTTCCTGGGCAGCAGCAATGATTTCGTCGCCAATGATCAAAGCGGCGGCGCTGTCATGGTAGAATGCAGAAATTCCAAGAATAGCCTGCGACATGCGACTCGCTCCTCTAAAAAAGCGTGTAAATGAATGGGGCTATAGCCGTGCCGCTCGTGAGTACTATCAAGCCGCCAAACAAAAGCAAAACCAAGATAATCGGTAAAAGCCAAAACTTTTTCCGTTCCCGCAAAAAACCCCATAAATCTTTCCAAAAATCCATTATTATCTTCTCGGCTTAATAAGGTTTAGAAATGTCATCACGATCATAAATTTTTTTATGGTCGGTAAAAACAGATTCGCTGCCGTTTTTCCAAAAGTGCAATTTCATGGCGTCCGCGCCAAATTTCTGACGAAAAAAACCTACAGGACTGACTATTACATAAAAAATTATAGTCAAGATAAGATTTGACACAATTTGCCCCATAATCTTTGAGAGTCCAAACCACACAACAGACAACGGGCGAAAAAGAGAGGGACGAGTCATCACGAGGACAAGCACGGCGATCGCCACTATGCCCAGTTTGGCGCTGCCGGTAAAATATTCAATGAGTAGGAGAATCAGCACGGCGACCAACCCAGTGTCTTTAGCCTGATTCATGGTGTTGCCGGTCTGCTCATTAGTTTTCAAGATACATGACCTCCTACTGTTTCGCCTGAAGTGTTTAGCTGAAAACTGACCCATTCAAGCACCGGGAATGTTCAGACTGCTTAAATGGCGCCATAATAAATCAGCAATGAACTCATGTCCTTTTTCATTCCAATGAACGTCTCCCGGGATAAAGAAAGTTTTTATTATTTTTTCTGGGGAATTGCTATTTATAAAACCAGGAAAATAGTTCAAAAAGTGAACGCCTTCCTGGTCTGCAAATTTTCTCCAAAGTTCGACTTGTCTTGAGTTCAACTCTTTGTTTTTAATCTGGAAAGGCCATGGGTACACCGCGATGGTTACTCCTATGCGGTGCTTGTTGCACAGCTTGACTAGGCGAGCCATATGGCTCTGAGCAAGCTGTACGCCTCGTTGTCCCCATTTTTCATAAATGGCGATGTCGGACGTCCATTTGGGGCGTTCATTGGCATAGTTTTCAAAAAAGCTCTTCATGGAAAGCATAAGGGGGACAGAGGCCTCATCTTCCGCATCTTCTGTTCGATGGCTTGCAATGAACTTGTCTAGTAAGCGGAAGACGTTGTTGTTTATAATTTTTTTATAAAGAAAAGAATGAGATTTTAAATAGATGTCAATATTATACAGAAAAGAAGCGGGGCTGTGGGGGGGTGCCGGAATAAATGACTCATAAACAATTTCATCCTGGATGTCTGAAATATCGATAAAAGCAAAAAGATGATCGAATTTTAATCCTTGAACTTCAAGTAAGTGTTTAATTTTCAAGTAGTACAACTTGGGTGAGTATGATTTGACGGCGGCATTAAGGAATTCAAATTTGCCGTTAGATTTTCGGTCGGTGATTCCTGCAAAGGTGTCTGGGAAATCATATCCGACTCCCTCACTAAAAGAGTCGCCAATCAGTACGCATCGAAATTTGTCGGGATGGAGAGGGATTTTTCGATTTTCTTTGTCTTTGAAACCAAAGGAATTTGTGGAAAAAGGGTGTATGTCGTGTCCCCACTTAACTTGGCCAGAGAAGTTTTTCTTTAAGTCGTGATGATAGTAAATGTTTCTAACGCCTTCTGTTTTTTCCAGGAAAAAAGCTCCTGAAAATATATCGCAGATGACGACAAATAAAGCCACTATGATCGTGAGTACTTTTTTCGCGTTATGCTCAAACCAATTTTCTTTTGCCATATTCAATCACTGCTGTCTCATAGTTGATCAATAAAAAGAGGCCCGGAGGCTCCATTGTTGTTATAATGCGTTCGACGAAAAACCATTACAAAACAAGGAGTTCCGAGCCATGGCACATTATAACACGATCATTAACCAAATTGCTGCAATTCTTCCGAGACATAAATTTGATTCCTTGGCATAAAATCATCATGTCGGCCAAAAGTTCCGTCGTTACAACAGGTGGAGCCAGATGCTTGCCATGATGATCGGACAACTTTCTTCCCAAAAAAGCCTGCGTGACCTGACCGAGAACCTCAAGGCCCAGGCAAACAAGCTGTATCATCTCGGATTGCGCCCAACAACCCGGGCAACCTTGGCCAGGGTCAACGAGAAGCAGCCAGCCTCCCTGTATGAGACCTTGTTCTTCAAGTTGCTCCATCGCTGCCAGCAGTTTGCCCCCAAGCACAAATTCAAGTTTCAGGGAAAGCTCTACCTGCTTGACGCAACAACCATCGACCTCTGTCTTTCCCTGTTCCCATGGGCCAAATTCAGAAAGACCAAAGGCGCAATCAAGCTCCATGTCGGTCTGGATGCCGATGGTTACCTTCCTTCATTTCTGTCAATGACAGGCGGCAAGGGGCATGAGGTGCACTGGGCCAAGACATTAAACCTTCCGCGGGGCTCCTTTGTCGTTTTTGACAGAGGGTTTACCGACTATGGTTGGTATCGTGCCCTGATGGAAGCAAGAGTCTTTTTCGTTGCAAGACTCAAAAGCAATGCCCTTGTCAAATATTCCCACAAGCGTCCAGGCAGAAAGTCCCGCTTCTATAATAAACGCCACAAGCGAAAAGGTTTTTTTTGGAGTGACCGTTTTAAAAGCGTGTTGGTCGAGGACGGCGTAACACTGATCAACTGCCTGGCCTACGTTGATCTGAACCCGGTTCGGGCCGGTATTGTCGAGCGGCCTGAGGAGTATCGCTGGTGTTCTCTTGGTTACCATCTGCAAACCGGGAACGCTGGGGGCTTTCTGTCTCTGAATTTTGGCCTGTCAAAAGGCCCGAACGATAGAGTTGTACCCGGTTTAGCCAAATATCGGCAGTATGTATACGAAAAGGGATCGCTAAAGGCAGGAAAGGGCAAAGCTATTTCCGGCGATGAGGTGGAGAGAGAGGCGCGGAAGGGCTTTGCCGCCGGCCCAGTTGATCGTTTTCGCTTCCGGACGCGTTATTTCTCTGACAGCGGCATTATTGGGAGCAGGGAGTTTGTCCGGCGGTGCTGGAAAAAACTATGCAACGAGGATGATTATTGTGAAAAAAGGATCGTGCCGGTTTCTGGACTGGACGGTCTTTACTCGCTGAAAAGGTTGAGTGAGAACTTGCCATAATCCTTGGACATCTATAGCGACTAAGGGGCACTCTTTATCTGGACACTCTGCTTTCATCGTCCTTCCTAAGGAATTCAGTATCTGCAACTCATGGAAAAAAGGAGATGCATGATAGTTTTATAGGTGAAAATGGTTGCATGGTTCCATGAAATCATGCACCATGGCCCCATGATTAACAGAACTCAACAGCAGTCGCTCAATGAGGCCCTTGATGTTTTTCCCGTCGTTCTCCTGACTGGGGTTCGCCAGGTGGGCAAATTCACCTTGGCAATGAACCTCGACCGTGCTTATGTTACGCTGGATGAAATATCTCGTTAGGATAGCGCAAAGCTCGATCCACGCCGATTCGTGCAAGAACTGCCACGGCCTGTTGTCATCGACGAAATCCAGAAGGTTCCGGAATTGCTTCCGGCAATCAAGGAAGAGGTGGATCGAAACCGTATTAACGGCACCTTCCTGTTGACCGGCTCTGCCAATTTGCTCGGATATCAGCAGATCGCAGATACGCTGGCCGGGCGTATGGGTATCCTTGAACTGTGGCCCCTTGCCTGTTGTGAAATCTCCGGCAATGCAGATTTTGATCCGGTTGACTTACTGTTTACAGCGCTGCACCGTGAAGAAATCCGAGTCATGGGGGACGAATTGCTTGAACGTATCCTGCAGGGCGGCTATCCAGAGATGCAGAAAATCCACAGTGCTCGAGGGCGTCATCTCTGGTTCAGCAGCTATGTCAGCACCTATATCGAGCGAGATGTGCGGGATATCGGAGAATTGAGGCAGGTGGATCGTTTTATCCATCTGGTTAATATCCTTGCTCCCCGCAGTGCGACCCTGCTTAACAAGGCTGAGCTCTCCCGCACTGCCGGGATAGAGCAGAAAACACTCGCCAATTACCTGAGCCTGCTGGAACTGGTCTACCAGGTCGGCCAACTTCGGCCGTATAGTGCCAATATAGGCAAACGCTTTACGCGTACGCCCAAGATCTATTTTTCCGACAGCGGCGTCTTGTGCCACCTGTTAGGCATTAACTCGGTCGATGAGTTAAGGCAGAATCCATATTACGGTGCTGTAATCGAAACGTACGTCTACTCCGAACTGCTCAAGGGTATCCGTTACGCGGCTCGTCCCATGAGCCTGTGGCACTACCGAACTGCGGATCGTCGTGAAATCGACTTTATTATCCAGCGTGGCGACGAGTTAGTCGCCCTGGAGGTCAAAGCGGCACACACGGTGACCAGAAAAGATTTTGCTCATATTGAGGATCTGCGCAGGCGAATTACCGGCCTCAAACATGGAGTCGTGCTTTATCAGGGAGAAGAGGTGGTCCCCTTTGGGGACAACTACGCCGTACCGATTGGAAGCTTTTGCCTGGCCCGGTAAGAGAGTATGCGGCTAAAGATCTTGCTGTCTGTTTTCCGCAACCGCATCTTCCTGGCTGTGGATTTCGGTAGTTGCCTTAGGAAGCTGGATTTGATATCAAGGTGTTACAGTTGCAATGCATGGGAGTCGAAAAAAGTGGTTTTCGTTGTGTTGTACCTCTAGAGTTTTTTTAACTTCTTCCAGTTCGGATGCGGAGAATTCAATGAATATTCTTGTTACCGGCGGGGCTGGGTACATCGGCTCCCATACCTGTCTGGAGTTGCTGCAGGCCGGACACGATGTTGTCGTGGTGGACAGCCTTGTCAACAGCAGTAAGGTTGCCCTTGACAGGGTGGGGAGGATATGCGGACGACAGCCCCTGTTTTACCGTTGTGATATCCGTGACTGGGCTGCCCTTCGAAAGGTGTTTGCCAATCATGACTTTGATGCAGTGATTCATTTTGCCGGCCTCAAGGCTGTTGGGGAGTCGGTGGCAGAACCGCTCCTCTATTATCAGAACAATATTGGCGGTACCCTGACCCTCAGTGAGGTGATGGCGGAGTATGGGGTGAAAAGGATTGTCTTCAGCTCGTCGGCCACGGTATACGGAGAGCAGGCCAAGGTGCCGATCACTGAGGATTTCTCCCTTTCGGCCACCAATCCCTATGGAAGGTCAAAGTTGATAATCGAGGAGATCCTGCGGGACCTTCATGTTGCCGATCTGGAGTGGCGGGTGATCCTGCTGCGCTATTTCAACCCGGTTGGCGCCCATGCGAGCGGTCTGATCGGGGAGGACCCGAACGGCATCCCCAACAACCTCATGCCTTATATTGCCCAGGTCGCAGTGGGCCGTAGGCTGAGGTTGGCGGTTTTTGGTAACGATTACTCTACCCCGGACGGCACCGGCGTGCGCGATTATATCCATGTCGTTGACCTGGCCCTAGGGCATGTGCGGGCCATTGAGGCCCTGGCGCAGGCGAAGGGGGTGATGGCGGTGAATCTCGGCACAGGTCGGGGATACAGTGTCCTGGAGATGGTTGAGACCTTTGCCAAGGCATCGGGCCAAGAAATTCCTTATGAAATTGCACCACGTCGACCAGGCGACATTGCCTGCTGTTATGCCGATCCTGCCCTAGCGAAGGAGGTATTGGGCTGGAAGGCACAACGGGGAATTGATGAGATGTGTGCCGATTTATGGCGCTGGCAGAAACAGAACCCTGAAGGGTATGAGGGGCTATAGTCTTTTGATAACCTTGAAAAATTGTCCTTTCGGAGTTTCGTAAACTCGCTTCCTTGCCCGATTACTGCGTCATGGCAAAATCAGGATACCATAGAATTTCAGCCAGAATTATGGGCACAGCGCCATTTATGTCGTTGTAGGAGCGGCTTCAGCCGCGCTAAGAGTCGACATAATCAGAGCAACATTTTTTTCGCGGCTGAAGCCGCTCCTACAGGGCCTTTCATGAAAAGATGGATGAAAGAGAGTCGTAATCAGACGGCAAAAATAAAAATACTCACATATATGCCCGATGATTATGTTGTTGAAGAGAAAAAGTTTCTTTTCTATGATTGAGTGTTTACGAGTACATTTTCGGGAGTTCTTCGTTGTCAGTCTGTAAGTCTTGAAGGCTCATGGGCCGGGAAATAAAATCGTAGGTATTTATGACTGAGACTTCCTTGGTAGACATAAGTTACTTTTTGCTGGTCTTTTACGCAAGTCTACTCAGTGCCATGATTTTTGTCCCCTGGTCAAAAAAAATAGCACTGCAGCTTGGCCTTCTGGATCATCCAAACGCCCGGAAGGTGCACAGTGAGCCCCTCACACGCATGGGTGGGCTTGGTATCGCTGCCGCCTCTTTTAGCTGTGTATTCCTGAGTGTGAATATTACTCCTCCTGTCCATGCTTTTCTCTTGGCCGGAGGGATCATCGTTTTTGTCGGTCTGCTTGATGATATCTATTCCCTCTCTCCAAAAATTAAATTTCTGGGACAGATAATTGGTGTTACCACCTTTGTTCTTGCCGGCGGCGGCAGGGTGGAGAGTTTGGGAAACCTGCTGGGACTCGGGGGAATAACCCTTGGTCCCTTTGCTGCTCTTTTTACGGTTTTTGGTATGGTGGGCATCATTAATGCAATGAATCTCTCTGATGGTTTGGATGGGCTTGCCGGTGGCATGACCGCCATAGCCTTGATGTTCATGGCCATACTTGCCTATGCCTTTCAGAATTGGTCAGCCCTTGTCCTTGCATTGGTTATTCTTGGAGCTGTTTTAGGTTTTTTGCGCCATAATTCTTACCCTGCCAAGCTTTTTATGGGGGATACCGGTAGTCTTTTTTTGGGGTATTCCCTCTCTGCTCTGGCAGTCCTATTGTCAGGAAGCGTGGCAGGTGGCAAAGCGGTGCCAGCGGTCTTGCCGGCCGTCATTTTGTCCTTGCCCATCAGCGATACCATTTTTGTCATGGGGCGGCGGCTGTGTTTGAAGATGAATCCCTTCATGCCGGACAGGTACCACCTGCATCATCGTTTGATGGGGTTGGGACTTCACCATGCTGATGTGGTGGCCATACTGTATACCCTAATGCTTGCATTAGGTAGCTTTGCCTGGTTTGGCAGACAAGGCGATGCCTGGCAGATCTTCTATCCAGTCTTGTTTTTTTATCTTTTCTTATATTGTATGCTTGGTTGGGGGGAGCGGCAAGGAGTGCATTTGGGGAGAATCTTGTTGCGCCGGGTCTTCCCTTCTAAGAGTGTTCGTAGAAGACAGCTCCACAGGCGTCTTGCCAAGGTCAGCGGAGGTATTATTCAGGTTGCGTTTCCGCTATATGTTGTTATGCTTTTTTTGCCAGCCTTTGCCCTTTGTCCGCCGCCACGCATAACCGGGTACTTTTCCGTGGCTGCCCTGTTTTTTATTGGAGTTATCTATCCCTGGCAGGGGGGGAAAAGGGAGATGGGAATGGCCCATGGCATCTTTTTTGTAGCGACCTTTTTCGTTTTATTGCTTTATGGATTTCACCCTGGTAAGCCCTTGTGGTTTACAGCATATGTCAATACCCTCAGTTTGGTGGCCTTGGGTTTGGCGGTGCCTATATTCCTTTATGGTAGGCATGGCCGTATTTTGCTTCCAGTCGGTTACGAGGTGATGCTTATTGTGATTGTCTGGTTTGTTCCCCTGCTCCTGGCGCCTACTTTAGGCCTTTCCATGCAGGCACAGGGGACAGTGGCTTGGGCCTGTGCCCAGGCGGTGCCTATTCTTATCTTTTTTAAATTTGCCTTGCGTCGCCATGCTCGGAGAAATAGGTTCGTGATCGTTGGCTTTCTTGCGGTCTTTTTTCTTCTCGGCATCAGCTCGTTTTTAGGTTCCCCCAGTTTTAACTGAACAAACAAAGTGAAATAACCCCACAAAGGGATTTCCGTTGGACGCATCTCTATTTATCGAACTCGAAATTGATACCTTTTATTAAGGTGCTTATCTGTTGCGGGGGGAATGAGCGAATGTTATGAAGATAACATCTTAAAAGAATATATTGAGATTCCCTGTGGCTTGCTGAGGGGAATCTCAATTAATACTACTCCTCTCTCCAGAGTTCCTATGATTTTGCATCCCAGAAAATGGAAAATACTGTTTGTGTCTGCGACTATGCTGCTTTTCGGATGTGGAGGAGGGGACAGGTGGTACAATCAAGACCAGACGCAGGCAGATTTTGATCGGGCCTCGCAGGAGTGTGAGGTCATTGCCCATGAGATGGCCCGCCAGGCTACCCTGACAGGAAAGATGGAAGACCTGGAAACATTCATATCAACCTACAACCGTTGTCTGTATACCAAAGGCTGGAGTACGGTTCCACCGACAAATGTCGAGGAGGACGGAGTAACAGCGTTCGCTTTAGCTGAGCTGCGGCAGGATAATACCCTGCATATCTTTGGCCACGATCTGAAGATTCCTGCCGGCTTTAGCCACATCAGAAGTTCCAAACAAAATCTTGGCCCTACGATTATGGAAAGTTTTCTGCTCCAGGGACCAGATGTCACCTATCTTAATGTCACAGTGCAAAAGGCAGTGGGGGAAAAATTCGAACCATCAGGCTATCCTGTCAATCCTCCCTTCTTTCTTTATGAAAAAGGGGAGGGTAAAAAGGGAAAGGATACTCTCCATTGGTCACTCTTTGCCGGTAAATATGGTGACGACTGGCTTGTGGTGCTTGGTGGTTTCATATTATTGAGTAAGCAGGAGCGTGTGCTGATGACTTTTACTAAGCCTCTGCCTGCTCGGGTTGGGAAGGTTTTCCAAGGGCTTCGCCTAACCGAGGCACAGTTTGCGGCTGTCGAAGATTTTCGAAACCAATGGCTTTTATGGCTCGAAGAATTTCCATTGGAAAAGAACGAATCCTAATTAAAAGGTGAGCATGAATATTTTACAGACACTGGTTTCACGCTTTGAGTCACGGCAGGCTGTTGTCGGTATCATCGGCCTTGGCTATGTTGGCTTGCCGTTGATGTTGCGTTTCCAGGATGTGGGCTTTCGGGTACTCGGGATCGATGTTGATCTGGGCAAGATTGATCAGCTTAATGCCGGAAAAAGTTATATTGAACATATTGCCGCAGAGAGAATCCAGTCGGCTCTGCAAAGTGGTTTTGAGGCCACAACCGATTTCAGTCGGGCAGGGGAGGCAGATGCCCTTATAATTTGCGTCCCTACCCCGTTGAATAAGAGTCGAGAACCGGATCTTACTTATGTGGTTGGCACAATGGATTCTTTGGTGCCGTATCTGCGTAAAGGGCAGGTAATTTCTTTGGAAAGCACCACCTATCCCGGAACGACCGAGGAAGAGTTGTTTCCTCGTATTGCCGGAACCGGCATGAAGATCGGCGAGGATTTTTTCCTTGTTTATTCACCAGAGCGTGAGGATCCTGGGAGCGTAAATTTTTCTCCCCGTAATATCCCCAAGGTTATTGGCGGCCATACTGATACGTGTCTTCAGGCCGGCACAGCCCTTTACACCTATGCCATTGACCAATTGGTGCCGGTAAGCTCAACCAAAGCGGCAGAGGCGACAAAGTTGTTGGAAAACATTTTTCGTAGCGTTAATATTGCCTTGGTTAATGAGTTGAAGGTGCTTTGTCTGCGCATGGGTATCGATATCCATGAGGTCATCAATGCCGCAGCCACCAAGCCGTTTGGCTATATGCCTTTTTATCCAGGCCCTGGACTGGGTGGGCATTGTATCCCCATAGATCCTTTTTACCTCACCTCCAAGGCCCGCGAGTATGATATCTCCACCCGTTTTATTGAATTGGCCGGTGAGATTAATACTTCCATGCCTTATTTTGTGGTGCAACGGGTCATGGAAGCCCTGAATGATCATGGGAAAGCCATGAAAGGCGCTATAGTTTTAATTCTGGGGGCAGCTTACAAGAAAAATGTTGATGATGACCGGGAATCTCCTTCATACAAATTGATGGAATTGCTGCTTGGCAAAGGGGCCACAGTGCAGTACAACGATCCTCATATCCCAACACTACGTGCTGGGCGGAAATATGATTTTGGCCTGACCAGCACTCCTTTGACAGAGGAAATACTAAGCAAAGCGGATTGTGTCATGGTTGCCACCGATCATGACGCCTATAACTACGATTTTATTCTTCAGCACGCGCAACTTATTGTGGACACACGCAATGTCTTTGGCCATTTAGACCCAGTTGCCTGGCAGGGTAAGGTGTATATGGCATAAGAACATCGCGGTCAAGAGGTGAGAATGACCAAGGCACTAGTTGTCATGGCTACCGTTTTTCAGTACGAATATATGGAGTTTTATCAAATGAGTATAAACAAAATATTAATTACAGGTGCGGCAGGTTTTATCGGCTTTCACCTGTCCAAATTGCTTTTGGAGAAAGGATTTGATGTCGTAGGTTTGGATAACCTAAACGATTATTACGACCCGCAACTCAAGCAGGCGCGACTAGATCAGCTTTTACCCTACAGTACATTTCGTCACGTTAACTTGGACCTTGCTGACAGGGCAGCTATGGAAAAATTGTTCTCCCAAAATGACATCGATGCAGTGGTGAACCTGGCCGCTCAGGCAGGGGTAAGATATTCACTAAAAAATCCCCACTCATATGTTGATACGAACTTGGTAGGATTTGTGAATGTGCTTGAAGGATGCCGCCACAACAATGTCAAACACCTGGTTTTTGCCTCGTCTAGCTCGGTATACGGGGCAAACACCAACATGCCGTTCTCTGTTCATGATAATGTTGACCATCCGGTTTCCCTCTATGCCGCCAGTAAAAAGTCTAACGAGCTGATGGCGCATGCATACAGTCATCTCTTTGGCCTTCCGTGTACTGGGCTGAGATTCTTCACGGTATATGGCCCGTGGGGCAGGCCCGATATGGCGCTGTTTCTTTTTACGAAGGCAATACTTGAGGGTCGACCTATTGACGTCTTTAACCATGGGAAGATGAAACGTGATTTTACATATATTGATGACATCATAGAAGGTGTTTACAGGATAATTAATCACACCCCTGAGGCAAACTTAGAGTGGAGTGGTGACAAACCAGATCCCGGTACCAGCTATTGTCCTTACAAAATATATAATATCGGCAACAATAATCAGGTTGAGTTGATGCGTTATATAGAGGTACTGGAAGATTGCCTCGGCCAAAAAGCTGAAAAGAACTTTCTGCCACTACAGGACGGTGACGTTCCTGCAACCTTTGCCAATGTTGATGACTTGGTGCGGGACATTGGTTTCCGACCGGATACTTCCATAGAAGATGGTATTCAACATTTTGTAGATTGGTATAAGTCTTATTATGATAATTAGTTTTACTTATAATTTACCATTGCAACTGTGTCGGTAATGAAGCGTAATCGAACAATGCTTCCTAAAGTACTCCTGAGGCTTGGTACATGATATGGAGTTTCATTGATGGCTCAGTTTGATATAGGCCAAGGTTCTTGTTTGTGATAGAAACTTTTTGATGATGTTAAAATATTATTATAATTAATGCGGCGAGACACGATCAATGTCGTGATCTGTGGACTGTTGGCGCAGATTGTCGGCTTTGTCAAATTGCTACTTATAGCGCATCACTTTGGGTTAAGTGCTGACCTCGATGGTTATTATTTGGCCCTGGCGATTCCTTCTGTGGTGCAAGGATTTACTACAGGCGCTGTGCAGACGGGCTTTGTCCCTATTTACATTTCATTGCTGTCCTGCGGTGAACGCAATGGTGCCCGCTCTCTTGCGGCGGCAGTGTTCTGCAGGCTGTTCTTTTTTCTGCTGTTTTTGTCGTTAACGCTTTCTTTTGCAAGCGAACCTTTGATCTTATGGCTGACTCCATCCTCATCCTACGCTGTTCAACAGGCAGCAGTTGCAAGTTTTTCTATTCTTGCTTTTTCTGCCCTTCTCAATGGCTTAATTGACTATTTCAGTCTATTGCTTAATGCGCATCATCGTTATGTTGTTGCAGCTATTGGCCCAGCTATCAATGCAGCGGTATCTTCCTTGGTTCTGTTCACTTGGCCTGAGTGGGGTGTTGACAACCTCGTTTGGGGATTGGTAGCTGGCATGTTAATGCAACTGGTCATTTCATTAACTGCTTTTAGTAAGGCGGGTATTGGGCTCGGTCTCTTTCCCTTTACATGGCAACATACTTCGCTTAAAAGGGTTTATCAGTTAACTGTGCCTATCTTGTTAGGTATGGCCCTCGCAAATGCTAACAATATGATTATACAGTTTTTTTCAGCCACGACTGGCGACGGTGGGGTATCGACACTTGGTTATGCAAGCAGGTTGCACGGAGTATTTTTGCAGGTTGTAATCATGGGGATCAGCACGGTGCTGCTGCCCAATTTCGCAACCCTTGTGGCCGCGGATCAGCGTAAACAAATTCACGCAGTTCTACAGAATGCACTCCGCTTGTCGTTGTTGATCAGTATTATCATGATATTAGCCATTGGCACAATGGGTACTGATATCATAACCTTGCTACTGCAACGAGGTCGATTCGACCAGCAGGCAACAGAAAGTGTTGCGTTTATCTGGCTGATATACACTTTGGGGTTGTTCCCGATAGCGTGGGGTATTTTCATTGCCAAGTACTTTCAAGCCGTGCAAAAACCTTGGGTCATTACGCGTCTGGCGGTGCTCTCTTTTATCGTTAACGCCACACTTACTTGGTTGCTGATGAAAACACATGGTTTAGCGGGGATTGCTGCTGCTAACGGTTTTGTCTACTTGCTGATAGCATTCTTTTATCATAGGGCTGTGGTCAAAGATCTTGGTCTGCCGATTCTGAAAGACGAAAACCGTCGCCTTTTTGCTCTGGTTGCTATCGGGCTGGTGAGTTGGGGAGGTATCGCGATGTTACAACCATTGATCGCTGATCTCCCACTTTTAACAAGGCTTGCGGGAACAATTATGGTCATATTTTTTACCGCTGTTTTGCTGACAAGACAGGCCGGCTTTACTGGGTATGTGCCCAGGCGCGAAATGTTCAGCTCATAAAGGGATGATGAGATAATGTCTAGCATTTTGACAACAATTTCATGCCCACTATGCGGTGAGTATGAGGGAACAGTGCTTTTTACGACTCGTGATTATTCATTGAGGATAACCGATCAAAAATTTGCTTTGCGTGAGTGCAACAACTGTGGAGTGGGCTACCTGTCACCTCGACCAAATGAGAGGGCTATGGGCTCTTTTTATCCTGAGTCTTTCTACTGGATGCACGAAGGGTCTATCGGGAAACTCTCTGGCACAGAACTGCTTTTGGTCCGGAAACAGCAACTTGAAGCCAAAGCCGACTGCTTAGCTCATCTTGAAGGTGGTCGTCTGCTCGACATTGGTGCACAGAAAGGTGATTTTATATACTGGATGCAACAGAAAGGCTGGATCTGCGAGGGGGTAGAGTATTCAGACAAACCACCAAATCTTTTTGATATGCCCATTCGTTACGGTGAGTTTCTTGATATGGAGTGGGAACAGGCAGATTTCGACTGCATAACCATGTGGGCTGTTCTTGAGCATGTTTATCATCCTGGTAAATACATCAAAAAAGTCGCGTCGTTGATGAAGCCGGGGGGGAAATTTATTGGCTTAGCCACCAACCTTGACAGCGTGCAGGCCCGTCATTTGAAAGTAGATGACTATCCTCGCCACCTTACAATTTTTACTCGAAAATCGTTAGAGAGGACATTGGAGCTAAATGGCTTCCGGCTGGACCGTTGTTGGACCGATCAGAAGATATTCGGTGGGCGCTTACATGGTATTGCTACCTATATTGTAAAAAGACTACTGGGTTATTCCGACGATGAGGTCCTTGCCGAATGGAAAGACCCCCAAAGGCCTGATGCCTTCTGGAGTGAGTGGCGTGGGAAGCCAAATTGGTTGGTTAGGCAGCTGAGCAGATTTGATAAATTGTTTACGGTGTTTCCTGAAAAGTTTTTAGATCACATTGGTAGAGGATTACTGTTGACTTGGGAAGCAACATACGTGGGAAAAAATAATGTCTGACCGCTGGATTGAATACTTTGGTGAACAAAACATCAGTAACCCAGAATGGTTAAAATCTGCTGTTGATCACTGGTCTTTTATGCAGAATCTTTATGGAGAAATTCATCGATTGCTGTCTAAAGGGGACAGTATCCTCGACATTGGCTGTGGTATGGGGTTTACGGATCTTTATTTGACCTCTTGCGGCTACAGGGTGACAGGAATTGATAATGATCAGCGTATCGTTGAGAGGGCAACGGCCTTTGGTGAACGGCTTGGCATCGGCAGCGAATTCAAGCTAGCCGATGCATTCGACTTGTCTTCTGAGTATGGCAAGCATGCCCTTGCTTTTTCTGTGGGAGTGCTGGAGCATTTTGATCGCGGAGTCACGATTCAATTACTGGAAGAGCAAGCACGCTGTGCCAGGTTTGTATTGATTTGTATCCCCACTAAATATTCGGTCTACGCTGCGCCGATCACAGACGAACGGATCTATAGTGTCAGTCAGTTGCGTAGTATTATGCGTGATGCTGGGCTGGAGGTTGTAAGAAGTTTTGGCTATGGTGATGTGGTCGCTACTCAACCACAGATATGGTTCAGGCGTTTGTTGCCACATGGAATTTATCGTTACCTCCAAAATTGTGGATTTGCTTTCGGCATCTGTGTTGCGGGAAAATCGTATTAGTGATGAATTATGTGTAGTTTCGCTGTCTTTCGTGTAATATTTTCAGTTCGCAAGAAAAAAATATTTTCATGACTTATCGTCATGTGCGTTATTGATGAGTTATCAAACTACAACTGATGGGTGAACGATTGTGGACAAAAAACGCCTGGTTGAAGATGATGCAACCATTAATTTTTATAAGGGGGATGAAGAAGGGAGAAGGTTTTATTTCGGTAAGAACTGGACGAATTTTCTGAGGAGACTTAATGAAGAACGCATTAAAGAAGCAGAGGATGCGTTAAAAGATAAACTTGGATTAGAGTCTTTGAACGGACTACGTTTCCTTGATATTGGATCCGGAAGTGGCCTTTTTTCATTGGCCGCGAAGAGGCTTGGTGCAGAGGTTGTGTCATTCGATTATGACGCAGACTCAGTCGCTTGTGCTGAATATCTAAAAGAACATTATTTTTCTGGTGATCAATTTTGGACAATACTTCAGGGTTCAGTCTTGGATAGGGGGTTTATTGAAGGATTAGGCAGTTTTGACATCGTTTACTCATGGGGGGTTCTTCACCATACTGGAAACATGTTGCTTGCCCTTGAGAACGCTGTGATTCCGGTCAAGAAGAATGGGGTGCTGTTTATTTCTATCTATAATGACCAGGGATGGGCATCACGGCATTGGAAAATGATCAAAAAAATTTATGTTTCAGGTTATCGTGGAAGAGTGATTATCTCAGCGTTATACATCCCCTATACAATGCTGAGAGACTTTATAGGAAATTATCTTAATCCTGTTCGTGTGATAAAGTTCTACCGTGATTACTATAAGCAAAGAGGGATGTCTCGTTGGCATGATATAATTGACTGGATCGGAGGATACCCCTTTGAGGTTGCTAAGCCTGAAATGATATTTGAATTCTATCGAGATAGGGGGTTTTCTTTGCAGGGACTTCAAACCTGTGGCGGTGGATTAGGATGCAATGAGTATGTTTTTAGAAAAGTTCAGTGATGGAGTGCTTCCTATTCTTGCTATTTTTCCCCTTCCTTCTGGTCACCGGCAACCTATCAGAACCATCGTGAAGGAACATATTATAAGAAAATCACAATATTGTATTTGAAAATTAATCAATGCGTTTAACGTTTATCATTTCGTCGTTAGGAGTAGGTGGCGCTGAGCGGATTATATCAGGACTGGCCAACGCCCTTTGCCAGCAGGGGCAGCAAGTTACCCTTATTACTCTTGCACCATCTGTCAAGGATCACTATGAGTTGAGGCCGGAGATCCAACGCATATCCACCAACATATTCTGGCAGACCCGTAACTGGTTGTCAGGACTGGCCTCCACCTTGAAACGGCTCCAGATAATTCGCAAAACAGTTGTGGACACACAACCTGACGTTGTTGTCAGTTTTATTGATTTGACTAATATTCGGGTTGTTGCTGCATTAATTGGCTCAGGCATACCCGTTGTTGTATCCGAGCGGGTAGATCCCACCCGTCACAATATAGGGAAAATTTGGTCATTGTTGCGCCGATGTATCTATCCTTTTGCTGCGCATGTTGTTATGCAGACGCGTTCAACCGTAGTGTGGGCAAATACATTTCTCGAAGCAAGCAATGTCTCTGTTATCCCTAACTTCGTCAATGCCGTTAATATTACCACCGAGCAACCTCGTCCTCATGCCATGCCAGTTGGTAGGCCTGTCATTATTGCCGCTGGACGTCTGGTGAGACAGAAGGGCTTCGACTTGCTAATCGAAGCTTTTGCAGAATCAGCATTGGTAACAAATGGATGGCAACTGGTAATCCTTGGTGAAGGGGAGGAACGAAGTCAACTCGAACAACAGGTCATGCGACTCAGGTTGTGTGACCATGTTTATTTGCCTGGCACAGTGTCTACCCCCGAACTGTGGTTTTGCCATGCCGATATATTTGTGCTTTCATCCCGTTACGAAGGTTTTCCCAATGTACTCATGGAATCCATGGCCTGCGGTCTGCCATCTATTGCTTTTGATTGTCGCAGTGGACCGTCCGAAATTATTGAGGACGGCGTGAGTGGCCTTCTTGTACCTCTGGGAGATACAGAGTTACTTACCCAGTCCATGATTCGCTTAGCAAGCGATCGTGAGATGATGAAGCGTCTTTCTCTTGAAGCGATCAATGTCATGGAGCGTTTTTCAATTGAACAAGTGCTTCAGCAGTGGTTGCATGTTTTTAAAACTGTCCGGAGATAATACACAACGATCATGGTGGCTGCTCAAGATAAGAATATTAAGCAGATCCTGTTTGTAATCGGTTCATTAGATAAGGGGGGGGCTGAATCCCAACTTGCCTTGCTGGCAACGGAACTGATCAAGCAGGATATTGATGTTACAGTTTTCTGTACTGAGTCAGGAGGAGTCCTGCATGATACCATCGATTCATCTGGTGGCAGGATCGTCTCCGGCAAATTCGAAAAGAATAGTAGCAGATTGAAAAAAAAAATCATGCTGCTCGGAGCCTTTTGGCGCCTGGCTTGCTTTGTCTGTAAATATCGACCGGATGTGCTGCATGCCTATCTTCCCCTTACCAATTTTTTGGGGGCTATTGCGGGCCGTCTGGGGGGCATCAGACTAGTTATTACCGCCCGTCGTGCACTGGGCAAACATCAGGACCGGTACCCCCTTTGGAAACCGTTTGACCGGATCGCCAATTGCCTTTCTGATCTGGTCATTGTTAACTCGAAAGCCGTGGCTGATGACACGATTCGGCGTGATGGAATAGATCCACAGAAAATAGTTCTCATCTACAATGGGATCCATGCTGGTATGTTCAAACCTGATAGAAAGCGGCGGCAAAACATGCGAACAGCTTTGCATCTTGCCCCAAAAGTTATCGCCATTATCTCTGTGGCCAACCTCATCCCCTATAAAGGGCATGCTGAACTTATTGTAGCATTTGCGGATTTAAACAAAAAATACAGCAATACCAAACTTTTTTTGGCTGGTGAGGACCGTGGTATTGGCGATGCCTTGAAACAGCAATCAATTGATTTAGGTGTTGAGAACCATGTGATTTTTCTCGGTCGGCATGATGATGTTCCTTCTTTGTTGAGCGGAATGGATGTCGCTGTGCAAGCTTCCCATGAAGAGGGATTTTCCAATGCAGTTTTGGAATATCTTGCCGCCGGATTACCACTGGTCGCCACTAACGTCGGGGGTAACCCTGAAGCAATCGATGGCATGCCAGGTTGCTTCCTTTGTCCTCCAAAAAATTCTGCTATACTGCAAGAACGTTTGGAGATGGTTATTGCTGGCCTGCCAGAAAGAGAGGATATTCGTAATAAAAGGCTTGGACTTATTGGTGATCGTTTTTCAGTAGATGCTATGGTTAATAGTTATCTTGCTGTCTACAATCAACAACGAAGCTAGTTCTGCTTAAAAATAGGTGTGCCCTTTCCACTTTAATAAGTTCGACTAGGTAATAATTTTACTTTCTGGAAACAAATTAATGTGTGGAATAGCTGGTTTTGTGTCAGGTGGCCGTAATAGAGGTGAATTAACTTCGATATGCAAATTGATGGTTGAGCAGATTCGCCATCGTGGTCCTGATGCGTCAGGTGTTTGGTGTGCTCCCAGTCATAGAGTAGCTTTAGGGCATGCCCGTCTTTCGATACTGGACTTATCAACGAACGGGAATCAGCCGATGCACTCGGTGAGTGAACGTTATGTTATGGTTTTTAATGGTGAGGTCTATAATTTTGCAGCTCTTCGTGCAGAACTTGAGCAGGAAGGGTTTTCTTTTCGAGGACATTCTGATACTGAGGTTATGCTTGCTGCCTTTGAGTGTTGGGGAGTTAAGCAAGCTTTGATGCGTTTTGTCGGTATGTTTGCCCTTGCTCTGTGGGACAATGTTCAGCATACTCTCTTTCTGGCACGCGACCGGATGGGGGAGAAACCTCTCTATTACGGTTGGTCCGGTGGGCAATTTCTATTTGCCTCTGAGCTTAAAGCAATCAGTGCTCATCCTGGTTTTATAGGAAAAATAAACCGTGATGCATTGACTCTTTTTCTCCGCCATAATTATGTCCCAGCACCGTATTCCATTTGGCGCGGCATCAACAAACTCACTCCCGGAACATTCCTTTCTCTATCGCAAGGTGCTGATGAACCTGAAATAGAGGAGTACTGGAGTATTGATGATGCGATCACAAGTGGGGGAGCACAATCATTGTTCAGGGGGAGCGCGGACGAGGCTGTGGATGAGCTGGATAGCAGGCTCGCCGCCTCGGTTGCCGATCAGATGGTTGCCGATGTTCCTTTGGGCGCCTTTCTTTCTGGTGGCATCGATAGCTCTGCGGTCGTTGCCTTGATGCAAGCTCACTCCAGTCGGCCTGTAAAAACTTTTTCCATTGGATTTCATGAAGAGTTCTATAATGAGGCCAAGCATGCAAAGGCTGTTGCCCGGCACTTGGGCACGGAGCATCACGAGCTCTACGTCACGCCGAACCAGGCTATGGATGTCATTTCTCAACTGCCCAGGCTCTATGATGAGCCTTTTGCCGACTCATCGCAGATACCCACGTTCTTGCTTGCTCAGATGACGCGACAGCATGTCACCGTTAGCCTGTCGGGTGATGGCGGTGACGAGCTTTTTTGTGGTTATAACCGTTATGATTGGGCTCGAGCCCTATGGGATAAGTTTGATAGGGTCCCTGTTTCTGTGCGTACTGGTATTGCCCGACTCATGACCTCTTTGCCCCCGAGAAATTGGGACAGGCTTTTCAGTATCATATTGCCACTATTGCCGGGGAAATATCGATACGGCAGCCCGGGTGATAAGTTGCATAAAGTTGCGGAGCTTTTTTCAGTACAAACACCTGAACAAATATATCACCAGTTGGTATCCCACTGGAAAAAACCATCCGATGTAGTAATCGGTGGAAGTGAACCGTTAACGGTTCTCACTGAAAGACGGCACCATCCTGAATTTAGCTCTTTTGAAGATCGTATGATGTATCTGGATCAACTGAGCTATCTTCCCGACGATATTCTCGTTAAGGTTGACCGTGCAGCCATGGGAGTCAGCCTGGAGACCCGTATCCCTATGCTTGACCATCGAGTGGTTGAATTCGCCTGGTCGTTGCCACTGAACTATAAGCTTCGTAAGGGCCAGACTAAGTGGCCCTTGCGTCAGGTGCTGTACCGGTATGTTCCGAAGGAATTAATTGAACGTCCCAAGATGGGCTTCGGGGTACCGATTGATAAGTGGCTACGCGGTCCATTGAGAGATTGGGCTGAGGCACTTCTCGACAATAAGAGGCTTCAAGAGGAAGGCTATTTCAATCCGACCCCTATTCATGATAAGTGGAGAGAGCACTTGTCCGGTCGACGTAATTGGGCCTACTATCTATGGGACATCTTGATCTTTCAAGCGTGGTTGGAGTCAGTAAAATGAAGGTTTGTCAGTTGTGTGCAGTCGATTTTACCTTGGAAACGTTTCTTCTGCCTTTGATCGATGCAATGGCTGAGGAGGGTTTTTCTGTTACTGCAGTTTGCTCTGATGGTGCCGCAATATCAGCTCTTAATGAGCAAGGGTATAGTATTAAAACGGTTTCAATTTCGCGAAGCCTGAACCCGATCAAGCATATAGCATCTATTTGGAACTTATACTGCCTGTTTCGTAAAGAAAAATTCGATTTGGTTCATGTACATACACCTGTTGCGGCTTTGCTGGGACGGATAGCGGCCTACTTGGCGCGAGTGCCATTCATAGTTTATACTGCCCACGGTTTCTATTTTCATGAAGATATGCCATCTGTTAAAAGGCGGATACATGTTGCACTGGAGAGGTTTGCCGGACGTTTTACCTCATTATTATTCACACAGAGTGCAGAAGACGCCAGTGTTGCTGTCGTTGAAAATATCATGCCCAAAGACAAGGTCTTTACTATAGGCAATGGAGTCGATATTGACCGATTCCGGCAAATCGCAGATGACGTTCGTCCTTCTCTCGGTATACCTGAAGAGGCCTATGTTGTAGGAATGGTTGGGCGCCTCGTCGCAGAAAAAGGGGTGGTGGAATTTCTTGAGGCTGCTATGTTGCTTGCGCAACAAAAAACGAGTGTCTATTTCCTGCTCGTCGGTGCCCGTTTACGGTCAGATCATGCAACTGCTGTTGACGATGCCATAAACGATGCGATAGGAGTTCTCGGTGATCGACTGATTATGACCGGGTTACGCCAAGATATCCCTGAATTGTTATCAGCTATGGACCTTTTTTGCCTGCCGTCATGGCGGGAAGGCATGCCGCGCACGATTATTGAGGCTATGATGATGGGAAAACCCGTTGTAGCTACGAATATTCGTGGGTGCAGGGAAGAGGTCGTACATGGAAAAACAGGATTGCTGGTGCCTGTTAAGTCGCCAGAGTTGCTAGCGAGTGCGATAGGTCAATGTTTTGGCGATCAGCAATGGGCAAAGGTTTTGGGCAGAAATGGGTGTGAGCGGGCATTGGAGCTTTATGACGAGAGGAAAGTAGTAAAGTTGCAAATCGAGTTGATTAGTCATTTTTCTGGCTGGGATGGGGTAGGGTAGCATTTTGGGAAGAGTATTATTGGGGTAGGGATTTTGAATTTATGAAGTTGTTGTGGATATATTTCTTTGTGGCTGGAGGGGCATTCTTTCTTACCGGCTGCAAACGGCGTTTTGCAATAGCGCACTTCATGCTTGATGTGCCCAACAGCCGGAGTTCTCACACTGTTCCTACCCCGCGAGGGGGAGGAGTAGCGATAGCAATAGCTTTTAGCGTGGGGTTGTGTTTTTTGTGGTGGGTGGGAGTAGTTACTCTCCCTACATTAATATGTTATGCTGGTGCTGGTTGTTTAGTGGCCAGTGTCGGACTTTGGGATGATCTAAGTCATGTGCCAGCCTCTTGGCGACTTGTGGTGCATTTTCTTGGAGCCGCTTGGGGGTTTTTTGGGATGGGGGGATTGCCTTTACTACAAGCATTGGGGCTCTTTCATGCTTTGGAGTGGCTTGTGGCCTTGGTAATTATTATCTATCTTGTTTGGGTGTTAAATTTATATAATTTTATGGACGGGATTGATGGGATCGCCAGTATAGAAGCTTTAACGGTATCTTTAGGCAGCGTTTTGTTATTGAACTTGATCGCGCCTAAAGAACATTTTGTTTTCATAGCGTTACTCGTCTTTTCTTCAGTGTTTGGTTTTTTCTTTTGGAACTTTCCTCGGGCAAAGATTTTTTTGGGCGATACAGGCAGCGGTTTTCTCGGAATCATTCTGGGGCTTCTGTCAATCCAGAGTGCGATGCATGCTCCTCAACTTATATCGGCTTGGCTTATCTTACTTGGGGTGTTTATTGTGGACGCTACTGTAACGTTGGTAAGAAGAATATTACGCGGTGAGAAGTTTTACGAGGCACATCGCAGTCACGCCTATCAAATTATTTCTCGTAGGCTTTCCTCACATAAAAAAGTTACCCTGGGAGTGTTATGCATCAATATCATCTGGCTGCTCCCTTTTTCAATCCTTGCCGTACTTTTTCCAGATAAAGCCTTTTTGTTGACGCTTATGGCTTTATTACCACTTGTTCTATTCGCCTTGCGCGTTGGGGCTGGTACAACTAATTCCTGAATAGTGTTAAAGGAATTTTAAGATGATGCATCAGTTTTTAAGCAAAGTTATGTTTAATCGGTGGGTAGCATTCCTACATGATTCTTTATGGGTTCCTGTTTCGTTGCTTGCTGCTTATATGATTCGGGGAAACCTTGAAAGTTTACCCCCCATTTTTCAGGGAGCATATAGCCAAACTCTAATAGCGGCGTTGCCAGTACAGGCTCTTTTTTTCTGGATATTCGGCCTTTACCGTGGGATTTGGAGATTTGCCTCGCTGCCTGATTTGGCCCGAATTTTCAAGGCTGTCTTTTGTGGGACCGCTCTACTCCTTATCATCTTCTTTCAATATAACCGTCTCGAAGAATTTCCGCGGACGGTGATGTTCCTTTATCCATTACTACTCATATGTGGTCTTGCTGGTCCGCGTTTTTGTTATCGTCTTTTTAAAGATAGGCATTGGTTTTTAGCCCCACACGACGGGCAACGTACTATCATTGTCGGAGCTGGTCGAGGGGGGGAGTTGCTCGTGCGAGATTTGCTTCGTAGACCTGAGTTTTCTCCTGTTGCTATCCTTGATGATGACTCGAGCAAGTTTGGTATGGAATTGCATGGGATTAGGGTTTGTGGGCCTTTGGCAGCATTAGGGGAGTCACTTGAGAGCATGCAGATTAAGCTCGTTCTTTTGGCAATACCATCAGCCGATAAAAAGGTGGTTCGGAAGGTAGTTAAATTATGTGCTAATGCCGGAGTTGCATGTAGGACTTTACCTGCTATTGATGAAATGCAGGGACATGATTTTGCAGTAAATCAGTTAAGGGAGCTTACACTTGAGGACCTTCTCGGCCGTGAACCAGTGCAATTGGATGAAATGGCTATAGCCGGCTACCTCAAAAGTAAGTCGGTGTTGGTGACCGGAGGGGGCGGGTCAATTGGTTCTGAGCTCTGTCGACAGTTGGCGGCCCAGAATCCCAAACGGCTTATTATTTATGAGCATGGCGAGTTTAATCTCTATTCAATTGATCATGAGTTGCGAAAGGATTTTCCAGAGCTTGAGATTATCGCGGTGCTTGGGGATGTGAAGAATGAGGACCGTGTTGACTGGGTTTTTCGGAAATTTCAGCCTGATGTAGTTTTTCATGCTGCTGCCTATAAACATGTTCCGATGTTGGAGGTTAACCCGGCCGAAGGGGTGAATAATAATGTTGCCGGAACGCGAAATATTGCTGATTTTGCTGCCCAATATGGCGTTGATCGATTTGTTTTGGTGTCCACCGATAAGGCGGTGAACCCGACCAATGTCATGGGGACGACCAAGCGTATTGCTGAGTTGTACTGTCAGAATCTTTCTCAACACTCCAAAACCAAGTTCATTACTACTCGTTTCGGTAATGTGCTTGGGTCGGCTGGGTCTGTGGTTCCTTTATTTGAGAAGCAAATATGTGCTGGTGGGCCAGTGACAGTGACCCATCGAGATATTACTCGATACTTTATGACCATTCCCGAGGCTGTGAGTCTGATCCTTCAGGCTGGTTCCATGGGAAAAGGAGGGGAAATATTTGTCCTTGACATGGGTGAGCCTATGCTGATTCGTGATTTGGCTGAGCAGATGATTCGGCTATCAGGGCTGGAGCCTGGCAACGATATTGAGATTGTTTATACTGGCCTGCGGCCTGGTGAAAAGTTGTATGAAGAGGTTTTTCATGAGCATGAGAATTTGCAGGGGACCACGCACCCTAAGTTGCATTTGGCGCAAAGTCGTAAAATTGATTGGCAGTGGTTGCTGACAGAGCTTGATACGTTGGATGATGCTGTTGCCAGTCGTGATGTTGAGGGCCTGCTTTCCCACCTCAAACAGATTGTGCCTGAGTATGATGGGGCCTCTGCTAAAGAGGAGTTGGCTGTTCGAAAGAAGAGAGCTCCTTTATTGCGAGTTGTAAACTGATTTTGTTTTAAATTTTATCCCTCCTTTATAATTTCCATAACCTGTTCCCTTTTCGGGAACATTTGCCAGTAGAGTGCGCCGGAGAGGGCGATGATGGAGATCTGGAGGGAGCCTTCAAGCAATGCTCTGTTTGCTGGGTTGAGCAGGGAGAGGATTGAGAGGACGAAGAGGTATTGGTAACCTATTTTCCTGAATCTTAAGATTTCCCTCAAAAGGTAGATATTGACCACCGGCACCACCAGGGAGAGAAGCAGGAAGAGATCAAACTGGCCGAAGGCAAAGGTTGTTATCAGTTGTTTAATGGTGACAAAGGTCAGGATCAAGGCCAGGATCAGGTTTTGAACCTGGTATTTTTTACGGTCGGCTGGTTTTGAGATGTTGTTTATGTAAAAGAGCAGTTTCTGTGCGTCTTCCTCTTCTTTGAGTGCTTCAACAACCGCCTGTCTGTTTTTCCCTTCCTGAAGCAGTAATTCAATTTTTTCCTCAACCTTTTCCGCCATCTCTTCCCTCGCTCTTAAATGTTTCAAACCTATTTACTGTAATTCCCCTGAATCGGCATCATAATTTTTACTGCCCTCCTGAGCCAATCATTGGTGAGGCAGCGAATAAGGATACGTTTGGGTAGAATTATTCAAACAATATTTTTCCCATTTGGCCTAGTGCATGACGCGCCAGTTTGGGGCAAATATGGTGAGCTTTGAAAAACAACTTTAAAACAGATATTTGACACAAGTATGGAAAGTCATTATGATAATTTAATTTTACATCCTGGCTCATGGGTAATTGTGGCCAGGACGAAATAACGGTAACTCTCAGAGGTTTTTTTATCTGTTAACGTTTGTCAGGAGGGGCATGAAAAAGGTCATCGTTACAGGGGGCAGTGGCTTTCTTGGCAAGGCTGTTGTGCGCAAACTTCTCGAGCAGAACGTGGAAATAGCCGTTCTTGCTCGAAACCTCTCCTCAAGCACAGAGCAACTTGGTGTTCGGCAGATTTGTGGAGATATCCGAGACCTTGATTTTCTCAAGTCCTCTTTCCTCGGGTACGATACTGTAATCCATTTGGCAGCCAAAACCGGCATTTGGGGCGCGAAAGAAGATTATTTTTCTGTCAATCTTCAGGGCACACACAAGGTTATAGAGGCCTGCCTGGCTGCCGGGGTATCCGCGCTTGTCTATGCCAGTACGCCCAGTGTTGTTTACCACAACGGTGATTTGTGTGGGGTGAATGAGCGTACTCCCTATACCCATTCTTTTCTTTCGCCTTTTACCCAGAGCAAGATGCTTGCTGAAAAGGCTGTGCTTGACTCTAATTCCGATTATCTAAAAGCCACAGTGTTGCGGCCGCATTTGATTTGGGGGCCGGGAGACACCAACCTGATTCCACGTTTGCTCGGCAAGGCTCGTTGTCGCCAGTTACGAAGGGTGGGGGATGGCCATAATCTGGTTGATATAACCTTTCTTGATAATGCGGCAGAGGCATTTGTGCTTGCAGCAAGGGAGTTGCATGGCGAGGCGCAGTCAGCGGGAAAAGCGTATTTTATTTCCCAGGGGGAACCGGTCAATCTCTGGAACTGGTTGAATCGTTTTTTTAGAAGACTGGATATCCCGGTAATCGAAAGTTCTGTTTCTTTTCGGCAGGCTTATTATGTGGGGATGTTTTTTGAATTTTTCTATACCCTGTTCCACATAAAAAATGAGCCGTGTATGACACGCTTCCTGGCTGTTGAGCTTGCTAAATCCCACTGGTTTTCTATTGAAAACGCCCATCGTGATTTTGGTTATGCGCCTCATGTCTCAACAACCGAAGGCATTAATCGAGTCATTGATTGGATCAAGCAGTCCGCTATTTAACCTTCCCGCTGAGCTGTTGTTTTTACCTACAAAAATATCTTGCCAGAATTCCACTTTTTTTTTAGGGTGACCACCTGGTCACATTATGGAAACGACACTTTCTTCACCAAAGCAGACATTTCTCAATCTACCTGAGGACAAACAGGAGTCCATTGTCCGTGAGGCAATCCGTGAGTTTGCTGTCCATGGCTATCAACGCGCCAGTATCAATAATATTGTCAAGCGCCTTGGTATTGCCAAGGGGTCTGTCTATCAATACTTCTCTAACAAGGAATCACTCTTTCTCCACGTTTTCGAGCGCTTTACCGCCCAGGTAAAATTTTTTGTGAAGGACTCTGTTTCTCACCAAGCTCAAGGTGATTTTTTTGAGATGGTCCAGGAGGTACTCTGGGCCGGGATTCGATTTATCCGGGATTATCCGCAATACTTTCAGATTTACCTCAAGGTTTTTTTTGAGCAAAACGTTCCGCACCGGGAGGAGTTGATCCACAAGGTGCGTTTGTTTTCTCTGGAGTATTTTGGCCCGCTTTGTGAAGAGGCACAGAAACAAGCCCAGTTACGTCAGGATATTTCACCTTCCATGGTTGTTTTTATGCTTGATGCCACAATGGAGCGTTTCCTGCAGGGATATGCTGAACCCTATCTTGACTGCGGCCTCTCCTTTGCCGGTAAGACCCAGGAAGATCTTGAGCGTGATATAGCAACAATTATCGATGTGCTGCGCAGTGGTTTGCAGCCGTCTTTTCAAGGAGATGAATAATGGATGCAATGGTTCGGGGCGCTGGTCTCGGTGATATTTTAGATAAGGTACGTGCTGAAGAGCGATTGAGCTTTGATGATGGAGTTCGGCTTTATAAGTGCAATGATCTCCTGTCCCTTGGTTATCTTGCCAATATAGTTCGCGAGCGGCAAAACGGGGATAATGCCTACTTCATATATAACCAGCACATCAACTACTCAAATATTTGCACCAATCTTTGTAAGTTCTGTGCCTTTGGCAAGGATAAGGATTCCGACCTTGCCTATGAGATGAACCTTGATGAGATAAAGGAAAAGATTCGCGAGCGCCTTGATGAGCCCATCACTGAGGTACATGTGGTTGGCGGCATACATCCGGACCTGCCATATTCTTATTACTTAGATATGCTGCGCGGCATTAAGGAGGTACGGCCGGAGATCCATGTTCAGGCCTTTACCTGTGTTGAGATTGCCCACCTTGCAGAACTTTCCGGCCAGTCAGTGGAGGATACCTTAAGGGAGCTGGTTGATGCCGGTCTTGGCTCCATACCCGGAGGAGGGGCCGAGGTGTTCAGCCCTCGCATCAGGGAACGGACCTGCGAGAAAAAGCTCTCCGGCGAAGGCTGGGTCGATGTTGCCAAGACAGCCCATAAAATCGGCTTAAAGAGTAATGCCACCATGCTTTACGGCCATATTGAGACAATTGAGGAGCGGGTAGAACATTTACAGATGCTGCGTGATGCCCAGGATGAGACCGACGGGTTCATGACCTTTATCCCCTTGGCATTTCACCCGAAGAATACCGAGCTTGCCGATCTATCCCGCACCACTGGCATTGAAGATCTGAAAAACATAGCGGTTTCCCGTCTCTTTCTGGATAACTTCCCGCACATAAAAGGGTATTGGGTTATGATCGGCCCCAAGCTTGCCCAGATTGCTCTTTCCTTTGGCGCTGACGACATGGACGGCACCGTGAAAGAGGAACGAATTACCCAGATGGCTGGTGGTGAATCTTCCCAGGCCATGGCAGACAGCGAGCTTATTCGTCTTATTCAGGAGGCTGGTCGTAAACCAATTGAGCGCGATACGCTTTATAACGTGATTAAGGAATACTGAGTGACAAGTGACAGGTGACGAGTGACAAGTTATGAGGACGCACGTGATTAATAGTCTTAACCCGGTGTTATAAAACATGCCGGTAGTGGCTAGGCCTGTAGGAGCCGCTTCAGCGGCGATTATCGTGGATAAATCCGCTCCAACAAGATGGTGAAGCGGAGCAAGCCGAGAAGTGGTAAAAAAACACAAAAAATGAAAATGTCGGATATGAGTATTGAGCGTATAAGCGAGAAGGTTTTGGCCGGGGAGCGTATTTCAGCTGATGAGGCTTTGCTTTTGGCCAATGGGGCGGATCTGTATCGGCTTGGCTTTTTGGCAAATGGGGTCAGAAAGCGCAAGCACCCCGAGCCCATTGTCACCTATGTGATTGACCGCAATATCAATTACACGGATATCTGTATCTCAGCCTGTAAGTTTTGCGCTTTTTTCAAGGCGCCTGAGGATGAAGGCGGATCAGTTCTCTCTTTTGAGGAACTGGGGCAAAAGATTGAAGAGACCAAAGCCCTAAACGGCACCCAGATTCTGCTGCAAGGCGGTCTGCATCCGGACAAACCGCTTGAGTTTTATGAGGACATGCTTCGGTTCATGAAGGGCTATGATATCCATGTGCATGGATTTTCTCCGCCTGAGGTTTGCCATTTTGCCTCTCTTTCCGACCTTTCAGTGAATGAAGTGCTTGTCCGGCTGCAGGCTGCAGGGCTTGATTCTATTCCCGGCGGTGGCGCGGAAATTCTATGCGACAGGGTGCGGCAGGAGACCGCACCACGAAAATGCTCTGCCGATGAGTGGATCGACGTTATGGAGCAGGCCCATAATTTAGGTATGCGTACCACTGCTACGATGATGTTCGGCCATATCGAGACCCTGGAGGAGCGGCTTGAGCATCTGGCTCGTGTTCGTGACCTGCAGGACAGGACTGGTGGCTTCACTGCCTTTATTCCCTGGCCTTTCCAGCCCGACAACACGGTTCTGGCCCATATCCCTAAGACTACCGCTTTTACCTATTTAAAGATGTTGGCCCTCTCAAGGATCTTTCTCGATAACGTGGCCGGTATTCAGGCTTCCTGGGTAACCCAGGGGCCGAAGATCGCTCAGACCTCACTTTTCTTCGGGGCAAATGATTTTGGCAGCACAATGATTGAGGAAAATGTGGTGGCCGCAGCAGGCGTGGGTTTTCGACTTTCCGAGCAAGAGATCCGTATCCTGGTTGAGGATGCCGGGTTTAAACCGCAGCAGCGGTTGATGGACTATAGTTTTGCTTGAGTAGAAGAATAAAAAATTTAGCCACGAAATCCACGAAAGAACACGAAAATACATTTTTCTTTACTTTCGTGCCTTTTCGTGGGTTTCGTGGCAAACAAGTGCTGTTGTTCTTTATAGGCAGAGTGTTGATGAGTAACAAATTATGATGGAATTTGACCAATATCTCTACCGTGCATCCTATGCGGTGCCGGTGTCCGGCCCTGTTATTAACGATGCCGGTATTCTCACCGAGCACGGTCGGGTCAAGGCCATTGGTCCGTTTGCCGATTTTGCAGGGCTTGATATGCAGGTTGAGGATTACTCCGGCCATGTAATATGCCCGGGATTGGTCAATGGTCATGCCCATCTTGAGCTTTCCCATCTTGCCCATCTCGGTACAGAAAACTCTGCACCCGCTGGTCATATCACCGATTGGATCAGAAAACTTCTTGAGGAGCGGGCAAATCACAGCAGTGACGAGCCATGGCAGGATGCAGCCGTGTTTGCCCTGGCCCGATTGTATGGCAATGGTTGCCTGGCCGTGATTGATATTGGCAATCTCCCAGAAAGCCGGATGATCGGTAAGGATTTTAAGACCGAGGTTTTCTTTTTTCTCGAGTTGATGGGTATTTCCAAAGATTCCCAGGATGCTGCCTTGGCAGCTTTGGCTGATACACCTGGTGACATTTGCTGCACTGCCCATGCCGCGTACTCTGCCGGAGCCCGGTTGATTCAAGCTGCAAAGGAGCAAGCCCGGCAGAAAAAATGTCTTTTCCCTATTCACGTTGCCGAATCCGTTGAAGAGGTTGAATTTCTGCAAACAGGCAGGGGCCCATTTTATGACTTTCTCATAGAGCGCAACGTCTTGGAGCCATCGTACTCTGCACCTGGGCAAACGCCGGTACACTATCTTGATTCTCTTGGGGTGTTAGATGAGCAAACCCTTTGTGTTCATGCTGTGCATGTGGATGAGGCTGAAATTGCCCTATTGGCCGAGCGTCAGGCCAAGGTCTGTCTTTGTCCTGGCAGTAATCGTACCCTTGGGATAGGCAAGGCTCCTGTTGCTCGGTTTATTGAGGTTGGAATCGCTCCTTGTTTGGGTACAGACAGCCTGAGCAGTAATCCGAACTTGAGTCTTTGGCAAGAAATGCGTATCTTGCGCGAGGATCATCCGGATATTGATCCGGCAGCGGTATTGCAAATGGCCACCTTCAATGGCGCGAAGCTGATCGGTCGCGAAGAGCAGTTCGGGCAAATTGTCCCCGGAGTTTCCGCCTCATTGCTGGCCATTCCCTGTGAGGCCGAAAATCCGGATGAGGTTCTTGAGTATCTCACCACAGCTGGCGATGATATTCAACTGGAGTGGATTGAGTAACCAATGAAGATGACACCTGCACAGACCAAGATCACTGCCTGCATCGGCATGGTCAACTTTATCAATACCGCACCACTTTATGAGGTGTGGTTGCAGTCTGTGCATCGCCCGGATTGGCGTGTGACCGAGGCTCCTCCCACTGCCTTGAACCGGATGCTTTTTGAGAGTGAGCTTGACCTGGGCTTTGTTTCTTCCCATGAGTATGCCGCTCATCCTGAGCAATATAAGATCCTGAGCGATTTGTCCATTTCCGCTACCGGTAAGGTGGGGAGCGTATTTCTCTTTTCTGAAGTACAGCCCCAGGCCCTTGCAGACAGGTTGATTCTCCTCAGCTCCCAATCCCAGACCTCGGTCAACCTGATCAAAATTATCCTTGAGGAGTTTTATGGTGTTCGCCCTCGTTACGTCTGCGGCCAAACCAGTGAGATTGGCGATGATCTTGTGCGCCCGGCAGCTGTCCTTGCTATTGGGGATGAGGCACTCAGGCTGGCCTCGTCAGGCCAATATGCAGTGCAGATGGATTTGGGTGAGGTGTGGCAAAAACATACCGGCCTTCCCTTTGTCTTTGCTGTCTGGGCGGTGCGGGAGGAGTTTTGCCAGGAGGATCCGGACAGCGTGGTTGCGGTTCACCAGGAACTCCTGCGTTGTGTGCAACAGGGGAAAGAGGAACTGCAGGCCATAAGCGCCAAGGTTGCCCCGCGGATCCCCATGGAGCCGGAAGCATGTTATAGATACCTCCAAGGTATTGAGTATGATCTTGGCCCTGAAAAACTCGAGGCCCTGACCTTGTTCTTTGAGTACCTCATCAAACGGGGCGAGGTGCCGGAATCCGCACTGCCTTTAAAGATTTGCGGTTAATTACAAAAAACTTAGCCGCGAAACCCATGAAAAAATGTTTTGTGTCTTTTCGCGGCAAAAAAATAATCTGATAAAAAAATGAAGAATCCAGACGAGAAAAAGAAGTTTGTTCAGTCAAAATTCTCCGCCATCAGCGGGAAGTATGACTTTTTAAATTCCGTGCTCAGCTTTCAGATTGATCGTTACTGGAGATGGGTCACCACCCGTGAGCTGAAGATGTTCCCGGACGGGGCGGTGCTGGATCTCTGTGCCGGCACCTTGCCGCTTTCCTTGGAGTTGACCCGCCAGGCTCCCAAGCGTAAGGTGCTGAGTGTTGATTTTTGTGAGGATATGCTTCGGGCCGGGGTAGACAATTTGCCCCGGGATAATCGTAAGGAGCGGATTGGTCCGGTCTGTGGCGATGGGGAACAGATCCCGGTGCTGGATGATTCTGTTTGGGGAATCACAGTGGCATTTGGCGTGCGGAACCTGGCCCGAACCCAGCAGGGCCTTAATGAGATGCACCGGGTGCTTAAAGCAGGTGGCAAGTTATTGATCCTGGAGTTTTCCCGCCCTAAAAATCCTGTGATCAAACCGATGTACAGCTTTTATCTCAACCGGGTACTGCCCAAGATCGCCGGTGTTGTGTCCGGCGATAAGGAGGCGTATGAGTATCTTGCCAGCTCCATTGCCGAGTTTTATGCCCCGGATGAACTTATGGGCATGATGAACAAGGCCGGGTTCAGTAAGGTCTATCACAAACCGCTGACCTTTGGTATTGTCACCGTATATATAGGGGTAAAGTAAAAACGCGTCCAGGCAGCACATCTGTCCGCGATCAGCACTGTCAATATAGCGTGCTATAATTGCCAGTGCCGCTTGCGAACATCTGCACTACCTGTATACGTTTTGATGTTTTGGGAAATATTACATTCTGAAAGGACACAAAAGAAAAACCAGAAACCTTTTCGTGTTCTTTCCTGGGTTTCGTGGCAAAAAAGTTCTCTCACTTATGAAGAAAAAAATCATCGTCGCCATAACCGGTGCCACCGGTTCCCTCTATGCCGTGGAGTTTCTCAAGCTCATGCAGAGTCCTGGGGTCGAATGCCATGGCCTCTTGTCCGATGCCGGTCGGCAGGTGCTTGAGTTGGAGACCGGGCTGGGCCAGGATGACCTGACTCAATACGTGCATCAGTGGCATGATATCAAGAACTTTGCCGCTCCCATGTCCAGTGGCTCCAGCCGTTTTGATGCCATGGTGGTGGTGCCCTGCACCATGGGTACCCTGGCATCCATTGCCAGTGGAATTTGCGGTAATCTTATCCACCGCTCGGCTGATGTCATGCTCAAGGAGAAGCGCACGTTGATCCTGGCGGTTCGAGAGACTCCGCTGAACAGAACACACCTGACCAATATGCTCAAGGTGCATGAGGCCGGGGCCATCATCTGCCCGCCAATGCCGTCGTTTTATCATAAGCCCCAGTCCATTGATGATATCGCCCGTTTTTTTGCCGGGAGATTGGCGGATCTTTTGGGCATCGATGTCCCGGACCTGCCGAGATGGACAGGTATTGAGTGAAAAGATAATCCGCCACAAAACCCACGAAAAATCACGAAAATTTTTTTATTTTTTTTGTGTCCTTTCGTGGTTCAAAAATAAGGTTTGTATTCAGTGATTAAAAAGATTCGCATACTGCTTGAGATGATTAAATTCGAGCACACTGTTTTTGCCATGCCCTTTGCCTTTATGGGCGCTTTTTTGGCAAAGCGTGGGGTACCCGATGCTCTCACCTTTTTGTGGGTTATATTGGCCATGGTCGGTGCACGCACCGCTGCCATGGGCTTTAACCGTATTTCAGACTGGCGTTTTGATGCGGCCAACCCGCGTACTGCTGAGCGCGCTATTCCGGCAGGAGAGGTCAAGCTTGGTGAGGCGTGGACCATGGTTGCTCTCTTTTCCGGCCTGTTCTTTTTTTCCTGCTTCATGCTCAACCCGCTTACTTTTAAGCTCTCGCCTTTTGCCTTGAGCCTGACCTTTTTCTATTCCCTTACCAAGCGCTTCACCTGGCTCTGCCATGTGGTTCTCGGTATTGCCCTGGCATTTTCACCTTTGGGTGGATGGGTAGCGGTAAAGGGCACCCTGTTTGACTTTCCCTTTGCCCTGTCCCTCGGAGTATTGTTTTGGGTTGCCGGGTTCGACACGGTCTATGCCTGTCTTGATGCTGATTTTGATCGCGAGGCCGGTCTCTTTTCCATGCCCAGCCGTTTTGGCAGAAAACGCGCTTTTCAGCTTGCCGTGGTGTTTCATATAATCGCCTTTGTTTTGTTTGTTGTAACAGGGATTTTATCTTCACTGCAGTATCCATACTATATTGGTGTGATAGCCACTGCCGTGGCCCTGTTTTATCAGCATCTTGTTGTGAATCCAAAAGATCTTTCCCGGATCCAATTATCCTTTTTCACCATGAACGGCCTGATCAGCCTTACGCTCTTTGTTTCAACCTGGCTGGCCTTGGTCGTTTAATACTTAAGGAGTATTTCATGCAGAATGTCCGTACTGTTTGTATTGCTGTATTAAGCCTTTTGCTGTTGGTAGCTCTTCCTTTAAACACTCTTGCCGCCGAGCAAAAGGCAGCAAAGACAAACGAAGATATTGTTGTTGCCTTTGTGAACAAGAAGCCGGTGATGAAGCGCGATTATGAGTCTGAGGTCAGCGGAACCATGGGCCAGTTTCAGGCTCGGGGGAGGGTGCCTTCAGAAAATGAGCTTAAAGAGATTCAACAGGCTGCGCTTAATAAAGTTATCAGCGTGGAACTTCTCTTACAGGCAAGTGTTGCTGCCGGCATTCAGGTGAGCGAGCAGGCGGTTGATGCACAGTTTCAGCAATTTAAAAAACAGTTCCCAAGTGATTCTGTTTACCAACAGGTGATGACTGATAACGGCCTTTCCGAAAAGAATCTGCGAGCCCAGTTTTCACGCAATATGGCAATCCAGCAGTTCATCACAAACAGATTTGCCAAGGGTGTTTCTGTTTCCGAGGCAGATGCTCGCATTTTCTATGATGAAAATAAGCCTCGTTTCAAAAAGCCTGATCAGGTGCGTGCGCGGCATATACTGATGAAGGTTGAAGAGGATGACTCCACAAGCAAAAAAGAGAAAAAGCGTGCCAAGCTGGAAAAGATCAGAAAGCAGATCATTGAAACCAAGGCGGATTTTGCTGAGATGGCCAAGCGCTTTTCCGAAGGACCTAGTGGCGAACGGGGAGGGGACCTCGGCTTCTTTCAGCGCGAGGACATGGTTCCGCCTTTTTCCAAGGCTGCCTTTGGCTTGATGCCAGGCGATGTGAGTGAGGTTGTAGAGACCCAGTTTGGCTTTCACATCATCAAGGTCGAGGAAAAGAAATTCGCTGAAGAGGTTGAGTTTGAGACTGTTAAAAACAATATCATTGGCTATTTGACGGACCAGCAGGTGAGTGAGCTTGTTGGTGCTTTCTTGAGCAAGAAGATGAAGAGTGCTGAGATCAAGATAGTGGCTGCTGATCTGAAGTAGACTTTATTGCATACAGAGGACCTTGTTAAGACTGGTACCATTTGGGTACCAGTCTTTTTTTATGCCCCACGTTTCTATGTTAACGTGGACAACGATCCCTCATCGAGCACAATATAGGTCGATTGCGGAGTAAGAGAGAGCGGGTCAAGCAAGACGGCATTTTGCTTTGAACTCAGGGCCTTCCAGGATAGTTCTTCCGTGTTGAGTGCAGGGTTCAACCACGCCAGTGTCAGGTGGAGATGGGCGAGCAGTGATGACTCCTGACGCGGCTTGGCAATAGTTCCAAGAACTTCTTCTTTTTGCACACGCATGCCTATCTGTAGATTCGGATTTGGCTTGAGATGTCCATAAACGGAATAAAGCAGCCAGCCTTCAGGGCTGCGCTCTTGGTGCGCCACAAAGATTGAAAAGCCGATAAAATCTTGCAGTATGAGTTTTACTGTTCCGTCATACATCGCTGAAACACGAGTACCGCTGGAAAGGGTTTGCAGCCCGCCGTTTTTATCTTCATACAGGACAAGGTCAAGCCCTTCATGGCGCGTCTTTCTCGGGCCGAAATCTCCCCACCATTTCTTGTGCGCCTCAAAAAGCATGCTCGGGGTAAAGGCCCATCTGTGAAAAGCAAGCATGGCCTGATTATTCAGTCCGGGGAGCAGGGTAAAGTAATCTGTGTTGGGTGCAGTCGGATGCAAGGTTAACGGTTAACGCAGTTCTTGTACCAGACAGAAGCAACAATGCCGTAGATGAAGTTGAGCACGATTACTAATGCCGGAGTCAGGGTGCCGAACTTGATGCCGCCAAGTCCCTTACCCATTTCCGGCAGGACCATGAAAAGCATCATGGCAGAGGGGAACAAGCTGAAGAGCATGCCCCGTAGTGCGGTTTTGTTTTTTAAAAAAGGCAGGATCAAGAGCAAGGCCCAAATGCCACCCCAGACCATGCGTGGATAAAGCCATGCCCCGGTGAATTTTGGTTTCATGCTGATGCCGAGCATGGTTGTGATACCGGCATGGCTGAGAAGCCATACGTTGATACTGTCTACCAGTGCCCCAACTGCCCCGCCACAGAATGCACCGCTTATCTTCTTAATCATGTTGTTCCCTTATGATTATTTGAATGCCTTAGTGCCAGCCAAGATCTTTTCTTTGTATCCCCAGCCCATGGGCGAAGGGAGATCAACCAGCATAAATTCGCACTTCTGTTCTGCCTGGAAAAGCAGATTTTTTTCCATATCAATGCGGGCTTGGTCTTTATTGTGAATCCTGGTGCGGTTTATGACCAGGGTGCCACTGGTCTGGTAGAGGAAATATCGCCTATCCTCGCTTGCCGGCAGGTTGATTGCGCGTCCTGCATCAAGCGCACACCGGTAGATGGTGCAGTTGGTGTTGAGCTTTACCAGGTTTGACAACGGCAATCTCTGACCCGAGGCAATGGGCAGAAGCATGTTATGCCATGACTCACTTTTAAAGGATTCATGACTGTAGGAGGGCTTCATGTTGTGTTTGTCCGGGTAAAGCCAGAGCTGGTAGTAGTGCACCGGCTTATTGGTCATATTCAGTTCGGTGTGAATAATACCGGTACCGGCTGTCATGCGCAGGACAGCCCCTGGTTTGATTACGTATTGGTTGCCTAGGACATCCTTGTGGCTGATTTCACCCTGCAAGACAATGGTGACAAGTTCCATTTCTTCATGGGGGTGCGCAGGAAACCCCATGCCCGGCATGACTACGTCGTCATTAAAAACCCGTAACGGGCCGAACTGGATGTTGTTTGGATCATAATAGTCGGCAAAGGAAAGGAGCCAGAAAGACTTGAGCCAGCCTTTGTTCACTGCATGTCTTTCATCGGCGCTGACGATATGAATCATTTTCCCCCCTAAGCCTTTTACTTCATCTGGCCTGCAACCAGAAAGACAGGATACTCTTTGCCGTGCTTGTTAATGGTGTGGGCTGTGTTTGCTGTGATGCTTTGGAGCCCCCGTTGCTCAAGATTGGCAATAAGCCTGCTGCGGCTGATTCCTTTATGGGCAACCCCGGAATCATCATCATGAAATGAGCCGTCTTCCTGGTCAAGGTCTGCCAAGGCCAGATAGCCGCCTGGCTTGATAAGTAAAAGAAATTTATCAAGAAGCGTGTCCACATCGCTAACATGGTGCAGGGTCATGCTGCAAAAAAGAAGGTCGTATTGCTGGGCTTTAGACTGGTCTACAGTAAGGTCTAGTTCAAGGGGGATAATGTTGTTAATTCCCTCTGCATCTGCTTTTTGTTGCAGCACTGCCAGCATTTCAGGGGAACTATCACAACAGGTGATGCATTTTACCTCAGAGCAAAGACTTCTACTCACCAGACCGGTCCCGCAGCCATACTCCATAGCTTCCATGGTTTGGTTTAAAGGCAGGCTGTGCTTGATGGCTTGAGCTACTTTGCGGGCAAGTTCTACCCGGTTGGGTTTATCTTCCCAGGTTGCAGCGGCCTTATTGAAGCGGTCAATATTTGTTTTGTGCATGATGGCTTGAGGCTTTATCTAGATCTGTAATTGTTGAAAATAAATAGTAATTTTCCATATATATATCTTTACGAGACAATGTAAAGTAAAACATTACTATACCACTATGAGTACTTGTTGACCGAAAATCCTGTTTGTTTTTGCCCGAAAAATGAGGTTGTTGGTCATGACGCAATATGAAAATAAAAAGTCAGCCAAACAGGAAAACCAGCAGGCACAAGCGCCTTATATGCCATTACCTTTGTTTTCCAAATGTTTGACAAAACTTTATTCCGCTTTTTTTGATGTGCCTGATCGCTACAAGGTTCCTTTGGGCGAAGTGCTCATCTCTCGTAAAATCATTACAGAAGAACAATTGCAAAAAGCTTTGATGCTGCAATTGAAAAGCGGCAGCAAGTCCGGTCATACTCCACATTTGGGTAGTGTATTGGTGGATCATGGTTTTGCCATTGAAGAACAGGTCATTCGGGTCATAAACGAGTGGTACGGGATACAGGTAAGCGGTTTGAGTGACGATGTTGAGCTGCTTATTAAATATCGCAGCAGTTCACTTGCAGAGCGCTTGCTCACTCCCCGTCTCACCATTGGAGCCCAGCTCTTTATAGCCGCAACCCTTTTGATTGTCTTGGTTTCCGCCTTGTTCAGTTATGTGATGCTGGACCGACAACGTGAGCAGCTCTACCGCCAGACGGTACAGGTTGGCATGGTCAGCCTGCGTTTTTTTCAGAACAATGCCAGAATCCCTCTCATTGAAAATAATATCCTGGGCCTTAACACTCTGATTAAAGGCGCTGCTGCCACAGAGGGGCATCTCTATGCCATGATTATTGACAACAATAACCAGATAAAGGCGCATACGGATATTGAGAGAATAAGCAATGATTTTGGAGGATTTGAGAACAGGAAAAATCTCGATCAGGTTGGTGATATCTCTTATTTTCAGTATGTCTCTGATTCCGGCAGGCAGGTGTTGAATCTTACAGCGCCTGTTTTGTTCCAGCACAAGAGGCTCGGGCGCGTCCATGTCGGACTTTCCATTGATTTTATTCAAGAGATGATTCGTAGAGAACGGAAACTTATAGTTCTTATGTCTTTGGTTTTTGTCGGTTTGACAGGCCTTGTGACAGTTCTTCTCGGCCTGCGCTTTACTCGCCCCATTGAGAAATTGCTTTTTGCCACCAAGGAGATCGCCCAAGGCAACTACAACCACAATGTTGACCTTCATCGCAACGATGAGCTCCAGGATCTGGCCCAGTCCTTTAATCGCATGAGCAATCAGTTGCGACTCAAGGCGTTGCTTCAGGATTCTTTTGGCAAATACGTGGGGACCGAGGTGCTGGATATGATTATTACCCAGCCGGAAAGCCAGTGGATGAAGGGACATCGCGGCGAGGCAACCATTCTCTTTGCCGATGTCAGGGGATTCACCTCCTTTGCCGAGGATACAGAACCCGAGGTGGTGATTGAGGATCTGAATAAATTCTTTGAGATTGCCACCCAGGCAATTCATGAACACGGCGGTTTTATCGATAAATTTATGGGTGATGCCGTGCTTGCCGTGTTTGGTGTGCCCTCTGATGTAAAAGATCATGAGCTCCGGGCTGTGCGGGCAGCGCTTGTCATGCAGGAGCGTTTGCAAGATCTTGTTTTAGAAAACTCGATGTTGACCTCGGTTGGAATCGGACTCAATGCAGGATCTGTTGTTGCCGGCACTATCGGCAGCCAGGATAAAATGGAATATACTGTTATTGGCGACAGTGTGAATGTTGCCTCGCGGATTAATGCTTTTGCCGCAGCAGGAGAGGTCGTCATTAGCCAGAGCGTGTATGATAAGGCCGGACATGAGTTTGCCACCGAAGCACTGCCTCCGCAAATCTTTAAGGGTAAGTCCCAGGTGGTGAGTTTGTTTAAGGTGCAAGGGCGGATTGAGGGATAAGGGATTTTGTCTTATTCGTTCGCATGTGTATGGTTACTACTGCATAAAGCTGCTTACCACTAAGCCGCAAAATTCAAAAAAAAGCCCAGATGAAGATATTTTTCTCCATAAGCGCAATATTACTGCTCCTTGTTGTAAATGGCTGTGTTGCCATGAAATCTTCAGCGGAGTTAGAGCCCCCCTTTGTCCGCGAACAGCGCCAGCGTGCTCTAACTCTTGAAAAAATGGGCGAATTGCAACAGGCGATTTCCAGTTGGCAGAAGTTGCTTTCTGTTATGCCGGAAGACCAAGAGGCCATGAATAAGCTTTCTGCCTTAAAGTCCCTTGCCGCGCAAAAGGCGGCCAGGCATTTTGCAATGGCGCAAAGGTTTGTCAAAAAGAAAGAGATGCTAAGCGGCGCCTATGAGGCTGTTATGGCCCTGCGCTATGATCCTGGGCATGAGGGAGCCCTTGCTCTTTTGGGCCAGGACTGGAGAACACTCACCCACAAGGTCAAGAAAGGGGAGACCTTAGGCGGGATTGCGCAAAAATACTATAACGATGCCACTAAAGCCCCGGTTATTGCTCACTATAGTAATTTCCCTAATGAAAAAGTCACAATCCTACCGGGAATGTTGCTGAGCTTTCCAGACCTGTCTACTATTTCACAGGCTCAACAGCTTGACGCTGAGCTTGAAAAAATGTTCGCTGCCGCCAGGCAGGAATTTCGGCAAAAAAAGTACCATAAAGCCATTGTTCTTGTTAAAAAGATTATGAAGAAAAAGCCTTATGAACAGGAGGCCCATTTAGTACTAAATAAATCCTATCTTGCCATTGCTCAGACCCAATTAAACAAGGGGGAGTATAGTCAGGCTGAAATCGTTTTAAAGCAGGTAGAAGACGGTTTTCCTGGGCTTCAGGAGTCCTGGGAGGATTTGGCGCATAAGAAGCGGGAAAGTGCAGAGGATCATTATCGCCAGGGTGTAAAGTATTACCTGGGTGAGAAACTTACCGAAGCCATTCATGAATGGCAGCAGGTCTTAAAGCTTTTTCCCGGCCACAATCGAGCCCGCCAGAATATCAAAAAGGCCCGTGCCATTTTAGAAAAACTCAAGGCTGTGCACTGAATATTAGATGAATCAATCATCCGGCACATTACTCATTATCCGTCCCCTGACCTACCAGGGGGAACAAGTTCTGCAAAAGCAATGGCCCGCTTTTGTTCAGACCTTCCGCAATCTTCTCAGCCAAAACGGCATTGAGACCAACGACAGCAACGAAGAGCTGATCCTCCTGCATTACGACCATCCCTTTGCGGCCCTGACTTCTTATTTTGAAAGTCTGGATCTGATGAAAAAACAGAAATGGCAGAAGGATTGGGGGGCTGTGCCGGTCCAAGCCATTATTCATCTGGCAAAGAAAAACGAACATCCGCCGTTTCGTGATCCCAGTGCCAGTCTATGGGGGGTGCTTAGTCACGAGACCGTGCATGTATCCCGTCATTTAAAGCTGCAATGGGAACAGATTTTTGCCGGGAAAAAGCTGCCGAAACATACCTTTCAGGATGTTGATGCCGGTCTGTTTGCCGTCAACTTTGCCGCAGATGTTGCCACGATCAAGCGGGAAAAATTGTTTCACAATCGTTACGTCGCAGCACAGGGCAACCTGCCGGTTTGTTTTTATTGCGGTATGAGCAGTCACAAGCCATCTGCCTGCCCGAGCAAGATCATGGCCATGGACAATAAGGGAATCAACCTGGTCGGTTATAATCCCCTTTCTGTGGTGGATGACCTTTTCAAAAAGGTGATCGTCGGCCAAAGGCAGATGGAGAAGTTGGTGGCAAATAACATTACAGCCAAGCAGATTCGTAAGGAACCTGCCGTCCAGGTCTTTCTTGCTTACTTTGACCTGTATCTTATCTATCAGCCGCGTTTTTTATGGTATATCGCTTTTTCCCTGCATCCTGCATGGGATGGCACAGGCAAGCTCGACAGGGTTAAGGTGGACAGCCGTAATATCCAGTCCGGGCTGGATTGTTTGCGCATCGGTCAATACAAGCAGGCAGCCAGCTTTTTCCATTCCGAGTCGCAGGTCATGGGTGGTCGCCAATTTTATGCAACCATTGGCCAGGCCTTTATCGCTCTTGAGAGAGGGCGTGGCGGCGACATGAATCATTTTCTGGAGATGGCCAACAGTATGGCCACAACGGAAAAGGAAAAGATTTATATCAGCCTGCTGCTTTCCCGTTATCACGCAATTGTTGGTCATGAATGGAAGGCTGACCAAATTTTGCAATCGGTTGCCAACCTCTATGTTGATTGCCAGGAGATCATCTATTGCAAAGCGCAGGCCTATGCAGCAGAGGGCAATGGACACCAAAGCGTTCAGTTCTTGCGTAGTTTGGCATCAAAGGATCGCCGTTTTTTTATAGCCGCCTTGATGGACCCGGTTCTGCTGCCGATAAACGGCCTGGTTGATGATATGCTCACCTCGTTGGTTCAGGCAAAAACAAAGGTGGCGAGCGAAAATCTTCACAAGGCCCTTGATGAGTATGAGGATTTAAAGAGCTGGTTCGGCGCTGATGACGATGATGAGCTCGTGACAAACCTCAATGTTTTGTCAAATTTAGAAGAGCAGTACCAGCGCAAAAGCCTTTTCGATATCATTGATGTTGCCGAGCGGGCAAAGGTGCTGTACCAGGCCTGCCCCAGACTCCGTGAAACTCGTTTGGAGGGTCTGAACGAAAAGGTTGATCAGATAGTTTTAGATTGGATGAAGTATGGAGAGCAGTGGCGCGCATATCCCTATAAGACTTTTTTCGGCTCGTATCAAAGTGTTTTGCAGCGTTGTAAAAGAAAACTCGTAGAGGCCCGTTCCGTGGCCGGCGAGAGTTTAAGCCAGGCCCAGGCGCGCATGCGAACGTCTATAAAACTCATGGGACAGCTTAATATCATGTTGGGGCGAATGAGCAAACTTAAAATGGCTTTTGATACGGCCAGGGCTTATTTGCGGAAGCTGGCCTTTTCGGAGATGGTCTTTTTGGCAATTGCCGTTTTGGCTTACCCGGTCTTGACAATAGCTCTTGCCGATAGCATTAACCTGGATCTTTTAAACCTGCTGCGTGACCCTCGTATTCAAAGGAAGTGCCTTTTTGTTATCGCTGCCCTCATTGCCCCACTCTTTGCCTTGGTCCTGACCATGCGCTCCATGAAAAAGTAACCCCCCAGTTTTTTGCCCTGTTCAGTATAATCGCTCCAGGGTGGTGCTGGAAAAATCGTGTTTATTCCTAGAGATAGTCCATCTTGTTGTCATATAATGATTGAGTAGGGCAGTGTCTTATACTCAAAAGATGGGGGCTCAATGGCAATCACCACCAGTAGGTCGCGTCATATCATTATATGGTTTGTACTGCTGACCTTACTCTGGTGGGTGCTTAGTGGAGATAATCCATCTTCCTGGCTGATAGGCCTACCAGTAATCATAGCTGCGCTTTCCATACGTTCTGTTCTAAAGTCCCCCTTTTTAATGCTTCCCTCCTTGGGCGGGCTTTTACGTTTTCTGCCCTTTTTTCTTGTCCTTTCCCTGCGGGGTGGTGTGGATGTTGCCAGGCGTGCTTTTAGTCTAGCTTTGCCGCTTTCTCCCGGGTGTTTTGAGTACACTGTCCGTCTTCCTAATGAATCCGCCACTGTATTCTTTGCAAACTGTATCAGCCTGTTGCCTGGAACCTTGAGTGTGGATTTTACAAAAGACAATATTTATGTACACACACTCGATATTTCACGGCCTGTTGAGGATCTTAAGGAACTTGAAAGCCGTATAGCCCATCTTTTTGCATTAAACCTCAGACAGAAGGGAAATGATGAATCAGTTACTGCTTAGCGGTGTTATTTTTCTTTTACTGACCTTTGTTCTTGGTTTTATCCGTGTTTTACGTGGGCCGACCCCGGCAGACTGTTTGCTCGGGGCACAACTTCTCGGCAGTGTGGGAGTCGCAATTCTTTTGCTTTTGAGCCAATGCCTTGAGCAAGACGCATTGCTGGATGTGGCCTTGCTCTTTGCCTTTTTGGCTGCGGTTTCTTCGGTAGCCTTTGTGGCAGTGACCAGGAAGAGAATATTAAGAGCAGAGGGGCAAGATGCATCTTCTTCGTGAAATCGTCAGTCTTTTGCTGATTTTTTGCGGCTTGGTCTTTTTTCTGGCCGGCACGGTTGGCCTTATCCGTTTTCCGGATGTGTATACCAGGCTTCATGCCTTAACCAAGGCAGATAATGTGGGCCTGGGATTTGTGGTTATCGGTCTGATGTTGCAGGCTGATAGTTGGCGCGTCGTGGTCAAGCTTGCTTTGATTGATATGCTTGTTTTGATCGCCAGCGCCACGGTCTGCCACCTCATCGCCCAAGCCTCGCATCAAAAGAATATTAAGCCCTGGAGCGAATGACAATGGCGCATTTGCTCGTTGTGCTTGACACCATCTTAGCCCTGACCATTGTCGGTTTGGCCTGGGTCTTACTCAAGTGCCAGGATCTTTTTCGTGCCATTATATTTTATATAATCTTCGGCCTGCTTATGGCCGTGATATGGGGGCGGCTTAATGCCGTTGATGTTGCCTTGGTTGAGGCTGCTGTGGGGGCAGGCCTGACCGGGGCCTTATTTCTTTTGGCCTTGCAGCGCATTGAAAGACGTGGCAGTGGTGAGCGAAGGGTGGACGCCCCGGAAGAACGTTCCGGGCTTTATGGCAAGTCATTAAAAAAACATCATGTCTTTGAGCATGGCCTCATATTCACCTTGGTTGTTATGTTATTTTGTCTTGGTTCTCTTGCGCTTCTGCAACTTACTCCAGAGCACCATGTTTTGCCGACTATGGTTCAAAAACATCTGCAAGCGAGTGGGGCCAAGAATCAGGTCACTGCCGTGCTTCTTAATTTTAGAGGATACGATACCCTGCTTGAGATTTGTGTGCTGTTGCTTGCTGCGGTTGGTGTATGGTCTGTCGGCCCAGTCTGTGACCGCGACATGCATGCTTTAACAAGTCCGATTTTCAAAGGCTTTGTCAGGCTGGTTACCCCTTTGATGATGCTTTTTGCCGGTTTTCTTCTCTATAATGGGGCCAATCTGCCCGGTGGCGCCTTTCAGGCCGGGTCGGTTCTCGCTTCAGTTGGTATCCTGCTCTTTTTTTATGACCACACCCTTTATTATTCCATCCCGGATTGGCTGCTGCGTTTTACTCTTATACTCGGGGCTGCGCTCTTTTTGACTGTAGCCTTGCTGCCTGTATTTTTCAAAGGCTTCTTCCTGTCCTACCCGCAACAGTATGCATCAGGATTTATTCTCCTGATCGAATCGGCAGCCTCTCTTTCCATTGCCGTGGGCTTGTTTGTTCTTTTTGTCCAGTCCAGAACCCGGCTCAAGAGTTTCTCTTCGCCCGAAAAGGCCAAAATGAAGGGGGAGTTATGAGTCCCTTATATCTTTATTCTTTCACTGGAGTTTTTCTTTTTGCCATAGGCCTGTATGCCCTGATATTTCAGTGGCACCTTCTAAAAAAAATCATTGCCGTCAACATCATGTGCAGCGGTGTTTTTCTGATTTTTATCGCAACGAACTACAAGGTGGATGTACCCGATCCGGACCCGGTTCCCCAGGCCTTGGTCCTTACGGGAATTGTTATAGCGATCAGTACCACAGCTTTAGCCCTGGCCTTGGCATGTGCCATTCTGTGTAAGAAAAAGAAAAGAAGGCGCGGCAGTAAAGATAGTCGAGCATAGCGCCGTAATGAGAGCAAGATAAAGATCAATATGACCGATTTGACAACCCATATCCCGTGGCATATCTGGCTTGTCGTACTGCCCTTGCTTGCTGCTATTTTATCTTTTCTTTTCAATCGCTTTTTGTTGGCAGTTGCGATAATTGCATCATCAGGCGTATTTATTTCACTGTTTGAACTGACTACTCAATATCTCCATAATGGGGCGTTTTATTATCCCATAGGAGGTTGGGGTGCGCCCTTGGGTATTGAGTTTTTTATTGACGGCCTGACGATTGCCTTAGCGTGGATGACTGCGGTGGTTGGCACTGTTATAGGGCTCTATGCCGAAGGGTACTTTGCCATACGCCAGAGAAAGAGGAAGGGGTATGCAATTCACGATGAGCAGCGCGGTTATTTCTGGCCTCTTTGGTTTCTTCTCTGGGCTGGCCTGAATAATCTATTCCTCTCTGCTGATGTATTTAACCAATATGTCTCTTTGGAGCTTATTGGTCTGGCTGCTGTAGCGCTTACTGCTTTGTCCGGCAAAACCGCTTCTCGCTTGAGCGCCATGCGTTACCTGCTGGTCAATATGGCAGGATCTCTCTGTTTTCTTTTGGGTATTGCTCTCCTGTATGCCCAGCATGGCATCCTTGATCTTGCCGGTCTCGGTGTTGTGGTGGTTCAAGGCAGTGTTGCAAACACCTCTTTGGCCTTGATGTTGATCGGCCTGTTGCTTAAAACTGCGATTTTCCCAATGCATTTTTGGCTGCCGCCTGCCCATGCCAATGCCCTGACTCCGGTCAGCGCCCTCTTGTCAGCTCTGGTTGTGAAGGCAGGTTTTTATGTTGTTCTACGCCTCTGGTTTGGTCCTTTTGCCCAGGTGGCAACAGAGAATTTAGTCATTTTGCTCGGCGGGCTTGGGGTGTGTGCCGTTGTCTGGGGCAGTATTCAGGCCATGAGGCAACAACGCTTAAAGATGCTTGTTGCCTATTCAACCATTGCCCAACTAGGTTTTTTGCCTATTGCTTTAGTCCTTGTCCATAACGGTGGCCAGGGCAAGGGTGATCTGTTCTTGCCTGTCTTTTTTATGCTCTCGCATTCTTGTGCCAAGGCGGCCATGTTTCTGGCAAGCGGCGCTATTTGGCTGGCCATGGGCCATGATGTGGTAAGTCGTCTGGGTGATGTGCGCAGGCAGTTGCCTGTGGGTACCTTTGCCCTAGGGATAGCCGGGCTATGCCTTGTTGGCCTGCCTCCAAGCGGGAGTTTTGTTGCCAAATGGTCCTTTTTACATATTTCCCTAAGTGGCGGTCATTGGTGGTGGGGGCTTGTCGTGGCCTCAGGCAGCCTGTTGACCGCCGCTTATGTATACCGGGTTATCAGGCCTTGGTTTGTGCAGGAGGAGGCTGGTTTGGCACATAACAAAAAAGGGCTGGCCCATTTGGAGTGGCTTGCTTTTTCCTTGGCACTTATTGCATTGCTCTTGGGTTTTAGCGCTCCCTATCTGGATGAGATGCTCGTTATGGGTGCAACGGGTCCGTATGCACTGTTAGCCGGAGGAGTGAGTCCATGAATTGGCCTGCGACCCTCCTTATCATGATCCCTTTAAGCTCCTTTGTTCCCGGGGTGGTTATCTTCTTTTTAAAGGAGAAAAACCACTTTTTGCGCACAGTGTTGAACTTGGGCGGCGCAACGGTGAAAATCTGTTTGGTGGCGATCTTGTTGCTCGGAGTTAGCAAAGGGCAGAGCTTTGAGGCGAGTTTGGCCTTTGGCAGGGGGCTGCGTCTTGCTTTTCGGGCGGATTCCATGGCATTGCTCTTTGTAGCTCTGTCTGCTGTGCTTTGGTTTTTAACCACGCTGTATGCTGTGGGCTATCTTGAAGGCTCTCCCAAGCGGAGTCAATTCTTCGGCTTTTTCAGTCTCTGTGTCAGCGTCACTGTCGGAATAGCCTTGGCCGGTAATCTGCTGACCTTTTTTATCTTTTACGAGTTATTGTCTTTTACTACCTACCCCCTGGTAATCCACCGCGGGACAAAGGAGGCTTTGGCTGCCGGCAGACGTTACCTGATGTATACATTAGGCGGGGGCACGGTCTTGCTTATAGCCGTTGTCTGGCTCTATGGAATTGCAGGTACTGTCAGCTTTGCTGACCCAGGTCATCTTGCCCGTACAGCCGAGTCGGCAAATCATCTTTCTCTCGTCTATATCTTTGTGCTTTTTGTCTTCGGGCTGGGCGTTAAGGCAGCACTTGTTCCTGTGCATGGCTGGCTGCCGGCTGCCATGATTGCTCCTGCCCCGGTAAGCGCCTTGCTTCATGCCGTTGCCGTGGTCAAGGCCGGGGCCTTTGGTTTTTTCCGCCTTATCTATGATATTTACGGCATCGCCCTTGCAACTGACTTGGGAGTGCTCCTGCCGTTAACCATGCTCGCGTCAGTGACCATAATCTATGGCTCTGTTCAGGCATTGAGGCAGGATAATCTCAAGCATCGGCTGGCCTTTTCCACGGTGAGCCAGGTCTCATATGTGGTTTTAGGGGCAAGCATGGACAGTTCCCTTGCCATGCTGGGAGGCTTGATCCATCTGGTGCATCAGGGGCTTATGAAGATCACCCTGTTCTTTTGTGCCGGCAACCTGGCCGAGACCTTGGGGATTCATACAATCAGCAAAATGAACGGGGTGGCACGGCGCATGCCTTGGACCATGGCCGCCTTTACCATAGGTGCCTTTGGCATGATCGGTATGCCGCCGTTGGCTGGCTTTGTCAGCAAATGGTATTTGGGTATCGGTGCTTTGTCTTCTGGGCAAGATTGGGTTTTATGGATCTTGGTGGTGAGTAGTATTCTCAATGCAGCCTATTTTTTGCCTGTTATCTATGTGGCGTGGTTTAAAAAGCAGGAGCTTTTTGGGGCAGTGGTTTCCCATGACCGTGTTCTTGAGACAAAATGGATGCTTCTTGTGCCTCCGCTTATCACTGCCCTGCTGGTTATCCTGGTTGGGCTGCTGGCAAATGCCCCGTTCAGCCCGTTGGCCTGGGCCAAGTTTATTGTCGCCAGGGGGTATCAGCCATGAACTACCCCATTGCCTCCCATACAATGGTCAGCACTATCCTGATGGTTGCCAGCTCCGGCTTTCCCTTTGTGTTGGCCATGCTCTATTTTTGCCGCCTTGGCAAGCCAGTGGTGCATTATCTTTTTGCCTTGGCGCCGTTACCAGCACTGATCACATCCGTAATGGTTCAGCAGGGTGCCTGCCTTGAGATTACCTGGATTTTCTTTGGCGGCAGTTTGGGCATTGATTTGGTTGGGCGCTATTTTCTTTTTTTTACCAGTGTGGTCTGGTTGTTTGCCTCTCTTCTCTGTGCGGTCTACTTTAAGGCAGGCCGAAAACGCGATCATTTTTATGCCTTTTTTCTTTTGAGCCAATGCGGCAACCTCGGCCTTGTCCTCTCCCAGGACATGCTCACATTTTATTTGTTTTTTGCCCTGATGAGCTTTTCAGCCTATGGATTGATTGTCTATCATAATGATAAACAGGCGCAAAGGGCAGGGCGGGTGTATATCGCCTTGGTGGTTTTGGGGGAGGTCCTGTTGTTTGCCGCGTTGGCCATGCTCGCTCAAAATGCCGGAACCATCAAGCTTCCTGCCATTGCCTATTCATCGCAAAACCATCTGGTTTTGGTTCTGTTGTTTATCGGCTTTGGCATAAAGGCAGGTGCCATGCCTCTTCATTTTTGGTTACCTCTGGCCCATCCAGTGGCTCCTATACCGGCCAGTGCGGTTTTGAGCGGAACTATGATCAAGGCAGGCCTTTTGGGCTGGCTGCGCTTTCTGCCTCTGGGCCAGGTGGCCCTGCCTGAGTGGGGGATGTTTGCCGCTTGTATCGGCATGTTCGCCGCCTTTTATGCAGCCCTTGTCGGGGTGAGCCAGAACGAACCTAAAACCGTGCTCGCCTATTCAAGCATCAGCCAGATGGGCCTGATCACCGTAGCCCTTGGATGCCTGATCGCCCAGCCGTTTATCAAGGATATGGCGATAAATACAATTGTTTTTTACAGCCTGCATCATGCCCTGACCAAGGCAGGATTGTTTATTGGCCTTGGCGTGCTTTTACGTCTCAATAACCACAGGGGGATGAGGATTTTCCTGTTGGGCGGATTACTGTTTTCCGCTCTATCTCTGAGTGGTTTGCCCTTAACCTCGGGCGCAATTGCTAAGCTCGGTCTTGCTCAAATGCTCCAGCAATCATCAGGTCACTGGCAGGGGATTTTTTATCCATTGCTTGCCGCTGCTGTTGTGGGGACAACTATACTCATGGCACGATTCCTTTTTCTTGCTTGGCAAATGCAAGCGACAACGCCAGGTCATTCAAAATTCCTTTGCCTGCCTTGGGTTGGACTAGTGCTTGCTCAGGTAGGAATTATCTGGTTGGGCAGTTCGCTCTTACATGAAGAGCAGAATCTCTTTACCCAAAAGGCAATTCTTTTAGCCCTTTTGCCAGTAAGTATAGGCATTATCCTTGCCGTGATTTGCCGGCGAATTGCGCAGCAAGTTACTGCACATCCCATCCTGCGCATTCCTGCAGGTGATATTATCGTTGTTTTTGATTGGCTCTGGTCTTTAGTCGTGCTGTTTTCTGAGCGCGTAATGAGCCGTTTGGAGGCCCTATGTGCCGATGGCTTCGGCCTTGGCCATTATCGTGAGTTTCTCAAGGAAAGGATCATTATCCTTGGCGGCCGTCTCGGTCATTATGAGCGTCTTTTCAAGCGTTGGACCGTAGTCGGTACATGTTATTTGGCGCTTCTTCTCATATTTTACCTGCTCTGTTATCGCTGACATACAATTGGATTTTAAGGCATTTCCTAACATGCTACGGAAATGTTTGACATATGCGTATGATCGCCTTCACCATGGAGTATGCATATTGGTAAACCAAGAAAATACGCTTTGATTCTTAGTTGTTTTGTTTTTTTGTTCGTTGGGCCAAGTCACGGGAAAAGCGTGAAAAATCCTCAAGGTAAAAAAATGCCAAACACCATTGATCAGTTTATCAAAGAGCGGCAGGCCGGTGGGCAAAAAGCCAACCGACTTATCAATGAGAAAAGTCCTTATCTGCTGCAGCATGCCTTTAACCCTGTTGATTGGTATCCATGGGGAGAGGAGGCATTTGCCAAGGCCAAGGCCGAAGATAAGCCCATTTTCTTATCCATTGGCTACTCCACCTGTCATTGGTGCCATGTAATGGCCCATGAGTCTTTTGAGAGTGAGGAAGTGGCTGCCATTCTGAACAAGTATTTTGTCTGCATTAAGGTGGACCGTGAAGAGAGACCGGATGTGGACCAGATTTACATGGCTGCTGTCCAGGCCATGACCGGTGGCGGCGGCTGGCCCATGAGCGTTTTTATTACCCCGGATCTCAAGCCCTTTTACGGAGGCACGTATTTTCCGCCCGAGGCAAAGCATGGACTGCCAGGATTTAGCCAGATTCTTCTCGCCATCCAGGATGCCTGGCTCAACAAGCGTGATGATTTATTGGTGTCTGCCGACAAGATCACGGCACATCTGAAACAGGATGATGGCGAAACAGCCAAGGGCAATGTAAACGCCAAAGTTCTAGAAAAAGGTTTTCAGCAGATCAATCGCGAATTTGATGAAACGTATGCGGGCTTTGGCCGCGCCCCGAAGTTCCCGCGCCCTGTGATCTATAATTTCCTTTTGCGCTATTACCATGACCAAGGCGAAGAGCGGGCCTTGAATATGACCTTGCTTACCCTGCGTAAAATGGCGGCAGGCGGTATGTACGATCATATTGGTGGCGGTTTTCATCGGTATTCCGTTGATGGCCAATGGCGAGTGCCGCATTTTGAAAAGATGCTCTATGACCAGGCTCAATTGGTTGTGAGCTACATAGAGGCGTATCAGATCAGTCAGGACCCGTTTTACGCCAATGTAGCAGAGGATATCCTCAGTTACATATTGCGCGATATGCGTGATTCGGCAGGCGGTTTTTATTCTGCCGAGGATGCGGACAGCCAGGATCCACATGATAAAGCCAAACATGGCGAAGGGTTGTTCTACCTGTGGGACAAGGATGAGATCGTAGAGATTCTTGGTGAGGAGCATGCTAAGGTTTTTAACTTCCACTACGGTGTCAAGAAAAACGGCAACGCCTTGAATGATCCGCAGAATGAGTTTGTCGGCAAAAATATTCTTTACGTTGCCCACAGCCTTGAAGAGACAGCGGACCATTACGATAAACCCGAGGCAGAGGTTGCAGCGCTGCTGGAGCAGGCCAGGGTTGATTTAATGGGCAAGCGGCAGCAAAGGCCCCATCCCCATCTTGATGATAAGGTAATTACCTCCTGGAACGGCCTGATGATCAGTGCCTTGGCCAAGGCCGCACAGGCACTTGGTAAAGACGAGTATGCCGAGGCGGCAACAAAGGCCGCTGACTTTATATTTGACACCCTTTACGAGGGGGCAACCGGGCAACTGAAAAGGCGTTATCGGGTCGGTTCAGCCGGACTTGACGGGCAGCTTGATGATTACGCCTTTTTGATAGCAGGTCTGTTGGATTTGTATGAGGCGACCTTTGAGATTGAGTGGCTCAAGCGGGCTGTGGCGCTCACGGAAAAACAGCTTGAACTTTTTTGGGATGAAAAAAACAGCGGTTTTTTCGACACCACAGGCAAAGATCCTTCTGTCTTGGTGCAAATGAAGTCCGACTATGACGGCGCCGAACCAACGGGCAACTCCATTGCTGCCCTGAACCTCTTGCGCCTTGCCTGGATGACCGGCAATGATGACTGGCAAAAACGAGGCCTTGCAACCATTGAGGCCTTTAGTGGCCGACTTAACGAATACCCTCCCATTCTCCCGCAGATGTTGGTTGCCCATGGCTTTTCTCAGGCCAAGCCGACTCAGGTGGTGATTGCGGGCAAGATCGGTAAGGCAGATACCGAGATCATGCTTTCTTTGGTACGGAAACGATTTTTGCCCAACAAGATCATCCTCTTTGCCGACGGCGTAGCAGGGCAGAAGTACCTTGGTGCTCAGCTCCCATTCCTTGCCGAGGTTGCCATGCTGGACAATAAAGCGACCGCTTATATTTGCGAGAATTATACCTGCCAGCTACCCACCACGGATATTGCAAAACTGGTGCAGCAGCTTGATGCCCTTGAGCGTGGTAAACTTTCTAGCGATGTGGAAAAATGATGAGCGCTCACCAAAGTCTTGCCCCGGGAATGTCTATAGGGCTGGACGCTGTCTTTGCACCAACCTCTGTAGCGGTGGTTGGTGCCACCAGCCGCAAGGATAGCGTGGGCCAGGCAGTGTTCAAAAATATCCTTGATGGCAACTACTCCGGCATTATTTATCCGGTTAACCCTAAGGCCAAATCAGTCTGCGGGGTGCGCGCTTACCCAAGCTTAAGTGAGATACCGGACCAAGTGGATCTGGCTGTGGTTATTGTGCCGGCCAAGGCAACCTTGGCGGTTGCTCAGGAGGCAGCACAAAAGGGCGTAAAGGCGCTGATTGTGATTTCCGCCGGATTTCGTGAGACCGGATCATTCGGGGCAGAGCTTGAAGAAGAGTTAGTGAAAATATGCCAAGAAAACGACATGCGCCTTGTCGGGCCAAACTGCCTGGGCTTGATTAACACTGATCCAACTGTGACCATGAACGCCAGCTTTGCCCGGCAAAAGGCCAATCTTGGCAATATAGCCTTTATCAGTCAATCCGGCGCGCTTTGTACCGCAGTCCTTGATTTTGCCGCTAAAAAGAACATCGGCTTTTCAAAGTTTATCTCAGTGGGTAATAAGGCGGATATCGGCGAGCTTGCCCTGATTCGCTACCTGCACGAAGATCCACAGACCAAGGTGATCATGCTCTATGTGGAGGAATTGCGTCACGGTCACGAGTTTATCGAGACCGTGCGTGAGATTACCGGTGGAGATAAGCCAACGCCCATACTTGCCATTAAAAGTGGTCGCACAGCAGAAGGCGCAGCAGCAGTGAGTTCCCATACCGGTTCTCTGGCTGGTTCCGAGGCCATCTATAATGCCTTGATAATAGAGAAGGCCTCCTTTCCCTAGTGGAACCACTCCGCTAGGGTAGAGG
>CAYLQA010000012.1:0-68619 GCA_964385695.1 uncultured Desulfobulbia bacterium | reverse complement strand
GTATCGGGGCCAGAACAAAGATAAAGCGTTCTGCTCCCTCGGGCATGAGAACTTCTTTGAAGATCAATTTGAGCCCATCTGCGGTGGATTGCAGCAGACCATGGTAGCCAACGCGCATGGGGCCGAGCCGGGCCTGAAAACGAGCAGCCACCTTGCGCTCCAGCCAGATGAGAAAAACCGGCAGTAGGGCCACCAGCAGCAATAAAGCGGCAATGGTTACAAAGCCGTTGATGTATACGGCACTGTCGGGTAAATGCTGCCGCACCAGATCCCCGGCTGCATTATGGACCGGGTATATTTTGTCAGTGAGAAGTTGATTCATAATTGTTGTTATTCCTCCGTTCCTCCGGCTAAATATGTCATGTGTAAAATGGCGCAATCGCTCCGTCTTATGCTCCCTCTCCCTTGATGGGGGAGGGTTGGGGGGGGGTGAAAGAGGTTGCGGAAAGCACCGAGGTTTGCAGCATGCGCCCTAATCCCCCTCACCCTTGCCCTCTCCCCCAGGGGGAGAAGGAACGTAACCTCCACCACAGGCTTGACGTGACACTAGCGGTCGATTTCCGGCACTACAAAATCCAAGGTTGCCAGAATGGTTACCAGGTCGGCAATTTTGTGGCCCACTGCCATCTCGCACAGGGCGCTCAGGTTGGAAAAGCTTGGTGAGCGAAATTTAACCCGGTACGGCTTCGCGCCACCTTCGGCAATGATATAAGTGCCAAGCAGTCCGCGGGCGGTTTCCACCTGGCTGTAATAGCTCCCCTTTGGCAGGCGATAGGCTGTTTGCTCCTTGCTGCGATAGGGGCCTTCCGGGAAGCCCTTTACAGCCTGCTCCAGGATGCGAACGGATTGGGCCATCTCTTCCATTTTCATGCAATAGCGGTCATAGGAGTCGCCGGCCGTGCCCGTGGGAATATCAAAATCGAAACGGTCGTAAATCGAATATGGGTCACTGCGGCGCACGTCATAACTCACGCCCGAGGCTCGCAGCACCGCGCCGCTGCAGCCATAGGAAAGAGCCTTTTCTTTGCTGAGGATGCCGATGGATTTTGTCCGCTCTTCAAAGATGATGTTGCCGGTCAAGAGGGTGTTGTATTCATCCAGGGCAACACGCATCCGTTCGATGACCTTTTTCACCCGGGGTATAAAGCTTTCGGTAACGTCGGCAAAGGAGCCGCCGGGCCGGAAAAAGTTCATGGTCAGCCTGGCCCCGCACATCTCCTCAAAGATGTCGGTGATCATTTCCCTTTCTTTAAAGCCGTAAAGAAAGGTGCTGATCGCCCCAAGGTCCATGCCCGATACGCCCCACCAGAGTAGATGCGATTGGATGCGCTGCAACTCGCTGACCATGACCCTGATATACTCACCCCGCTCCGGCACCCCAATATCAAGAGCCTTTTCCACGGCCAGGCAGTAACCGAGATTATTGATGTGGCTGGAGAGATAATCGAGCCGGTCGGTGAGGTGGATGTTTTGCAAATAGGTCTGGCTTTCCGCCAGCTTTTCGATGCCGCGGTGCACGTATCCCAGATGCGGCACAGCCTCTTTCACGCTTTCGCCGTCGAGCTTGAGTACCAGTCGCAAAACCCCATGGGTGCTTGGGTGCTGCGGCCCCATGTTGAGAAAGTATTCCTCCGATGTTTCATCGCTGCTCAGCCCCGCGTTGAAACCCTCAGGGATGTATTTGTCTACAGGTTGTAATTCCATGTTTATCCTACTCGTGTGTTGAGCCGCATAAGATTGCCGCTCTGAAGTGCTAACAATTGGTGACTACCCAGTGTGATGCCCCTTAAATCGCAAAGGGATTATCCATTTAGAGCAAGTTGTCAGTTTATCTGAATCACAATGCTCTCTTTTCCTCATTCCCCCCCGTCATTCCCGCGCAGGCGGGAATCCAGCTATTGCAGAATCAAATCATAGAGGTCTTTCCATTGCGGATTCTCTTTTTCTATCAATTTCAGCTTCCAGGCCCTGTTCCATTTCTTGATTTGCTTCTCTCTGGTAATGGCGCTTTCAGCAGTATCGTGCTTTTCAAGGTAAACAAGCTGTTTGACATTGTACTTTTTGCTAAAACCGTCAATCTGATCATTTTTATGCTGCCAGATCCGTTGAGGCAAATTCGATGTTACTCCGGTATATAAGGTGCCGTTTCGCTTCCTTGCGAGGATATAGACATAAAATTGTTTGCTCATCTAAATACCTTCTGGATTCCCGCCTGCGCGGGAATGACGACATGAAGGGCTTATGTTTTGCTATTACTTGCTCTAAGTGGATGCCCCTCAAGTCGCAATAATCACCGTGGGAGAGTTCAATAAGGCCGTTTTATCACCAGCTCCGGTTCCTCAAAATCCTTACGCAGCGGGTAACCGGGGAAATCGTCTTTGAGAAAAATGCGCCGCATGTCCGGGTGGCCGGAAAAGCGGATGCCGAACAGATCGAACACCTCCCGCTCATGCCACTGGGCACCCTCGAAAATATCCGAGATGGTGCGTATCTCAGGCTCCTCTTTGCTCACCGGGCAGCGGATAAAAAGCTTATGCCCGTGCTCGGTGGAGAGCAGGTGGACCAGGATGTCGAAATGCTCCTGCCAATCAACCGCTGTTACCTGCAGCAGGAGATCAAAGCCCAGTTCCTGATCCTCTTTGATGAAGCGAATCAGATCCGGGTATTGCTCCGGTCCTATCTCCACATCAAGGATGTAATCCGCACCCAGTTCAGCCATTGTGGTCGGGCTGCTCTCCTGTTGCCGGAATAGGCTGACTGTGGGAAAGGCCTTTTGCAGCGCAGCAAATATCGAGGCGTTATCAAGGCCGTTTGGCTTGCTTTCTGTCCTGGTAAGCGCCTCGAATTTTTCCTTTGCAATCCGTTGCGGTTTAGGCGGCTTGTAATCCGGGTTTGCGAGCTTGAACTGTTCGCGGGCAAGCTCCTGCTCTCTCTCATTTTTCTTCTCTTCAGCAGCCCACTCCTTTTTTGCCAGAGTAAGGGGATCTATAAGGGGAGCGGTGAGAACCTTGCCGACCTGCCAGGGGTTGCGGCGGCCCTCCTTTCTAATCTTTTCCTGCAGCTCCATGATGCCGTAGAGTAAAGCCTCGGGCCGCGGAGGGCAGCCGGGCACATAAACATCAACAGGAATGAGCCTGTCGCCGCCCCGGATCACCGAGTAGGTGTCATAGTAAAAAGGACCGCCGGAAATGGCGCAGGAGCCCATGGCAATCACATACTTGGGCGCGGGCATCTGCTCATAGAGGGTGATCAGGTTTTCGCCCATCTTTTCCACGATGGTGCCTGCCAGCACGATAAGGTCTGCCTGTCTGGGGGTTGCCCTGGCCACCTCAACCCCAAAACGGGCCCAGTCATGCCGGGAGGAGCCTGCGGACATCATTTCCATGGCGCAGCAAGCCGTACCGTATACAAGCGGCCACAGGGAGTTGGCCCTGGCCCAGGAGACCAGGAACTCGATGGAGTCAACAAGCTTGATGCCGCCCGGAAATTTATCAAGTGTTTCGGCAACCTGTTCGGTTACCCCTGATGCGCCGCCTACTCCCATACCAGAACCCCCTTACGCCAGGCATAGATTAGGCCGGCAAAAAGAATAAAGATAAAAACAAACAGTTCACTGAAAAGAATGATTGGACTGATGCTGCCAGCCTGGGCAGCCATTACGGATTTAAATATTTTCATGCAGGGAAAAAGAAACAGCGATTCAATGTCAAAGAGTAAAAAGAGCAGGGCAAAGATATAAAAGGCGACCTTGAAGCGGATGCGGGCATCGCCAATGGGGTTTTCCGAACACTCATAGGGCTGCACCTTGCGTTGGCCCTCGGGCGAATGAAAGGCCAGTAGTTTGGAGGTGACAATGGCGCCCCCAACAAACAAGGCCCCTAAAAAAACAGAAAAGCCTATCAGTGTGTAACTGTTCATGGCGCCTCCCTCCTGGGCTGTAAGTCATGGTGGTTTGAGAGTCTGACTGTGTAACGTCAGACCGGTGACAATTGGATTCTAACCATTAAATACCCCGGTTTGAAAATTAGTCAAATTTATAAAAATAATATTTGACATAAATTCAACTAATGTTAAGCATTGGTGGAAGTGCCAGCTTTAAGGAGGAGGGCTCTCGTGTATCTCCCATGGCAGGCCGCTTTTCAGACGATAAGGAGATCGCCATGAATATCACACTACGACAGCTTGAAATTTTTATGGCAGTGGTTGAGGAACAGCAGGTCACCCGGGCCAGCAAGAAGCTGTTTATTACCCAGTCTGCGGTCAGCCTGGCCATGAGTGAACTGGAAAATCAGTTAGGCGGCCCCCTCTTTGACCGGGACAGCCGCGCGCTGATTCTCAATGATAGGGGGCGATTTCTTTTGCCGATGTGTCGGGAGCTGCTCGCTAAGGCACAAACGATATACACCTTGATGAATGAAAAAGAGGGCAACGTGGCCGGGGATTTGACCATCGTTGCAAGTTCCACCATCGGTAATTATGTGCTGCCGTCTCTGGCCAGCACTTTTAAAACCCTGTTTCCCCACGCCTTTATTTCGATCCAGATCCAAAACACGCGTCTGGCCGAGCAGCTCATTGTCGAGCGGAAGGTTGATCTTGGTTTTGTAGAAGGCGAGGTGAGCAATGAGCAGGTCAAGGTAACACCCTGGTTCGACGATGAACTGGTTATTATCGCCAACCCGGGAAATGCCTTGGCTGTGGGGAAAAATTTCAACCTTGCCAAGAACCTGAAAAGCAGCACCTGGGTCATGCGGGAAAGGGGTTCCGGAACAGCGCAGATTTTCAAAAAGAAGCTGGGCAAACATGTAACCGATCTCAACGTGGCCATGGAACTGAACCATACCGAGGCAATAAAAAAAGCGGTCCAGGTGAGCGATTGCCTCGGTTGCCTGTCTAGCCTCACCGTTTGCGCGGAGATAGACCGAGGCGAATTAAAAGAGCTGCATCTTGAGGGCGTGGATATGAAAAGGAGCCTTTCCATCATCCAACACAAGAACAAGGTCAACACCAAGCTGATGGGTGAGTTCCTCGGCTTTTGCGAGATTATGGGCGGCTGCGCCAGCGGCAGAAAATGCTTTTCGTCCCCAGAAAAAACCAAAGTGATGCTGGAGCAACTCAAATTATCATCATTATGGGATGGCAGCTGATGCTATGAAACAAAAAAAAAGGCGGCCTGGGGATATTTTCCCGAGCCGCCTTTTGATATGTATTGCTGGAGTTTGAAAAGCTACAGGGCTCTGGCAGCCTCCATGGCCTTTTTAAAGGCCTCAACAGAGCGCTCAATTACTGCATCCTCAACACAGAAGGCGAGGCGAAAATAGCCGGGCATGCCGAAGCCGCGGCCCGGTACGGCCAGGATTTTTTGCTCGGCCAGGATGCCGCAGAATTTGGCATCGTCTTCAATGGGGGATTTTGGGAAGAGATAGAAGGCACCCTTGGGCGGCTCAAACTCAAAGCCCGCGTCGGTGAGGACCTTGCAGAACATCTCCCGGCGACGGGTGTAAATGTCTGTCTCCACAGTTGCGCCCTGGAGTTGGGCAACCACACGCTGCATGAGCGCCGGGGCATTGACAAAGCCCAGGATGCGGTTGGCCAGGGTCATGGCGCCGATAAAGGCGCCTTTGTCGGCAACCTCGGGGTTCACGGCGATATAGCCGATGCGCTCGCCGGGGAGCGACAAGTCCTTGGAGTATGAGGAGACCACCACCGAGTTTTTATAGGCCTTAAAGATCGAAGGCACCTCGTGGTTGTCGAATACGATTTTGCGGTAGGGCTCATCGGAGATCAGGTAAATGGTCTGGCTCGCCTTACCTAAAATTTCGCCCAAGCCTGCCAACTCGGCCTCAGAGTATATCTGGCCGGTGGGGTTGTTGGGGCTGTTGATGATGATCGCCTTGGTGTTATCGGTAATGGCTGCCTCAATTGCAGCGAGATCCAGGCTGAAATCATCGGCGGTCTTCACGATAACCGGCTTACCACCGTGGTTGTCGATGTAAAAGTTGTACTCGACAAAGAAGGGGGTGAGGATGATGACCTCGTCACCCGGATCAAGCAGAGCCTTCATGATAACGTTCAGGCCGCCGGCCGCGCCAACGGTCATGAGGATATCGTCTGCGGTAAGGGTTGTTACGCCCTGCTCCTTGCCGATCTGCGCGGCAACTGCCTTGCGGACAAAGGGGTAACCACCGTTGGGCATATAGCCATGCACACCAGGGCCTTCTTCGGCAGCCACGCTTTTGACTGCATCGCCATAAGCGGCAGGGGGCTGCAGGTCCGGGTTACCCAGGCTGAAGTCAAAAACATTTTCTGCGCCAAACTCGGCCTTGAGTTTTGCACCCTCTTCAAACATCTTGCGGATCCAAGAAGAACGCTCCGCAAAGTCGATCATTTTCTTTGATATAGCCATGCTAGTTTCCTTTGTTTTTATATCTTTTTAAGTGCCATTTTTACGTAGCTGAGCAGCACAGTAATGGTTGGAAAAAGCGTTTGCAACATGTTTGAGCGAAGCGAGTTTTGCAAAGGCCCAACCATTGCGAGCAGCGCAGGGAAGCCCGCAGGGCCAAGTAAACGGCTGCCTTTTCTTTCGCCACTTCGCTGCTGGTTCGTTTTCTTTGGGCAAGCAAAGAAAATGAACGGCTATAACTCTCTCTTGTCTATAATTCGTTTGGCCTTGCCTTCTGTACGCTCAAGGCTCTTTTCTTCAACCAGCTTAATATCTACGCCGATGCCCAGTTCTGCCTGCAGCCGGCGTTTGATAAGGTCGATCATCTCGCGCTGCTTTTTCATCTGGTCAAAAAAGATGGACTCGATAACCTCCACCAAGACGGTGATTTTGTCAAGCCTGCCGTGGCGCTCGACAATGATCTGGTAATGGGGTTTAGTGCCCTCGATTTCAAAGAGGATGTTCTCGATCTGGGAGGGATAGACATTCACTCCCTTGACGATCAGCATGTCATCGGTGCGGCCCAAGATACGCTGGATGCGGCGGGTGGTGCGGCCGCAAGGGCAGGTTCCTTCAACAAGGCGGGTCAGGTCGCGGGTGCGGTAGCGGATAACCGGAAAGGCCTCTTTGGTCAGGGTGGTGACCACCAGCTCGCCTATTTCGCCCGGCTTAACCGGTTCCAGTGTTTCTGGGTCGATGATCTCAATGAGGAAGTGATCCTCGTTCACATGTAGGCCATTGCGCTCCTGGCATTCGCCGGCCACGCCAGGGCCCATGACCTCGGACAGACCGTAGTTGTCCGTGGCAATGATGTTGAGCTTGTCCTGGATCTCGTTGCGCATGGCCTCGGACCAGGGCTCGGCCCCGAAAAGACCGTACTTGAGGGTCAGAGAGTTGGTGTTGATCCCCATCTCCTCCATGGCGTCGGCCATGAGCAGGGCATAGCTCGGGGTGCAGACCAGAGCCGTGGTTCGGAAATCCTGCATGATCTGGATCTGGCGCTTGGTATTGCCGCTTGAAATAGGGATAACCGAGGCGCCCACCCGCTCGGAGCCGTAATGCAGGCCGAATCCGCCGGTGAACATGCCGTAGCCGAATGCGATCTGGACCACATCGTCGTTCGTTACCCCAGCGCCGGTAAGCACGCGGGCCACCAGGTTGGACCAGGTTTTGATGTCGTTTTCCGTGTAGCCGACTACCGTGGCCTGGCCGGTGGTGCCGGAGGAGGCATGGACCCGCACCACCTCGCGCAAGGGCACGGCAAAAAGGCCATAGGGGTAGTTGTCGCGAAGATCCTGCTTGGTGGTAAAGGGCAGGCTGGAAAGCTCGTCTAAGGAGCGGAAGCCGTCTGGATCAACGCCAAACTCCTTGAATTTTTCTCGGTAAAAGGGGACATGGGTGGCCACCCGATAGAGAGTGGACTGGAGCCGTTCCAGTTGTAATTGTTCCAGGTCATCCCGTGAGATACATTCTTTAGCCTCGTCCCAATACATGGCAACCTCCTGGCTGATGAATACTGTTAAAGATTAGATTAGCCACGAAATACACGAAAAAACACGAAAACTTTTTTGCTGTTTTTGTAGGAGCCATTTTAATGGCGAAAACCAAGCTGGAAGCATCCGGCGACATTGATCGCGGTTAAAACCGCTCCTACAGAGAGCATGTGGTTAACAATTTCGTGTCCTTCGCCGTGTGATCAAGTCACACCGCTCGTGGGTTTCGTGGCAAAAAAAATTATTCTACGTCCCGCCCCAAATACGCCCGCTGGACATCCTTGTTGGCCAAGAGATCCTCGGCAGGGCCCTGGACGATGATCTTGCCCGTTTCCATTACGTAACCGCGGTCGGCAATCTTGAGCGCGGCCTTGGCGTTTTGCTCGATGAGGAGCACGGTATTGCCTTCGTTGCGTAAGCGTTTGATAATACTGAAAATGTTTTTAACAATGAGTGGGGCCAGTCCGGTGGAGGGCTCGTCGAGCATGATCAACGCTGGTTTGGCCATCAGCGCCCGGCCCATGGCCAGCATCTGCTGTTCGCCGCCGGAAAGGGTGCCTGCCAGCTGATCCTTGCGTTCTTCTAAAACCGGGAAGAGCTCATAGATATGGTCGATGGCCTGGGCAAACTTTTTATTGCCCTTCTTGTGCTGGACATAGCCGCCAAGAATCAGGTTTTCTTTCACGGTCATGGTGGCGAATACCTGGCGGCCTTCCGGCACCAGTGAGCAGCCGCGCTCCACGATTTTTTCCGCCGCAATCTTTTCTATTGCCTCGCCCTGGAGCATGATCTCGCCATCCGTTGCCTTCACCAGGCCTGTGATGGTGGAGAGCAGGGTGGTCTTTCCTGCGCCGTTGGCGCCGATCAGGGTGACGATCTCGCCCGGATCAACGTGGAGGGAGATGCGCTTGAGGACCCGGATCTTACCGTAACCGGCCTCAAGGTTTTTAATCCTCAGCATCGTCGTCCTCCTCCTCTTCTTCCTCGCCCAGGTAGATCTTGATGACTTCCTTGTTCTGTTGGATATTATGCGGCGTGTCCTCGGCAATCTTCTGGCCAAAGGAAAGAACCACAATCTCCTGGGAGATATCCATAACAAGGGACATGTCGTGCTCAACCAGCAAAACGGTGATGCCGCGCTCGTTGATCTTAGTGATCAAGCGGGCCACCTCGGCGGTCTCATAAATATTGAGGCCTGCGGCCGGTTCATCGAGCAGGAGCAGGGTGGGCTCCATGGCCAGGGCCCTGGCAAACTCCACGGCCCGTTGCTGGCCGAATGCCAGGCTGGTGGCCTCGGTGTTGGCAAGGTCGGCCACTTCCAGAAGATCCAGCAGTTCCAGGCACTTTTCCTTGATTGCCTTTTCTTCTGTCCAGGTTTTGGGCAGATTGAACATTCCAGCCAGGAATCCGGCATTGCTTTGCACATGGCGGCCGATCATGACATTCTCAAGGGCGGTCATGCCGGGGTAGAGCTTGATATTCTGATAGGTTCTGGCAATGCCGCGCCGGGCAATCTGATAGGGTTGTAGGCCGTGGATGGGCTGGCTTGCAAAAAGAACCTCGCCTGAACTTAAGGGCAGGGCGCCGGAGATCAGGTTGAAGAGGGTGGTCTTGCCTGCGCCGTTGGGGCCGATCACTGCCTTGATCAATCCCTGTTCCACATCAAAGCTGGCATCGTTCACCGCATGCAGGCCGCCGAAGAAACGGTTGACGTTTTTGACCGAGAGCATTGCCATCAGTTGCCCTCCTTGCCGAGCAGGCCTTTAAGCTTAGGCAGAATGGAGAGCCTGAGAATTCCTTCCGGGGCAAAGAGCATGATCACGATGAGGATGGTGCCGAAGACCGCATCATCGTAAGAACCGAACCAGCCGCGAAAGCTCATGAAATTAAGAACCACACCCATTGTCAAGGCACCCCAGAGATGGGCCATGCCGCCGATGGCAACCAGGGCCACATAGCGGACCGACTTCATGATGCTGGCCTCGGAAGGGCCTATGCCGCCGTTGTAATGGGTCAAAAAGACACCGGCCACGGCCGCAAGCACGGCGCTGATAACAAAGGTGTTCAATTTATAGCGAGAGGTATCCACGCCCATGGCATTGGTGGCGTCTTCCGCCCCGTGGATGGCGCGCAGGGCCCGGCCCACTCGGGAGTGGATCAGGTTCAAGAGCAGCCACATGGCAATGAGAACCATACCCCAGGCAATGTAATAGTTGCTGGTTCGGGCCCCGAAATCTCCACTCACCGTAATGCCCGGCAAAAGGGTGAATGCAGGCACCTCGGAAATGCCGTCTGCCTCACCAAATATGGGTGTTGCCAGGGCAACGCGATAGATGATGATGCCAAAACCCAGGGTGGCCATGGCCAGGTAATGCCCTTTCAGCTTGAGGACCGGGATGCCAAGGAAATAGGCGATGATGATGGTCACCACAATGGCAACAATGCAGGCAAACCAAGGGTGAAAGTTCATCAAGGGTTCGCCGAAAATATCCTCGCCCGTGACCAGAAAGCCCAGTTTGTCGAAAAGCATGACAATGGTCTTATCCTTGAAGGGCGTAAGATTATAGGTGGTGAGGCTGGCCGAGATATAGCCGCCAATGGCAAAGAACCCGGCGTGTCCTAAAGAGATCTGCCCGGCATAGCCCATGAGCAGACAAAGGCCCACAATGACCAGCGAATAATAGGCGGTCATGGTGAGCTGGGTCAGGTAATAGCTTGTTTCCGTGGCCTGGGTGATGAGCTGAATGCCGATCACTGCGGCGAGAAGTATGCCCAAAGGAGAATAGCGTTTCATGATCAAAACTCCTTGAGACTGGCTGCGTCACTCCGGCCGAACAGGCCATGGGGACGGACAAAGAGGATGATCAACAGGATGGCGATGGAGATGGCATCCTGAAAGGCGAGGGGCAACACGCTTACACTAAAGGCCTCGATGAGGCCAAGGAGCAACCCGGCTATGACCGCGGCCATGGCATTGCCCAAGCCGCCGAGAATGGCAACGGTAAAGCCCTTGATGGCAAGGCCCGTACCGATATCATATTGGGTGTAGGTAATGGGGCTCATCACGCAGCCTGCCAAAGCGCCGATTCCGGCGGAGAGCATAAAGGAAAAGGTCACCATGTTTTTGGGGTTGATGCCGCAAAGGGTGGCTGCCATGCGGTTTGAGGCGCAGGCCTGCATCTTCTTGCCCTGGAGGGTGAACTTGAAAAAACCGCTCAGCCCAGCAACCATCACGGCACAAACGCCAATAACCCAGAGTACCTGGGGTGATATCTTGGCCCCAAGGATGGAGATGGTGGTGATCTCATTGCCGACAAAATAGGGCAGAGAGCGTACACCCTCGCCCCAGATATGCAGCGCCACCTCGCGGATCAGGATGGAGATGCCGATGGTGATGATGATCATCCGTAAAACAGACGGGTTTTCTAGCCAACGGATAAAGATGATCTCCACCAATGCGCCGATGATCATGGTTATAACCACTGCCAGGGCAATGGCCACGGGCAGGGGCAGTATCCCATTAAGGGAAATGGCAATCATTCCGCCCAACATCACAAACTCGCCCTGGGCAAAGTTGATGATGCCGGTGGTGTTGTAAATGATATTAAAGCCGATCCCCACAATGGCATAGATGATGCCATAGGTGATACCGGCAAAGAGATATTGAACAAAGAGTTCGGGGCTCATGGTAAATGCTTGACTTTAGACAAAAGTTTAAAGAAAGTTAATCCGTAGTTAAGTTGAAGAGGAGAAAGAGAAATTGAATACAGCTATTGAGCAAATAGGGTGTCATTCCCGTGAAAACGGGAGATAAGCGAGCCTGCGAGACTTCGATCCAGTCTTTGCAAGATGTTGCCCTCAACCTGGATTCCCGCCTGCGCGGGAATGACACCATTATCTACGGGACGTTTTTCTCTCAGAGCCTCTTTCAACTTTTTACGAAAGGTTCAAAAAAATACAGAATCGCTTATATACACGAAAACGCCGTCATCCCTCAAGGGGGCTAACGGCGTTTTTCTTGGCTGCGGTTTGAAGCAGCCTACATCTCGTAGGCGACGAACTTGCCGTTTTTCACGGTCAGCATGGCGAAGGCATCCAGCCCCAGGCCGTTGTGGTCTGCCGGGCTGAAGTTGAAGGCACCGGCGGTGCCGATAAAGCCCTGCATGTTCTCAATGGCATCCCGCACCTTGGCTCGGTTGAGGCCAGCGGATTTCACGGCCTGATCCAGGATGAGAAAGGCGTCATAGGTGTGGCCGCCAAAGGTGCTCACCTGTTCTTTATATTTGCCCTCATAGGCAGACTTGTAATGGGAGATCACCTTGTGCTGCGGGTGGTCCGCGGCAAGGCTGTCGGCGATCATAACCCGGCTGGCCGGAAAGAGGATGCCCTCGGCTGCGACCCCTGCGGCCTGGACATACTTGATGTTGGCAAAACCGTGGCTCTGGAAGAGCGGCACATTCCAACCTGCCTGGCGCATGTTCTTGGCCAAAATCGCCTGGGCAGGAACGACGGACCAGTTCACCACGGCCTGGATATCTGTGTTGGCCTTGATCTTGGCAACAACGGCGGAAAGGTCGGTGGCCTTTTTATCGTAAACCTCGCTGGCTACAATGTTGATGCCGAACTTGGGGGCAAGGGTGGTGAGCTGTTTTTTGCCCGCCTTGCCAAAGCCGGTGTTTCCGCTGACCACAGCCACCTTGGAGATCCCCATTTTGTTCATGGTCATGAAGATCTTTTGGGCGGCGAACATATCTTTGGGTGCAACCTTAAAGACATGTTTTGCCACAGGATTAACGATGAGTTCAGCCGCAGCGCAGGAGAGCAGAATGGTTTTACCCTGCTCGCAAATCTTTTTGATCTTCAGGGTCTCGCCGGAGGTGGATGGTCCGATGATGGCAAAGACCTTCTCCTCCTCGATGAGCTGCTTGGCAAAGGAGATCGCCTTTTCCGGGCTGCCGCCGGTGTCCTTGATGATCAGCTCGATCTGGTTGCCGGACATGCCGCCCTTGGCATTGTACTCTTCAACCAGCATCTCAAGAGTGCGGGCTTCAGGGCCGCCTAAAAAGGAGGCAGGGCCGGTGACCGCCAGGATGGCGCCAAGCTTAATTGTTGCAGCAAGGGCCAGTCCAGGTGAGAAAACCGCCGCAAGTAAAAAAGCGGCAGCAAGAAGACGCGAAAAAGATTTACCAAACATAAATATACTCTCTGCGCTGGGGTTAATATCCTGCTTTACTTCTTGTACTCAACAAACTTGCCGTTTTTAACGGTCAGCATGGCAAAGGAGTCCATGCCCAGGCCGTTATGGTCTGTTGGGCTGAAGTTGAAGATACCGCCGGTGCCGACAAAACCCTGCATGTTCTCAATGGCGTCACGGACTTTTTCTTTGTCCGTACCAACCTGGCCGATGGCCCGGCAGAGGATCTTAAAGGCATCGTAACCATGGCCGCCAAAGGTGGAGGCAGGCTCTTTGAACTTGGACTCGTAATCGTTTTTGTACTTGAGCAGCACTGCCTTCTGAGCGTTGCTCTCGGGCAAAACATCGGCGATGAGCAGACGACCGGCCGGGAAGATGATGCCCTCTGCAGCAGCGCCTGCAGCCTGAACGTACTTGATGTTACCAAAACCATGGCTCTGGAAGAGCGGCACATTCCAACCTGCCTGGCGCATGTTCTTGGCCACGATGGCCTGGGCCGGAACGATGGACCAGTTCACCACGGCCTGGACATCCTTGTGGGCCATGAGCTTGGCCACCAGGGCGGAGAGGTCGGTGGATTTCTTGTCGTAAACCTCACTGGTCACAACCTTGATACCGAATTCAGGGGCGATCTTTTCAAGCTGCTTCTTGCCGGCCTTACCGAAACCGGTGTTACCGCTTACCACGGCGATCTTGGTAATACCCATCTCGTTCATGGTCATGAAGATCTTCTTGGCCGCATAGCTGTCTTTTTGCGGGGTCTTGAAAACGTACTTGGCAACCGGATTAACGATCATCTCGGCTGCGGCGCAAGAGAGCAGAATAGTCTTGCCCTGTTCGCAGATCTTTTTAATTTTCAGGGTCTCGCCGGAGGTGGAAGGTCCGAGGATGGCAAATACTTTTTCTTCCTCGATCAACTGCTTGGCAAAGGAGATTGCCTTTTCCGGGCTGGCGCCGGAATCCTTGATGATCAGCTCGATCTTTTTGCCGTTGATGCCGCCCTTGGCATTGATCTCATCGGCCAACATCTGCATGGTCCGGGACTCAGGTCCGCCCAAAAAGGAGGCCGGGCCGGTGACCGCCAGGATAGCGCCGATCTTGATGGTTTCAGCAGCCCCCGCAGAGACCACCATGGCCAGCGTGAGCAAAGCCGCTACACAGCATGCAAAAATAGTACGTTTCATTACTTCCTCCTAACTCCTTCCATTAAGGCCGAAAGATACGGCCATAAAAAAAGGGACAGCCCTCCCAAGCCATCCCCATATCTCACTACAATGTATGAACCTCGGCATCACTCAACAGCTTGACGCCGGACTTGCTAAAGACCTCGATGGCCGCATCCAGGTCGTCAAAGCGAAAGAGCAACAGACCAGACTCGCCGCTCTTTTTGGTAAAGGCGTACATGTATTCCACATTGAGATCCGCCTCTTTGATGATCTGCAGGATGGAATCCAAGCCACCAGGCTTATCCGGTACCTCAACGGCCAGAACCTCGGTGATGCCCACGGTAAAACCGTGCTCTTTGAGGACCGCCTTGGCCTGGGCCGTGTCGTTGACTACCAGGCGCAGGATGCCGAAGTCGGCGGTGTCTGCCAAAGAGAGGGCGCGAATGTTGATGGCATTTTCGGCCAGAGTGTGGCTGATGTCGGCCAAGCGGCCTGATTTGTTTTCCAGAAAAATAGCGATCTGTTGTACTTTCATGCGAAACTCCTGTTTCGAGTGAATAGTGACGAGTGACAGGTAACAAGTATTTTTTTTTAACTCGTCACTATTTACTCGTCACTCGTGACGGCAGTTAAATTTTGCGTTTATCAATAACGCGTTGGGCCTTGCCCTCGCTGCGCTGAATGGTCTTCGGCTCAACCAGGCTGATCTTTGCGGAGATGCCGAGACGATCCTTGATATTCATTTGCAGCGTTCTGCTTAAGGTCTCCAGATTTTTGATCTCGTCGGAGAAGATCTCCTCGCTCACCTCAACCTGAACCTCAATGTTATCCAGGGAGCCGTCGCGGGTGACTACTATTTGATAATGGGGCTCAACGCCCTCAACACTCATGATGACCTCTTCGATTTGCGAGGGGAAGACATTGACTCCGCGGATGATCATCATGTCATCGGTGCGGCCGGTGACCTTGGGCATGCGGTAGAAGGTACGACCACAGCTACACTCATCCGAGATCAGACGGGAGATATCCTTGGTCCGGTAACGGATAACCGGGAAGGCTTCCTTGGTCAGAGTGGTGAAGACCAACTCGCCTTGTTCGCCGACAGGCAAAGGCTCAAAGGTATCCTTGTCAACGATCTCGGCCATGAAATGATCTTCCATGATGTGCAGACCCTTTTGTTCCTCCACACACTCGGCAGCAACACCAGGGCCGATAATTTCGGACAGACCATAGATATCAATGGCCTTGATCTTGAGGCGGCTTTCGATCTCATCGCGCATCTTTTCGCTCCAGGGCTCTGCGCCAAAGACGCCGACCTTGAGCTTAAGGGTGGCCGGATCGATACCCTGGTCTGCCATGGTGTCGGCAATGTTCAGGGCGTAGGAAGGGGTGGAGAGCAGTACGGTGGAACCGAAATCCTGCATGATCTGGATCTGGCGTTTGGTGTTACCGCCGGAGATGGGGATAACCGCGGCGCCAAGATTCTCAGCACCGTAATGCGCACCCAGACCACCGGTAAACAGGCCGTAGCCATATGCATTATGGACGATGTCGCCACGATTGACACCGGCTGCGGACAGGGTCCGGGTCATGAGTTCTGCCCAGAGCTTGATGTCTTTCTTGGTGTAACCCACAACCGTGGGTTTACCAGTGGTGCCGGAGGAAGCATGGATACGAACAACCTCTTCCATGGGCACGGTGAAAAGACCAAAGGGATAATTCTTTCGAAGATCCTCTTTGGTGGTAAAGGGCAGGAGCTTGATGTCGGCCAGGGTCTTGATGTCGGCAGGGGTAACACCGGCATCCTCCATCTTCTTCTTATAATAAGGAACAGTGGCGTACACACGTTCCACCTGGTTCTGCAGGCGTTTGAGCTGCAGAGCCTCCAGTGCCTCGCGGGGCATGGTCTCGTATTCTTCGTTCCAGAGCATATTTATTTCCTTTTTTTAGCCACGAAACCCACGAAAGAACACGAAATTGTTTTTGTTTTCCCTTGTAGGAGCGGATTTATCCGCGATCAAAGCTTGCAGATAAATCCAAACTTGGCTATCGCCACTAAAGTGGCTCCTACATTTTTTAAAAATTTTTCTTTCGAGTCTTTTCGTGGCTCCTAATCTTTTACTGCGCTGCTTCCCTGCCTGCCTTGAAGGCGGCCAGGTTGACATCGAGGATCTTGGCAGGCAGGCGTTTATTCATTTCATCGATAAATACCTGCTCATCAATGGGCAGAAATGCGGAGAGCGCCCCTACCAACGCGACATTGGCGGTGCGGATATTGCCGACAGATTGCGCGATCTCAAAGCCGTCCACCTTGATGATCTGAATACCCTGATCGGTCAGCGCGTCTAAACACTCATTGGGGTATTCCATCTTGCCGGTGGCAATGGCGGGCGGGGCGATCTTTTGGGTATTGACGATGACTTTGCTCTCCTTGTTGAGGTAGGGCAGGTAACGTACCGACTCCATGGTCTCAAAGGCAAGCTGGATGTCAACGGTGCCCGGCTCAATGAGCGGGGAATAAACCTTGTTCTTGCCAAAGCGCAGATGCGCTTCAACCGAGCCGCCGCGTTGGGCCATGCCGTGTACTTCGCTTTTTTTCACATCGAGGCCGGCAGCCAAAAGGGAATAGGCGGTCAGCTCACTGGCCAGGAGAATTCCCTGGCCGCCAACGCCGCAAAAGTGGATGTTTCCTTGATCTTTCATTACTTCTCCTCCCCTTCGCAGATGGCATCGAACTTACAGAGGCCGATGCACTGGCCGCAGCCGATGCAGACGTTTTCGTTGATGGTGGCGTAGCCGGGTTGTTTTTCCTTCTTGCCCATGGCCTTAGCCTCTTCCGGGTTGAGCGGGATCCAGGTGATGGCCGGGCAACCCAGGCGCAAGCACATGCGGCAACCGGTACAGTTGTCGATGTCGCTGTGGAAGGGATTTTTGACCCGCTTTTTTTCATCCGGAGTCAAAACACAGGGGAAGCGGGTAATGACCACTGAGGTCTCTTCACGCTCCACCTCTTCTTTAAGCACCTTGTAGGTTCCCTCGATATCATGCGGGTTCACGGTGCGGACATGCTTAACGCCGATGGCTTTACAAAGTTCCGGAAAGTCGATGGCAGTGGCCGCCTCGCCCATGATGTTGCCGCCCGAGGCGGGGTTAGGCTGCTGGCCGGTCATGCCGGTAATGCGGTTGTCCAACAGGATGATGGTGGAGTAGCTGTTGTTGTAGACCGAGTTGATCAGGCTGTTGATACCGGTGTGAGTAAAGGTGGAGTCGCCGATAACACCGACCACCTTGCCCTTGCCTTCGTCACCCAGGGCCTTGCACATGCCGTGGGCAATACTCACCGAGGCGCCCATGCAAACACAGGAGTCCATGGCCGAAAGGGGCGGCAGAAAACCAAGGGTGTAACAGCCGATATCACCGGAAACAAAGACCTTGAGGCGGTTCAAGTTGTAGAACAGGCCGCGGTGCGGGCAACCGGCACACATATTGGGCGGCCGCATGGGCAGCTCAACCGGGGCGAACTCTGCCTTGGCAGGCTCATCGCTGATCCCTGCGCGGACAACGGCCGGGTTCAACTCGCCGATGGCCGGGATCTTGTCCTTGCCGTGGCACTCAATACCCATGGCCTTGATGCGCATCTCAATATACGGGTCAAGATCCTCAACGATGTAGAGGGTGTCCACGCTGTCGGCAAAGTCGTGGATCATCTTCTCGGGCAGCGGATTGACGCAACCAAGTTTCAAGACGGCAGCATCGGGGAAGACCTCTTTTACATAGAGGTAGCTGGTGCCTGCACAGATGATGCCCATTTTCTTGTCGCCAGCCTCAACGCGATTTTCGCTGAAACTCTCAACAAACTCGCCCATCTTTTCAAAACGCTCGGCAATGGCCACCCGACGGGCTCGTGCATTGGCGGGCAGCATGACGAATTTGGCAGGTATCTTCTCAATACCGATCTCGACCTTGGATTTTGTCGGCTCTGTGCGGGCCACCACACCCTTAACATGGGCCACGCGGGTGCAGCTGCGCAGCAGGACCGGGGTATCGAACTCCTCGCTCATCTCATAGGCGAGTTTGAGGAATTCCTTAGCCTCGGCCGGGTCACACGGCTCCAGCATGGGCAGCTTGGCAGCATAGGCGTAGTTGCGGCTGTCCTGCTCGTTTTGCGAGCTGTACATGGTGGGGTCGTCCGCCACCACGATGACCAGGCCGCCGCGCACGCCGGTGTAGGCCGCGGTAAAGAGCGGATCTGCTGCCACGTTCAGGCCCACATGCTTCATGGTGGCCAGGGCACGGGCCCCGCCGAATGAGGCGCCGATTGCCACCTCAAGGCCGACCTTTTCGTTGGGTGCCCATTCGGTGTATACGGTTTTGTATTTTGCGATATTTTCAAGAATCTCGGTGGAGGGGGTGCCGGGGTAGCCAGAGGCCACCTGCACATCCGCCTCGGTGGCGCCCAAGGCTATGGCCTCGTTGCCGGAGAGCCAAAGGGTGTCTCTTCCTGTGATTTCCTGCGTCACTATAGACTCCTCATGCTGATAGGTTTATCGATTGGCCAGTACACCTCACCAGGCGCTGGAAAATCGGATTGTGCGTTTCTTGTTTCAGACTCATTTTATCCGTATTAATACCCACAAAATGAACCTGCTTATTTACCATGTATCCACCCGGAGGGCAAGAAATGTCATCTTGTCTCCCGGGTCAAGTCACGGAAAGTGCGGGAAAAAAAGGGGGCAGCAAATTGCCGCCCCCTTTTGTGAAAACGTGTAAAACTTGTAAATCAAGCTTAGAACCTGATTTGGGACTCCCAGTAGATCTCGGTTGCATCGTCCGCATTGGCACCAAAGGCATCGCCTGCCTCCAGCATGGCTGCATACATGGAGAAACTGAGGTATTTGTTGTAGGCGTACTTCAATGAGGCTTGGTAGTAATCGCCAAAGTCATCATCTACACCGGCAATGGTCTCGTTGAACTTGATGTTGGAGTAACTCAACTTACCGAAAAGTTTCTCGTTCAGCTTGGCGCTGGCACCCAAGGTGATCATTTCCATGTTGCCGTAAATTGCCTCGCCAACGGTGCTGGCATTATCACCGAATGCCGGGTCAACACCGGTCATGGAGGTGTTGCCGCCGCCAAGGTAGAGGAATTTCCAGGCCAGCAGGTCGCCGAACTGAGGCCAACCGCCATACATCACATCCCAACGCTCGAAGTCGCCGTTGCCATCACCGTCATCACCGGAGAGATTAACGTACTCGGCATAGAGCCGGGGCTTCCAACCGGCATCCTTGAAGGTATAGCCAGCGTTGAGTTTCATGCCGTAGGAATCCTGATCCTGGGTGGCATTGGCGTCACCGGTTTGCATGGCGCCTTCCAGGGAGTAGTCAAAGCCGTTGGCCAGCTTGTCCGACAGACGAACACCATAGGTCCAGATGTCCTTTTTTCTCGCATCGTCATTGCGGTTCAGGGCATAGTACTCCTGCTTGCCAATAATGGGACAGCTGTTCGCTGTCAGGTAAAAACCCGCAAGGTTGATGTCATCGCCGGCATTGCCGTTTGCACTGTTGGCAACAGTATTTTCCTGATCCTTCATGTAGAAGGCGTCGAGAACAACCTTGTCGGTCATATCCCAGCTCAATTTGATGCCGTCAAAGTAAATGGAGGTGGAAGCCATCTGTGACTGGCCATCCAGGATCACGAAGCCGGATCCATAAATTAGGTTCTGGCGACCGATCTTTGCGTCAAAAGGTGAACCGAAAACATTTTTGACGTTCATCCATGCGTTTTCGACAAAGAGTTTGTTGCTGTTATTGTCTGCAGCATCGGAAACACCCTCGCCCCAGGTCTGATTGGTCAGACGAATGTGGCCGGTTACATCATCGGTAAGATTTGCGCTCAATCCAACACTAGTCTTGAGACGAAATAGGTCGCGGTTGTCACCATCTCCATCGTCATTAAGATCCCAGACGTTCTGGATGTTATAGCCGCGCATACGGACTTGGCCATCAAGCTTGACTTTTTTTGTCCACTCGGCGGCAGAGGCGGTTTGGGAAACCTCTTTCTCGATCTTCTGGTCCTTGGCTTTGAGAGAGGCAATTTCTCCCTTCATTGCCTCCAGCTGAGCCTGGAACATCTTGCTCATTTCGGCCATCTGCTTCTCAAGCTCAGCTACCTTGTCCATGCTGGCGGAAGCCAGTGCGGGCAGGCAGAGCAGAGTCGCCAGGGCCACGGTTGAAATTCTCTTCATCATCTCTCCATTCTCCTTCCAAAAAATTGTTCGTGATCATACAAAATAATGAATTTAGGTTCATTTTTGTACGGACTGCGACATTTACCATTTTTCAAAAGAAAATTAAAGGGCAAAAAATGGGTAGGAGTACCTATCGTTTTAATGGAGTTTCGGGTGGGCCTTTTCGATGGTTGGTTCTGGAGCAGATTTCTGAAATACTGCGGCAGTAAGAGCTTTTTAATGGCGAGAGGAAAGGCCTCTCAATCGCCATTAAAATGGCTCCTACAGGGTCTGCGCATTGTTTGTTAAGCGGAGCAGGGTATTCCCTACTTTTTCTGAAAGGTCAGCCAGCGGGATTGGGCCGATGAAGAGAGTACGCCCACCGGGTCTACATAATCATAGACCTTGGGTTTTTTGCCCGTGGCTGGGCGGAGGATGCGGCCCACCACCTGCAAGAGGCGACCGGTGAATTTGATGGGGGTGGTGAGAAAAAGGGTTTGCAGATCCGGGCAATCAAAACCCTCGCCAATGAGCTGTACCGTGGAGATGAGCACCTTGACCTCGCCCTTGCGGATGGAGTCCACCAGTTTAGACCGTTCATCAGCCGGTGTCTGTCCAGTGAGGATCGCCGCCTGATGACCATCTTTTATAAGGAGTTTGGCCAGTTCCTCGCAATGTTTGACCCGGTCGCTCACCACCAGAATGGTGCCAGAAGTCTCGCCTGTCTCCTTGACGATATCTTCAACAATGAGCTGATTGCGACCTTTGTTTTTTGTCAGCGATTTCATCAGGGCCTGGTAATTGCCGCGGTATACATAGCGGAACTCTGTAGCACGCTGAATAAAGTCGGGCTGGAGAATGGCGCCGCTGGCATGCAGATCCTGGGTCGGTACCTGGTGCACCCTGTCGCCAAGGTACATATAGATCAGCTTGGTCAGTCCATCCCGGCGAAAGGCGGTGGCGGAGAGGCCAAGGAGGTAGCGGCAATCAAAGGCCGTGACCACATCGGTAAAGAGCGAGGCCGGCACCCGATGGCATTCGTCCACGCAGATCTGGCCGAAATGGTGCGGCAGTTCATCAAGCCGGTTGCGGGCCGTGTTAACAATGGCAATGGTCAGCGGTTTGATATCAAAATGACCATCCCCCACCAGGCCCACCTCAACATCCAGAAAATTCTCAGCCCGTTCCGCCCACTGGTAGAGCAGCTCCTTATTATGGACCAGGACGATAGTGGGCTGTTTGCGCTGGGCGATGATAGCCAGGGCAATAACGGTTTTGCCAGAGCCGGTGCCCGCCTCAAGCACCCCGAACTCCCGCCCCATGATGGCCTGGGCTGCTTCTTCCTGGTATGGCCGCAACTCGCCCCGAAAGGAAAGATCAATGGGCGCACGTTCCTTTCTCTCATCAATAACATGCGGGTCCTGCTTCATGAACTTGCGGCAGAGCAAAATGGCATGGTTGGCATAGCCCCGCGGAAAGCGGATTCCCTTGCCGGTCTCTTTATAATAGTAGAGATGGGGCTTGAGCTTTTTGCCCATCCAGCGCCCATACTTCTTGGCATCCTGGTACTTGGGATTATCAATGGTCAGCTGCTTTTTCAGGGCATCAAGCAGGCTCTGCGATGCCCCGCTTAAAAAGGCCTGGGAGCCGACCGTTAATGTGAGGGATGATTGCATGAGATTTTTTTGCCACGAAATCCACGAAAGAACACTAAAATTCTATTCTTTTTTTTCGTGTACTTTTGTGGGTTTCGTGGCTGATATCTTTTTACGCCTGTCCGTGTTCAAACTGCATCAGTATCTTTTTTAGGAGTTTATTGACCCGCAATAATTCCTCCTCCAGCTTGTCAAGCTGTTCCTGCTGTGAGCGCAGGGCTTCGTTCAAATCTTCAATTGTTTTTTCCTGGAAGGCTGCCAGGGTTTCCAGTTCGTTAATGCGATCGTCCATGTTCGGTTATCTCACGGGAATTTATATGATTTTTTTGAAGTAAATAAAATTACTCAATAGAAAAAGGGTAAAGGCAAACGTTTCTTTTGGCAATTCGCAAATTTTTTAGGCCATTTTTTAAGGACAAATTCCCAGTCCTTGTAAGGGGTGGCATCGGTTGAAGTGACGAGACCCCGTATTTTTCAAGTATTGCCTATCACTCGGATAGATGCTAAAAAGACGACAAAATTACTCCGATAAAGGCAAACCCGGGGCGACCTGGGGACGCAAAGCCACGGGCCACATGTTGGCGGCCGGGCTACCGAAGAGGATCCGCACAGGAATGAGGAAGGCCTATCTTCGGTATCGGAGATGGGCCTTTTTTATGTTTTGGGCCGAACATATTTTGTCAAGGAATCGCATATGGGTATTTCAGAGTATGGGAACCAGCCAACCTGTACTGCTGGCCGCTAATGTGAGGGGAAAGGAAAGAAAGCGAGTGGGAACGTCTTCTCAAAAGATTCTTATTGTCGATGATCAGCCATTTATCCGTAAAAGTCTGGGCATCCTTTTGCGTCACCTCGAGCCGGAGATCTATGAGGCGGGTGACGGACAGGAGGCCCTGGATCTGGCCCGTAACGGCACGCCCATGGACCTGATTATCACGGATCATGATATGCCGGTGATGGACGGCATCACCTTCTGCAGGGAGGTGAAAAAAGACCAGAAACTGCGGGGCATCCCCATCATCATGGTCAGCCAGTTTGACGGGGACGAGCATGTGGAAAAGGCACTGAATGCCGGGGCCGCCGCTCATATCTCCAAGTCAGATGCACATGATGAGTTCACCGATTGTGTCGAACGCCTTCTCTGTCGTTCCGCATTTGTTCAGAACAAGAAAATCCTGGTGGTCGAGGATTCGCCTGTGGTCCTGACCATGGTGGCCCGGCACCTGTTGCAGAATGGTTTTCAGGTCCTGCGGGCGGAAAACGGGGTAGAGGCTTGGCGCATCCTGCGCGAAGAGCAGGTCGACCTGATCCTCAGCGACATCGAGATGCCGGAGATGGACGGCTACACTCTGTGCGAGGCGGTCAAGGGTGATGCGGAACTGCATGCTATTCCTTTTGTTGCCATGAGTTCCATCGAAGGCAAGCGCCATGTGCGCAAGATCATCCAGAAGGGGGCGGACGCCTACCTGGCCCAGCCATTTAATATGGACGAGTTGTCCATCATCGTCGAGCGTATTCTCTCCGACCAGTTCAAACTCCTGCTCAGCGAAAAGGAGTACATGACTCTGGAGCGTAATCTGCTCTTAGGCAGCATCACGTCCCTGGTCAGCGCCCTGGAGGCGCGGGACAAGTACACCCGTGGCCATTCGGACTCCGTGGCCGCGATCGTCCGGGGGATGGCGGAGCTGTATGGGGTGGACGATGTGGACCCGGATACGCTCGCCATAGGGGCAAAACTGCATGATATAGGTAAAATCGGGGTGAGTGATCTCATCCTGCGCAAGCAGGGGCGGCTGTCCGAAGAGGAGTTCGAGCAGATTCAGCAGCACCCGGAAGAGGGTGCGCGCATTCTCAAGGCGATCCCCAGTTTAAAGAAAGTCATCCCCATCGTGATGCATCACCATGAACGCTATGACGGCAATGGTTATCCCCATTGTTTGGCTAAGGAAGAGATCCCTTTTTGGGCAAGGGTGACTGCGGTGGCAGATACCTATGATGCCATGATCAGCGATCGTCCGTACCGGGCCGGGCTTGGAACGGACAAGGTCCTGCAGATCATCAAAGAGGTCAGCGGGACCCAGCTTTGCCCTGAATGTGTGGATCTTTTCCTTCGCTGGCATGCCTTGCAGGGACAGGAGGGGTTTCGAGAAGTCTTATAACCGGGGCGACCTATCCGTGGCTCCATCTTGGAGCGGCATCCTTACGTACCGTCAGCCGCTGGTACTTCACCGCCGGGTATCCCAGGGCGATGACCGCATATACTGGTTCCTGCCCTGGTATGCCGATGACCGTCTTGATGGAGTTCTCCTTTTCCATTGCAGCAACGGCAAAACCAATAAGGCAACTGCCCAGGCCCATGGTGTGTGCGGCGAGGAGGATGTTTTGGGTGGCGAGCATACCGTCTTCCATGGGGCAGCTGGCTCCTGGCCCAGCGCCGACCACTATGGCGGCGGTTGCTCCGTGGAAGAGGCGGTCGATGCCCTGTTCCTCCCATTCCTTCAGGCCTGTCCCGATGGTCCTGTAATACCTATTATAGTAGTTAGCCAAGCTTGGTTTGCCGATGAGTTTGAGTCCGCCCCGTAGCAAGGGGTTGGCTGCCAGTTTATTGAGTTTCTTGAAATATCCCCCAACCAGATCCCCTAATTTTACCACGGCCCTGCGATGAGGCAGGATGGTAAAGGTCCATTTCTGGCTGTTGGTGCCCGAGGGGGCGGTGGTGCCGACCTTGACCAGGTCCTCCAGTATTTCCCGTGGCACTTCTTGCTCGGTGTAGCTGCGGCAGGAACGGCGGGAGCGCATGAGCCGCACCAGTTCTGCCGTGTCTCCCTTGCCGAACGCAAGGGGCTCCATTTTCTCTTCAAAGGTAGCAAAGTTGAGGGATTGCATTGCCTGTTCGATGCTGATTGCCTCAGCCGGACATACTGCCAGGCAGTGGCCGCAGACCAGGCATTTTTGTCCGGTGACATGGGCCTTGTCATCCAGGCTCAGGGTGCGGTCCGGGCAGATATCAACGCAGAGGCCGCAGCCTGTGCATTTGCCTTGGTCTATGGATACGGGGATGGAATGTTGCATACAGCTTTTTAACGCGAAGACGCTAAGTCGCAAAGCAATAAAAAATGGATCAGCCCTTTTTTAAGAGGATTTAACTTTGCGCCCTTGCGCCTTTGCGTTACCCTCTTCTTTATGATTTTTCTGCGCACCCTCATGACATACCTCATGCCCGGCGGGGTGATTTTGGCAGCGGCCTTGGTGGCCATGCGTATTGAAGACGCCGCCACCCTGCTGTTGGAGTTTGCCTGGGCCTACCCCTACATTGTTGCGGTGGTGGCCCTGCTCTTTGGCTGGCGTTTTAACCGCAGCAGATTGCTCTTTGGCGTGCTGTGCCTGGTGATTGTCGACCAGCTTTTTTTTCGTTTTACCGGCGGCGATGATGCCTCTCTTGTCCTGACCCGCTATGTCTTTCATATGGCGACCATTCTGCTGCCCTTTAACTTCATGCTCCTCTGTTGGCAACAGGAGCGGGGCATCCTGACCCTGACCGGTATTTTGCGTTTTTCATTTCTCCTGTTACAGCCGGTCGCAGCCGGACTGCTCTATCCGACCTATGGTGGGCAGGTTGTTGATTTTATTAGGTCATATTCTGTTGTTGTTCCTCTGTTGGATGTCGAGGTGAGCAGCCCTGCCCTGGCCCTAAACGGGCTTGCCCTCATTTTGCTGTTTCACCGTTTTGCCCGTAATCGAGATCCTCTTGAGCATGGATTATTCTGGGCCTTGGTGGCCGGGCAGGTGGCAATCTTTGCTGCCGAACCGGGATTGCCGGCCACGGTCTATTTTTCCGTGGCCGGGCTGATCCTGATCATCGGCGGCTTTGAATCGGCCCATTCCATGGCCTTTCGTGATGAGCTGACCACCCTGCCTGCCCGCCGGGCTTTGACTGAGGCCATGGTCAAATTGGGTAATTCCTATAGCGTTGCCATGCTGGATATTGATTTTTTTAAGAAGTTCAACGATCGCTACGGCCACGATGTTGGGGATCAGGTGCTGGCCATGGTGGCGGCCAAGCTCAAGGCCGTGGGCGGCGGGGGCAGAGCATTTCGCTATGGTGGTGAGGAGTTTACCATCCTCTTTCCCGGTAAATCCGTTGAGGAGGTCTTGCCCCACCTTGAAGAGGTACGCAAGGTTGTGGCTGCCTCCGGGTTCAGCCTCCGCAGTGCATCGCGCCCCAGGAAAAAAACAAAACGTGGCAAAAAGGCCTGGGGCTCCAAGAAAAAAGTCTCGGTCACCATCAGCATCGGCGTTGCCGAAAGGCGGCGCAAGGATAAGCCCTTTGCCGTACTCAAGGCTGCGGATAAGGCATTGTATAAAGCCAAAAACGCAGGCCGCAACCAGGTGGCCTCCTAACCCGCATATTTCACAAGCGATCTGCTGCGAAGCCGCTAAGCACCGCGTCTCCTGCGTTACGCTTGAAAAACATCCTCGACATACTGCCAGTATGCCTGCGGGTGTTTTCCGGCGCGTGCCTTGTACCCACAGCACTTCCCGGCCTCTCGCGATGATCTTTGTGAAATATGCGGGCTAACTCTCTTTTTTACCTTTACCCGCCTTTTTTCCTTACACGGGCAGGGCTTGTTTTTTCACAGTGACCAGAATGACTCTTTATGCTATTTTGGCCCTCACATCTGAGCAATTTTCAACAGACAAGGAGCGGAGCAGATGAGCAACGACGAGCCGAATAAAGTCATATATTCCATGGTCAAGGTTTCCAAGTTTTATGAGAAACAGCCCATATTAAGAGATATCAGCCTTTCCTATTTTTACGGCGCCAAGATCGGTGTCCTGGGCCTGAACGGCTCTGGTAAATCTTCCCTCTTGCGGATTCTGGCCGGGGTGGACAAGGAGTTCAACGGCGAGACCCATATCTCACCCGGCCTTACCGTGGGTTTGCTTGAGCAGGAGCCCGAGCTTGAGGATGGCAAGACCGTACTTGATATTGTCAAGGAGGGCGCCCAGGAGGCCGTGGATCTTCTGGCCGAGTTTGAGGAGATCAACAATAAGTTTGCCGAGCCCATGAGCGACGATGAGATGGACAACCTCATCACCCGCCAAGGCAAGGTGCAGGAAAAGCTGGACAACATCGGGGCCTGGGATCTGGATGCCCGCCTGGAGATGGCCATGGATGCACTGCGGTGCCCGCCCGGTGATGTCCAGGTCAATGTGCTCTCCGGTGGTGAGCGCCGCCGGGTTGCGCTCTGCCGTTTGCTGCTCAAAAAACCGGATATTTTGCTTCTTGATGAGCCCACCAACCATCTGGATGCCGAGACCGTCTCCTGGCTGGAGCAGCATTTGCAGCGCTACGAGGGTACGGTCATCGCCGTAACCCATGATCGTTATTTCCTTGATAACGTGGCCGGTTGGATTCTGGAACTGGACCGGGGCAAGGGGATTCCCTGGAAGGGCAATTATTCCTCTTGGCTGGAGCAGAAGGAAAAGCGACTGGCCCATGAGGAAAAGGCCGATACAAAACGGCAAAAGACCCTGCAGCACGAGTTGGAGTGGATCAAAATGAGCCCCAAGGGGCGCCATGCCAAATCAAAGGCCAGGATCAAGGCCTATGAGGATCTGCTCGGCAACGAGGGCGAAAAAAGGACCAAGGATCTTGAGATCTATATTCCTCCCGGACCGCGCCTGGGTAAGAAGGTTATCGAGCTTAACGGCGTGAGCAAGGGCTATGACGACCGCCTGCTTTATGAAAATCTCAGTTTTACCCTGCCGCCGGGCGGCATTGTCGGGGTGATCGGCCCCAACGGTGCGGGTAAGTCCACCCTGTTTAAACTCATCACCGACCAGGAGCAGCCGGACTCGGGTTCCATTACCTTGGGTGATACCGTCAAGCTCGGCTATGTGGATCAGAGCCGCGATGTGCTCAACCCGGAAGATTCCATCTGGCAGGCCATCACCGAGGGGCAGGAGACCGTGACTCTTGGCAACCGGGAGATGAACTCCCGCGCCTATGTGGGCCGTTTTAACTTTTCAGGAAGCGAGCAGCAGAAAAAGGTCGGCCTCATGTCCGGTGGTCAGCGCAATCGGGTGCACCTGGCGCGCATTTTGAAGGAGGAGTCAAACGTTATCCTCCTTGATGAGCCCACCAATGATCTTGATGTCAACACCCTGCGCGCCTTGGAAGAGGCCTTGGAAAATTTTGCCGGTTGCGCCGTGGTGATCAGCCATGATCGCTGGTTCCTCGATCGCATCGCCACCCATATTCTCGCCTTTGAAGGAGACAGCCAGGTGGTTTGGTATGACGGCAATTATTCCGAGTATGAGGAGGATCGTAAATCCAGGCTTGGAGCCGAGGCCGATCAACCCCACCGCATCAAGTATCGCCATTTGACACGCGATTAATTTTATTTTTGATTACCACTAATCTTCAGCCTATTTGTGATCCGCAACCGTAACAAACTAAAATCACAAAATAAATTTTAGCTCCTATTGAGTCATTCCCGCGAAGGCGGGAATCCAGAGTCCCTGCCAAAGCCGCTGGATTCCCGCCTTCGCGGGAATGACTTCTGAACTGGCTGAAGTTCGATGGTAACCAGTATTTTTTTTAATCAGTACAGTATGTTGTAAAGGCCCGGCAATATCATTTGCCGGGCCTTTTTTTGTGTTCGTTCGCCGTGTGATCAGGTCACACTGCTGCCATTGCAATTCTTTACTTTCCAGCCCTATTTTTCCTATACTGGATTTTGATGTCGAAGGGGCGTCATAACTTGGGGGAGGAATCATGTCCAACGAAATGCAGGTTCATCGGGCGGTGTTTGAGGCCGCCAACGACGCCTTTCTGATATTTGAACAGGACGGTACCATTGTCGATGCCAACCGGGCGGCCTGCTTAATGTACGGCTATGCCAAAGAAAGATTGGTTGGCCTGACCGGTAAGGATATCGTCCACCCGGATTATCTCCATCTTTTCGGCGGCTTTCTCTCCGCCCGGCCCCAGGATCTTGATCAGACCATCGAGTCCGTGGATGTGCGTGCGGACGGCACTGCCTTTGAGGTGGAGGTGCGTGGGGCTATCATCAGCCATAACGATCAAAGCCAGCGCTTGGCGGTTGTTCGAGATGTCTCCGGCAGAAAGCAGGCAGAGAGGCTCCTGGCCGAGAGCGAGGTCAAATGGGATCAGGCCTTGGATTTTGTCGATGATGCCATTTACCTCATTGACCCTGAAGATAAGCTGATCCGGGCCAACAAGGCATTTTACCTTTTTACCGGTCTTACCCCTGATGAGGCCATCGGCCGGGATATTACCAGTATCATCCACCCCCAGGGCGAGAGTGAGCCCTGCCCGGTCTGTAAGGCGCGTAATGCCAGGCAGGATGCCTTGATTCATATGGATGCGGATAATCCGGATAACCCTGCCGGCCGACCCATTCAGGTCATGGTCAAGATGATCCGCGATGGGCAGGGCGCAGTGGTCAACGTGCTCATGGGCATTCGTGATCTGTCATCGGTTGAGAAGTTGCTCAAGCAGGGGCAGATTATCGATCAGTCCTACGAGGCGGTTATTACCACGGACCTGACCGGTAAGATCACCATCTGGAACAAAGGGGCGGAACGCCTTTTCGGTTTTTCCGAAAAAGAGATGCTGGGTAAGGGGGGTGAAGCAATTCTGCCGCAGCAGGTGCTCGATGTCGTTGAGGAAAATCATTGCAATGACCAGGCCGTCAACCATGAAACGGATTGCGAGTTGGCCGGTAAAAATGGGGCGCCGTTTTTTGCCCATCTCTCCTTTTCCGATCTCACCAATCCGGCGGGTAAATGTGTCGGCATTATTTATTCGGTTTTAGACATTTCAGAGCGGCAAAAAACACGGGTTGCCATGGGTGAACAGCTCTGCCTGTTAAAACTCAGCTCCGAAGTGGGCATGGCCCTGACCACTGGGGATGATTTTAAGCAAGTTTTACAGAAATGCTGTCAGGCCATTGTCGATAACCTGGATGCCGCCTTTGCCCGCATCTGGATCATTGACCCGGCCGATGGTTACCTGGGCATGCAGGCCAGTGCCGGGATGTATGTTCACACCAACGGTGAGCATGGCCGGATGGAGGTGAGTGATGCGACCAAAATCGGCGCCATTGCCCTAACCGGCCAAGCTCATCTGACCAATCAGGTGCTCGGTGACCCTGGAGTGACGGATCAGGAGTGGGCGAAAAGGGAAGGGATGGTTGCCTTTTCCGGTCATCCTTTGAAGGTTAATGAGAAGGTGGTCGGCGTGCTTGGGCTTTTTGCCAGGCAACCCTTCTCCCGGGTAACCCTGCAATCCCTTACCACTGTGGCGGATGAGATTGCCCTGGGTATTGTGCGTAAAAAATCGGAATCGGATCTGCAGCATAAAACCGCAGAGTTTGAGGCGATTTTTCTGGCCCAGCCCGATGCCGTGGTCTTTGCAGACAGCAAACGCCGGATCGTGATGGTCAACCCGGCGCTCTGTAAAATTTTCGGGTACACGGCAGAGGAGTTGCGCGGCCACTACACCGAGAAACTCTATGCCAGCAAGGAAGCTTATCTCGAGCAGGGGCGCAAACGTTACACCCCCCATGCTCAGCCGCAAACCTCTATCTACGAGGTAGAGTATCGTAAAAAGGATGGCTCAACCTTTCCGGGCGAAACTGTGGGAGCCTCGGTCCGTGATGAATTCGGCAATGTGCTCGGTTATCTCTGTCTTATGCGGGATATCAGCGCGAAAAAAGAGGCGGAGCAGGAAACAGGCCGGCTCCAGTCCGCTGTCCGACAGAGCCAGAAAATGGAGGCAATCGGTACCTTGGCCGGCGGTGTTGCCCATGATTTCAACAATATTCTCACCGCTATTATCGGCTACACCGATCTGGCACTGTATAAAATTCCCAAAGAGAGTGAGTTGCGCAGCAATCTCGAGCATGTGAGCCAGGCCGGAACCAGGGCCAAGGAACTGGTCAAGCAGATTCTCACCTTCAGCCGGCAGAGCGAGCAAGAGCAAAAGCCTGTGGAAATATCCCTGGTCATCAAGGAGGCCCTCAAGCTTCTGCGGGCCTCAATCCCGGCAAATATCGAGATCGTTAAACAGATAGATTGTCCTGAGAGCACCATAATCGCCGACCCTACGCAAATGCACCAGGTCATTATGAACCTCTGCACCAATGCCTATCATGCCATGCAGCAAACAGGAGGTGTGTTGAGTGTAAATCTCACCAGGGTGAATGTGGATGAGGCGGATTTAATGGTCCGGGATATGCTAATTGAGCCAGGCGAGTATATTCTTCTTGAGGTTTCAGACACCGGGCCGGGAGTAGCTGCTGAGGTGCAGGAGCGGATCTTTGAACCCTACTTCACCACCAAGGCCCAGGGCGAGGGAACCGGTATGGGCTTGGCCGTAGTGCACGGCATTGTCAAAGGTTGCGGCGGCGAGATCGTGCTTAAAAGCCGGGAGGGAGAGGGCAGCAGTTTTTTCGTCTTTTTCCCTGCGGTGCAGATGTTTTATGAAGAAGAGCCAGCCTCCCTTGGGGTCATACCCACAGGCAATGAACGCATCCTTTTAGTGGATGAAGAAGAGGCCATTGTCGGCATGATGGATCAAATGTTGAGTGAGCTTGGCTATGAGGTCACTCCCTTTGTGCGGGCCGAAGAGGCAGCGGCTGCCTTTAGCGCCGCCCCTGAAAAGTTTGACCTGGTCATCACGGATATGGCCATGCCTAAAATTTCCGGGCTGGAGTTGACCAAGCGCCTCATTGCCGTTCGTAAGGATATTCCGGTCATCCTCTGCACCGGTTTTAGTGAATTAATAGACAGTTATTCCGCCCAAAGAGCAGGTATTCGCGAGTTTATGCTGAAGCCGCTTCACATAAACGATGTTGCAGCCACCATTCGTAAGATTTTCGATTAACTCCCATTTTTTTTCTGAAGATATTTAAGGGAACCATCAAGCCCGGTTTTACGTTCTTATTAATGAACCGATAATTTTTTAATGGTGGTTCATTATGTTTCCCCGGCTCGGTGTTTTACATGCGAAGTTTCAAAGCCTTCGCCTCAGGACAGTGGGCACCCTAGCCGTTGCATTCAGCCTTTTCTTCGCTGTTTTTTCCCTCGTTTCCAACTTTGTTTTGCTTGAAAGCTTTAAGGTCCTTGAAAAGCAAAACGTCAGGCACTCCATGGAGATGGTCAGCCGTGAGATCGCCTCTCGTATTGAAACCATCGATACCCTGGTTCGTGATTGGGCTTGGTGGGATGATGCCTATGCTTTTGTCCTGGCGCCCAACGAGCAATTTATCGACTCCAATCTGCCGGATTCAACCTTTGTTGATCTTCGGCTCAACCTGGTCGCCTTTTTCTCTGCCGAGGGATCCCCTGTTTATACTTCCACCTTTGATTTTTTAGAAAATGAGCAGAAGAAGACTCCGCCGGAGCTGTTGCGTTTTTTTGCTCAACACCCCAAGTCAATCAAACACAAAACCAATGAGTCGTTTGTAAAGGGGATTTGTCTCACTCCCAAAGGGCCGCTGCTCTTCTGCTCCCGGCCGATCCTCACCAGTGACGTGACCGGGCCGATCCGTGGCGCCCTTGTCTTTGCCCGCTTTCTTGACTTGACAGAGATAGAAAAAATCGGCGATGCCGCAGGGCTCCATCTCAAGGCTGTTCCTGTTATCCGAAGGCATGGCGAGCAGAGCAAAGGGAGCATGTTCGAGATGGATGGGGAGTTGCTGGTGGAGGTGCAGAGTAGGGAGAGCATAATTGCAAGCCTGGTCCTGCACGATGTCCACGGGGGGCGGGTTTTGCGCCTTGAGGCGAACCTTAAAAGAAGTGTCTATGGCATGGGACTCAGAGCAATTCGGACCGTGCAGGTTATGTTTTTGTTGGTTGGGATACTATTTTGCCTCGTGGTCTATGTTTCTCTCGGCCGGCAGGTGATCAGTCCTGTTCACAGGTTGACTGAAGCCGTTGCCATAATAGGTACTGATCTGGATGCCGACATGAAGGTCAAGGAGGAGGGCACCAGTGAGTTGCTGATTTTAGGCAGGGCTATTAATCGGATGCTTGCCGCCTTGGAGCGCAACACAGTGAAGCTTGCAGCCCAACGTAAGGCGCTCGAAGAGAAAAATAAAGAGATTAAAGCGACCAACAGGGAGCTGGAAAAAGAGATCCGTGAACGAAAGCATCTTGAGCAGACTCGGGAGGATCTTATTGCAAGCCTGCAGAGCGCGTTGAAAGAGGTAAAGACTCTGAGCGGTTTTCTCCCTATCTGCTCTTCGTGCAAGAAGATCCGAGATGATAAGGGATATTGGAATCAGGTAGAAAAGTATATTGGAGATCGCTCCAGAGCCCAGTTCAGCCACAGCATCTGCCCTGACTGTGCTGAGGAGCTTTACGGAGAAATTTTGAACCCGGAGTTCTTTGACCCCTTGAGGTAGTAACTGCGGCAATATGCCCCATTGGCGAAAGGTGGCATAAAGGTAATAGTGCAAGTTAGTCCGGTAAGCAAAGGGAGGGCCGCCATCACTTGGCTTACTATTATTCACATGCCTGAATAAAGGCGGGTGCGGTTGAGTGGTAAATGAATCTTCGAGCGAAAATACTTCTGGGCCTCGGGCTTATCTTTATCTGTACCACCTTTGCCACCAACTATGTTGCGGACGCAGTCCTGCTTGAGGATTTCCGTAAACTTGAGGTGAAGAAGGCCCATCATTGCCTGGGCCAGGTGGAGAAGGAGTTTCGCTCTCAAGTCGAGCTGCTTGACATGGTGAACCGTGATTGGGCCTGGTGGGATGATGCATGTGGTTTTGTCCGGGAGCCCAACGAGAAATTTGTATCTTCTAATCTGCCCGATGAAACCTTTGAAGATTTAAAGCTCAACTTGGTTGGTTTGTTTGATGCTGTTGGTCAGCCGGTCTATGTGTCGGAATATGACCTTTCCACCGACACAAGAAAGGAACTCTCTTCCGGCCTGTCGGACTTTTTTCATAAGCACCCGTTTCTTTTTTACCATAAGGATAAAGAAAGCGTACGTAAAGGGATCGTTCTTTTCCCTGAAGGCCCCATGCTTTTTGCCTCACGCCCCATCCTGACCAGTGAACGCAAAGGGCCGGTCCAGGGTTCCATGATCCTGGGCCGCTATCTGAACCAGTTGGAGTTGAGCAGGATCTCAGAGGTGCTGCAGTTGGAACTTTCTTTCAAATTTCTTGCCTCAACAGATATTACGGATGAAGAGCGCACGCTTCTCAGTAAATGTTTGACAGCGAAGGATTTTGTCGCCGTGGAGCCGCCCACCAGGGAAACGACCATGGCCCATATGGCGGTCTTGGATGTTTTTGGTAAACCCGTGGTGCTTCTCAGTGCAAAGCTCAAGTGCTGTGCTTACGAGCAGGGGCATAAAACCATCAGGATGTTCAAGCTTATGTCCATGTCCGGGATTGCCTTAGCATGTCTGGTGATTATCATGTTCTTTGAGCGCCAGGTGTTCTTACCCCTTCGTTTTTTGAAAAAATCCGTTAACGCTTCTGGGCAAAGACATACAGGAGAGCCGGATGTGGTGGGCAGGGGGAGTAAGGAGTTTATCTCCTTGGCAGAAGGCATCAACCGCTTGAAGATACGGCTGCTGAAAAAGAGAAAATAATTTCGGTTATCTGCCGGAGCAGGCAGGCAGCCGTTGGTATTTGTAAAAGGTGTAGGGCTCTTCATCCTCTTCCACCCGTTCGCTGGTGAGCAGGGTGAACGCCTGGGGATCAAACTCGGGGAAGAAAATATCCCCCTCAACATCGCGTTCAAGCTCTGTCAGGTAGATAGCATCCGCATAGGACAGTCCTTCCCTAAAAATTCCTTCACCCCCTGCAATAAAGACCTTTTCTGCCCTTGCGCAGCTTTGGATGGCTTCTTTCAGGCTGTGGGCAATCCTGCAGCCCGATGCAGTGTAATCCTTTTGCCTGGTGATGATGACCGTGGTGCGGCCCGGCAGTGGGCGGCCGATGGATTCGTAGGTCTTCCTGCCCATGACCAGGGCATGGCCCATGGTGATTTTTTTAAAGCGTTGCTGCTCGCCGGGTAGGTGCCAGGGAATATCGTTGTCTCTGCCTATTACCCTGTTCTTGGCCATGGCCACTATGACGATGATTTCCACTTAATTCCCCTTGGCTGCGGCGAATTGTTCCTGCTTTTCTTCCAACTCTTCCCAGCGACCATAAGCGGATTCAAGTTCTTTTTCCACCAGGCTAAGGCGATCCTTGCTTTTGGCAACCAGCTCGCCTTCCTGCTGGTAAAAGCTTGGGTCCGCCATCTGGGTACAGAGCGTTTCCTGCTCCTCTTCAAGGGACTCAATGGTCTGGGGCAGGCTTTCGAGCTCGCGCTCCTCTTTATAGGTCAATTTTTGCGGAGCAGCAGCCGGGGGGCGACTTGGTTTCGCCTTGGTTGGGGCCGGTTTTGCCACTGGCTGATCCGGTTGCCTTTGGCTCAGCCAATCGTCGTAACCGCCGGCATACTCGGTCACCTTGCCCTTACCTTCAAAGACCAGGGTGGAGGTTACCACATTGTTCAAAAACGTCCGGTCATGGCTGACCAAAAGCAGGGTGCCGGAGTATTTGAGCAGCAGATCTTCAAGCAACTCCAAGGTCTCCACATCAAGATCATTGGTCGGTTCATCGAGTACCAGGACATTAAATGGTTTGGTGAAAAGTTTAGCCAGGAGCAAACGGTTTTTCTCCCCGCCGGAGAGGATGCTTACCGGCGAGCGGGCCCGGTCCGGGGCAAAGAGAAAATCTTTCAGATAGCCGATAATGTGTTTGGGCTGGCCGTTTATGGTGACCTTGTCGTTGCCGTCGGCCACATTGTCTGCCACGCTCTTTTCCGGATCGAGCTGTTCGCGGTGTTGGTCAAAGTAACAGGCCTGAAGATTAGTCCCCTGCTTGACACTGCCGCTTTCCGGGGGGAGTTCGCCGAGCAGGAGTTTGATCAGGGTGGTTTTGCCTACGCCGTTCGGGCCGATGATCCCTATTCTGTCACCGCGCATAATGGTGGTGGTAAGGTTGTCGACAATGACTTTATCATCGTAAGAAAAGGAGATTTCCTCGGCCACGGCCACCAGCTTGCCGGAGAGTTCCCCTTTTTGCAGGGAAAGCTTGACCGATCCCTGCTGCTGTCTGCGCTCGGAACGTTTTTTGCGCAGGTCAACAAGGGCGCGGACTCTTCCTTCATTTCTGGTGCGGCGTGCTTTGATGCCCTGGCGAATCCAGGCCTCTTCCTCGGCCAGTTTTTTGTCAAACTTATGGGCTTGGCTCGCTTCCGCAGCCAGAGTCTCTTCTCGGCGGCGGAGATAATTTTGGTAGTCCCCGGGCCAGCTGCTCAGTTTGCCCCGGTCCAGTTCAACGATCCGGGTTGCCAGTTTCTGTAGCAAAAAGCGATCATGGGTCACAAAGAGCAGGGTGCCGCCAAAGCCTAAAAGAAACTCCTCCAGCCAGGCGATGGCAGAAATATCGAGATGGTTAGTGGGCTCGTCGAGCAGGAGGAGATCCGGCTTGCCCACCAATGCGCGACCCAAAAGGACACGGCGTTTCAGGCCGCCGGAAAGATCCGCAAAAGGGGTGTCTGGGGGTAACTCCAGTTTGGAGAGCACCACCTCTACCTGCTGGTGGGCCTGCCAGCCATCGGCAACCTCCAGGGCATGCTGCGCCTCTTCCAAGGCGGCAAGGGCTGCCTCGGAGTGGTCAGTGCTGATTTTTCGGCTTGCCTCATGGTAACTGGTAAGGAGGCCAAAGAGCGAATCAAGGCCACCGGCCACCACATCAAAGACCGTGCCCTCCAGGCTGGCAGGGACCTCTTGGCTCAGGCGGGTGACGGTTAACCCTTTTTGCCGGATCATCTCACCGCTGTCAGGGGCAAGCTCATTGCTGATGATCTTCATCAGCGAAGATTTGCCCTCACCGTTGCGGCCGATAAGACAGATCCGTTCGCCTGGTTCGACCTGCAAGTCAACGCCGTTTAAAAGAGGTAGCCCACCAAAACTGAGGGTGAGGTCTTTAAGGCTGAGTAACGACATCTTTATTCTGCAGAACTTGGGGCTCTACGTCTTCGCGTAAGCAGCCCAAAACCTGCTCTCACTCCTTTTTTTTAAATCATCACGGATTACCGTGGAGAGTGTTTTTTTTGATTCCCCTTCTGTCCTGCTGAGCACCGCAGACGTTGACGGAAAAAGACGCTGAAGCCTGTCTGAGCGAAGCGAGTTTTTCAGCGTCCCGTCAGCGACGAGGAGCGCAAGGAAGCCCGCAGGGCCAGGACATCTGGGGGGCCGTTTTCTTGTTACTTCTTTTGGGCAAGCAAAAGAAGTAAACCTTTTACATACATAACTTACTGCCGCGAGAAAAGTTCCCCTTGCTAATGTTACTTTCTTTGCTTGCACAAAAGAAAGTAACCAAAGAAATGCACCCAGACACTTGGCCCTTCGGGCTTCCCTGCGCTGCTCAAAATGACCGGGCGCTGCGAAACTCGCCACGCTTACGCGTGACTCAAACAGTCCTCGCTCTTTTCCGGCCATTTCTCCGCTGCTCGGCTGCGTGACAATGGGAGAAATTCCATCTCCACTTTCTTCCGTGATGAACCTTTTCTTAGCGTTAGCGGCCCTAGGCCTATTGTGATTTTGGTGCGGATTTTTTCTTTGCCGGACCGGAAGAGCGTTTCCCTTGAGGGCGGCGGGGACGGCCCCCTTTACCTCGTGTGCGGTTGCCTCCTGGACGCCGATGGGGTGAGGGCTTTTTCTTGGGGCGCTTCTTGGGTGGCGGCGGGGACTCCAGCAGTTCCTCCGGGGGATGGATGCAGTGCAGTTTTTCACCGATAAAACCCTCGATGTCCGGGATCTGAAAAGAGTCTGATTCATCGGCAAAACTTACGGAGATGCCGCTGGCCCCGGCCCGGCCGGTTCGGCCGATACGGTGTACGTAATCCTCTGGATCATAGGGCAGGGTGTAGTTGATGACATGACTCACCCCATCGATATGGATACCGCGCCCGGCCACATCCGTGGCAACCAGGATGCGGATATCGCCGTTTTTAAATTTTGCCAGGGTTGTCTGCCTTTTTTTCTGGGCCACCTCACCGGAAAGCATGGCGCAGGAAAGACCGTGGTCTTGAATCTTTTCCTTTAAAAAACGGGTCTCGTCACGGCGATTGCAAAAGATCATAACCCGGTTCAGGTCTTCCTTGGTGACCAGGTTATAGAGCAGGGGGAACTTTTCATCGCGCGTAACAAGATAGACATCCTGGCGCACCGTCTCGGTGACAACCTGCTCGGGCTCTATCTCAACGATGAGCGGATCCCTGGTCCATTGGGAGCTGAGGTTGGTCACCTCCGGGGTCAGGGTGGCGGAAAAGAGCAGGGTTTGGCGTTTTTCCTTGGCAGGTGTGGAGAAGACGATCTGCCGTACATCCGGGATAAAGCCCATGTCCAGCATGCGGTCCGCCTCGTCGATGACCAGGATTTCCACCTTGTCGAGTTGTACGTACTTCTGGCGCTTGAAGTCCAGAAGCCTGCCCGGGGTGGCCACAACAATATCCACCTTTTGCTCGGTGAGCTGGCGTTGTTGTTTTTGGTAATCCGTGCCGCCCAATACTGCGACAGTGGTAAGGTCACAATACTTGCCCAGAAGCTTTGCATCCTCTTCGATCTGCAGGACCAGTTCCCGGGTCGGGGCCAGAATCAAGGCCCTGGGTGTGCCGTGTCTGCGCTTGCTCGGCGGCGAGGTGCGCAGCATATGGCTTAAAACAGTGATGAGAAAGGCTGCGGATTTACCGGTGCCGGTCTGGGCCCGGCCTGCGGCATCCTTGCCGGTCAGGGTGTGGGGCAGGGTGTCGCCCTGGATCGGGGTGCAATAGGCAAAGTCCATATCCGCCAGGGCGTGCATGATTTCGCTTGGCAGGTTCAGATCATGAAAACGGGTTTTGCCCTCCTCCGGCTCCACCTTAAAGGAGGATTCATCCCAGTTGAGATGCGACTGCTGAGGTGAAGGTGGCGTTGTTTTTTTCTTTGGCGAGCGTTTTCGGCGGCGTTTTTTTGCCGGTCGTTTCTCTTCGGGGGGGTACTCTTTCCCCTGGTCGGCTGCTGGCTTAACTTGGGGACCTGTGGATGCGGACTCTTTTTTTGACTTTGAGCCCAGCATGTTTTTGATTTTTTTGCGAACGCGCTTGAAAAATGTACCGGCCAATTTTGCCTCGTGGGATTCCTGTATGTTTTAATTGTAACTTCCGTTTAACCGCCGCACTATACCCGCTTTCTTTCCTGCCTGCAAAGGTGGAGGATTTTTGTCTGCTTGCCATCTTAAGGAGCAGCTGATTCCGAGTTCAACACCTTGCGGATAAGTTTTGCGATATCATTTTTCAGAAGCGGCTTCAAGACAAACTCTTTTATGCCAAGGTTGTCGGCTACCGACCTTATCGAGCGGCCAGGTTCAGCTGCTAACAGAACAGCATTTTTTTTGAAATCCTGAACATATTTTCTTCTTCGAACACCTATAGCTTCCTCCTGTCGTTTCTTAACAACAACTTAACCGAGTGTCTACATTTTCGGGGGAGGATCAAGGGTAACGGCTTACTTTTTTTGGCGCTTACGATACATTTAAAGTTGTGTTATGATTCTTCTCTCGTGGAGTGCAGCCCTTGAAAAAGGGTGGTGGATTAGCAGATTTTGCGAGAGGGGTAATGTCGCCTCAAAATTTGATCAGGGGGCTGAGTGGCACATAGTAGTGAAGGTGATAAATTCGGTTTTACCCTGCTTGAGGTGGTCGTTGCATTGGCGGTGGCCTCCATTTTATTTGTCAGTGTGGGGGCATCCCTCAAACAAAGGGTAATGACTCGTGTCTATATTGAGGAAAAGGCGGCGGCTGTTCAAGTTGCTGCCAATTTGGTTGTAGAGTTTGAGCTGGAGGGGTATCCCTTGATACCCGAATATCAGGCCGGCCAAAAAAATATGGGGAATTTTCTATTTCCCTGGACCAGAACGGTACAACCCCTCGACCGGGCAGGTCAGTTTATGATAACTTTCACTGTTGGCGATCAGCAACGACCAATTTTTACAGAGAAGTTGATTTGGGTGGTGTATTGATGCTACTGCTGCGGGAGCAGGGTTTTACCCTGTTGGAAATATTGGTTGCTGTTGCTGTGAGCACGATAGTTGTTATGGCCTCATACGCTGTTGTTCAGAACGTTATCCTTTTTGACAAAAATAATGATAGTCGTGCGGCAGAGTTGCGGGATATGCTTTACTTGAAACGGCAAATGCAGCATGATTTGCAGTCCATCCGCTATGATGACAAGAGCCCCCAGATAGAATGCGAAGAAAAGAAACTGGTGCTGAAGTGCTATGGTGATGCAGCATGGAATATGTCACAAGGGTACGAGGTTTCTGTCTCTTATAGCTGGAAACAGGCGGAGAATGGGGGGGCGCGTGAGGTTTTTTCCCGCGATGTATTAGATGCCGAGGGGAATACCATCACATGGGCCGGTTGGCAAAGCCGTGGGAAGATTGAAAGGGTTGAATATGAACTTTTGACTGAGGCGGAATGGGAACGGCAGATAGATTGTTCCAGTATCTCGCCCAGGGGCATTAAATGGAAGTTTTTTTGCGAGAATATCGGCCCCTGGGAATTAATTTTTGCTTTTCCTTGAGAGTGTATGAAAAGGCAACAGTGCAAAAATGATATCAGCACAGAGCATGGTTATGTGCTGTTGATCGTCCTGATGACACTCACCTTTGTGGTGGCGGCCCTTTTTTTTTCCATTGAGGAGGACCGTTTTTATGTCAGGCATGTGGAAAATGCAATCTCTCTGCAGGAATCAAGGCAACAATCAGAATCTTTATTGCGTCAGATTGTTTTCATGTTGTCCGTTGATGGGCAGGCTGGCGCTGTGGACCACCTCAAGGAAGTCTGGACATCGCCCGTTCCATTGCAAAGGGGAGCGAACACCGATATCGTCGGCAGGGTAGAGGATCTTGAGCGTTATTGGAACTTGAATGCACTGATCGATGCCCAGGGGCAACTTGATGTTGCGATGCTCAATGTGTTTTCGAGGTGCTTTCAGCAACAAAATATGCCGTTGGGACTTCTCGACGCGGTTGTGGATTGGCTTGACTCAGACGATTTAGCCTATGGTCTAGGCGGTGCTGAGCAACATTTTTATCAAGGTGAGGGGCTGGCCTATGGAGCCAAAAATGGAATGTTAGAGAGTTTGGCTGAGCTTGATTTAATTCGTGGCTGGACCCCGGAGCATATCAATACGGTTGCAAAGTTCGCCACCGTTTCTCCTGCCTGTTCGACGAGGAGCATAAATGTTAATACCGCTGGCAAGGAGACACTCATGGGGAGCACGGAGAAATGGGAGGAGTTCGAGGCGATGAGTATTATCCTGCAAAGGCAGGCTAAGCCGTTGGACAAGGTCGTGGAACTGTCCCAGAATTCCGATCTCCAGCAAGATTCTATTCCCAGTGCCTTGCTGACCACGTCAAGCTCTTGTTTTCATGTGAAAATATTCGGACACAGTGATAATGTTTCTGGTACGCTTGAAGCCTGGTTGAAGCGAAATAAGGGAAAAGTGCAGGTGGCAAGAAAACGATGGACTCTGTAGCGACACAATATTGTTTGGGTGTTTGTTTCGTTGGGGAAGATCCTGTATGGACACGGGTTCCGTTGGACGGTGAAAATTCTTTTTCTTGTGGTGTTGGACATCCGGCATCGACTCAAGGAGAGCCGTTGGAGGAGTGGAAGGACAAAAGCGTTGCCGGGGGAATTCCCACAGGCGAAGTCCTTTTTCGCCAAACGAAGCTCCCCTTTAAGAAGGAGGATCGGATCGCTCAGTTGTTGCCACAGGAGGCGGCGGATGTGTTTTTGCACAGATTGCAGGCGCCTCGATTTGCTTTTTGCTCTCAAGAGGTCGATGATGGGGCCGAGGTGTTTTATGCTGTCACTGAAGAAGACGTCCTGCGCTCTGTTTTGGCCAAGTACAGAAAACACTCGTTTGCGCCCGCCTACTTGGTCGTGTCCGAACTTGGCGGCTGGTTTTTCTTAAGTCATTTGCGGCTGATTCCCATTGATCAGAAGGTACTGCTCCTTGATTTCAGTGCCAAGCCTTTGGTTTTGTGCATGGTGGAGAATAGTCGACTCCATGCTTGCCGTGTCGTAAGTCCTGGGGCTGTTGCGGCTGGGGATGAGGCTATTCGGCAGGAGGTTTCTTGGCTCGTCGCCGCCATGCTTAAGCGGGATCCTGAGTGTGGTCAATGTCTCGTGCTTGGCGAGGAGCAGGCTTATGGGTATGTCAATCAAGTTTTTAGCGGCAATGTCACTTTTTTATCTCTTCCAGAAAAAGAAAATGGTCTGTTGGGCTGGAAATGGGTGCGCAGTGCCGGACTTGCCCTTGCTGCACGGGAAAATAAAACCGACAACCTGCTGAATTTTCGATGGGGCGGGTTGGCTGTCGCCACGGAGGGCATGCCTTGGCTTGCTGCCTGGAAGCCGACTGCAATACTGGCCTGTTGTCTGTTGGGGGTAATTTTTTTGGCCCAGGGATATCAATATGTGAATTTAAAGGTCAAAGCCACCAGTTTACAGCGTGGGATAAGGGAGGTGTTCAGGCAGGCCCTGCCTGATGCCCCGGCCATGATTGATCCTAGATTGCAGATGGAACAGGCCTTGCGGGCCGCCTCCACCGGGGGCGGCGCTAGCCAGCATGGAATGGTTGGGCTTTTGGGTGCTGTGCAGTTGCGCTTGCCGGAAAGGGTTGCGGTGCAGTGGCTGCAGTTGCACTTTGAGGATAAAGAGGCGGAATTTCTTGGCGAGGTGGGATCCTATGAGGACTTGGACCTTCTTCAGACCGCATTGAGAGAGGGTGGTGCCCTCAAAGAGGTTGTTATTGAGGATGCCCAGTTGCATCCCAAGAAAAAACGCGTTCAATTCAAATTAAAGGTTTCCGGCCAATAAACTTTGCCTGTTTCCTTCTGATAAGGTGTAAAGGCTACCATAATGGATCTTAAAAAAATTTCGCGTTTGGTTGCTCGCATGAGTTACCGGGAACGCCAGTTTGTTTTTATCGGTGGAGGCGGCATTGGCGTTGTATTAATAGTCCTGTTGGTCCTGTCGGCCCAGTCCGGGATCAACCGCATTGCGGATCGAGTCGCCCAGGACCGAGAGGTAAGTCAAAAGATAGAGGCCTTGGCTAGGCAACTTGAAATGGTGCAGGAGAAACAGGCTGGTTTACCTGGAAAGCAAGAGACAGGCCTCATTGAATCATTGCCTGCCTGGCTGGAAAGGTTGATTAAGAAAAACGGGCTTAAGGAAAAGGTCAGGCAGATTGCTGCAGGACAGGTTGTTCCCGGCGACTTTTATAAGGAAAGGGCCACATTGGAACTGGAGGACGTTGAGGTGGGGCAGGTGCTTCGTTTGGTTGAGCAATTGGAAAAAAACCCGGCTATAGGTCTCGTTCGTGTTGACATAAGACGTTCCGCTCAGAAAAAGAAGGCCCTTTTTATGAGCGCAGAGATAGGCTCACTGTAGTTACGCATGAGTCGGAGATTGGCAGCCAGTCTTTGTTGTTTCTTTTTCTTGGCCTCTTGTGTTGCTGGTTTCTGGCTCTTTATTCCTTGTCAGTTCATAGAGCAGCGACTGAAAAATTATATCGGTGCTGCGGTCCGTTGGGAGTCCTTTTCTTTCTCTCGGGGAGAACTGATGTTTGAGCATCTACGTCTGAGGTCTGCTTCGGGGCTACCTGGCGGAATCCCTGTCTCGCGACTAGTTGTCCGTCCCCACTATCTGAAGTTGCTTGTCGGGGACAAGCAGGCTGATTGTAAAATGGTTCTTCCTGGTGGTCAATTAGACCTTGATGTGGCCATGGACGGTGGCGGCAATCTTTGGGTGGAATTTTCAGGACAGTTTCCTAGTATAACGGCTTTTGGCAAGCTGTACCCGCTTTTAAGTGATGTTAGACTTGGTGCCCCTTTAATTATAAGAGGAAAGAGCGAGATGAATATTCTCACAGGGAATGTGCGTATGGGGGATTTCGTCGCTACTGCCCAGGGTTTATCATCTCGGGGGTTGTCTTGGGGCGCGGCACAGTTAGAGGGTGCTGTTGAAAACAATCGGGGCAGGATTGTTTTTTCTGTCCAGGGAGATATTGAGTTCACTGGTGATATCTCGGTTCTTGTGGCTCCTCAGGATCCGACACGAAGCAAAATATTCGGTTCCATGGAAATACGTCCTCATGTAAATGAAGGCACTTCGTTTGCCGAGGAAACACTCGTCGGACAGGCACTTAAACTTAGGGTATTAGGAACAATAATGCAGCCTGTATTGCAGTAGTTCTCGCATGTTTTTTGTTAATTTATGCTTGGTTGCTTATATCTTGCACAGCTTGACAGTGAATATTTGTTATGATTATAATTATAGGTCTAGACTATTGAGTTGGGGGTAACCTCTGTTATAGAAGGAGGAACTTGCATGAGTGACATAAAGTGGCAAGGCGATGACAAAAAAAGTCATCTGTGCTGGGTTGCGAATTGTATCGTTTTTTTTGTGGGATTCGTCGTGTTACTGGGTATTTCCTGTGGCTCTGCCGTGGCTGCCCCTGTCCTGGTCAAAGATGGCAAACTGACCCTCAGTTTCAAAAATGAACCGTTGAAAAGTGCATTGCATAAGGTGGGAGTGGCTACAGGCATAGAATTTATGCTGGATGGTAATCTTTCTGGAACGATTTATGCAAAATACAGAGACGTAAGTGTTGAAGAAGGATTGCGCAGGATGCTTCGCAAGTATAACCATGCCATGTTTTTTGGTCCGGACGGTAAGGGTGGGTATAAAGTAATGTCAGTGAAAGTTTTTCGTAAAGGGCGCCAAGCTACCGCCAACTATAGCGTGCTGGGTGCACGTGGGAAAGTTTCGGCAAGGGATGCTGGTGGTGCCGTGAGCGTTGGCGCAGGCCTCCTTTCTGGAAACTTGAAAGATGGGCATTCGCAGGCGGACGGATCGCAAAGTCGGCAGGTTAACCCTTTTGGTGCCGGTTCACGTGGGAAAATGTTGCAAGAGATAATCCAAACAAGAAAATCCCTTGCCATGCTTCAACGTAAGGCGGCAGCCGAAACAGGAGTTTTGCAAGAAAAAATAGCGCAAAAAAAGAGAATGCTCGCCGGGGGTGAAGGTGACCAGGAGGCACTTAGTCAGATCAAGCTTCTTGAGGGGCAATTGCAAAGAAGTAAGCAAAACAATGCTATGATGATGATCAACGAGCAAAAAAATATGGAAACCCTGCAGAAAAACCTGGGGGATGCAAAAAATCCCAGCCAGCTGAGCAATGAGGCGGTTGCCAGGGCAAACAGACAGGCTGGAGGCGGTCGAAGGTCGACACCGCAGCCGAGTTCTTCTGTTGGCTTGAAGGGGACCCAAGGAGAAAAAGCAGAGTTTTAATATAAGTTAGTTGATAATTGGGCAATTAGAAAAAAATATGAGGATTTTGAGGGGCGAATTAACCCGGTAAAGGTGAAGGTATGTTGACAAGTGCGAAAAAAGTATTGTCATGGAGCTTGGCGCTGCTGGCGACTATTCTGGTCGTGTCAGGCACGGCAGGAGCGGCGCAATATAGTAGCGCAGACTACTATTTTATCCAGTCGAAAACCGAAAAGGTGTTTAACACCATAGAGTTTGACGACGTGTGGGGAGATGATGAGTGGGTCTACTGGACTCGTTATGCCTCCACTGCGGGTATTACCCTGGCTGCAACAGGCGACAACATACCTGCTGCTGAAGTTGTGCAAAACTCAGGTGGAGAGACCCGCTTCTATCAAAATGATGTTAGTGGTATTACCTTTTATCGCTATATGTTGCAAGACCCTGAGGAGGGGGCGTTTATCAGGGATCGCTACAGCTTCGTAACGGCCCCTACCGGAGCGCCAACTGTGGCTGATTTTGCCGCGAGCAACTTACAGGCGCCAGCCTTAAGCTTCCCTGCAACCCTTGATACCACATCCGACTTTACCGCAACCTTTGCAAGCATCAAGTATGATCTCAATGGGGCCAATCCCACTGGATACAGGGTTGAAGAGCATACACTAAATATTGACGATGCCGGTTGGGACCTCTCGATCACCACACATCCTGAATACCAAGCAGACTTCGCAGCTGCCTGGGCTACTACAGGTTTGCTGCAGGGTGAGCTGAAAACTACGCTCACTGTCACCATGACCTACACAACCGGCAAGCAGATTCAGCTTGTGCGTACCGACTACCGAAAGACTGGTGTCGGTATTGTATTGCGCAAAGAGGTATATACGAACCTCGTTACAGGCACAATTGATGACACATCTGTTCATCAACTTGTCAAGTATGATATTGGCTCAGGAGCCACAACAGGCCAGGTGCCCGTTCTAGTTAGCCAGCAGTTGCAGGTGCAGGATGGAACTGGTAGTCCGGTTACAGGCTCCTATGCGTATGGTGTCGTCTACGATCGTGATGAGTTTGGCAATATATTTTATAACAATTTTGGTATGCCAAGCGAGGAATATGCTACCGTGGCCTTTGCCGAAGATACTCCTGGCAGCGGCCTGTTTACCTTATATTTTTATGACGAGGGACTGCCGGTAAGTTCGCCCAACCCCGACAAGGTAAGCGTGTTTTATGGCGCTGATGGTTATGTGACCCATGTCCAAACAACACCCGACCTGGTTGAGCAGGCTTCTTTAGACTCGCCAAGTTTGCCGACATATACCCTTTCGGACCAAGCTATATCCGTAACCTTTCATGTGCAGAATGAGGCTGGTGACCCTCTCGTTAATGCTGATGTGATGGTGGCAGAGGATAACGGCACAACAGGGGGTGCACCCGGTGCGGGAATGGCCGAAGGTGTCACCGACAGTAGCGGAAATGTCACGCTTTCACTCTCTCCGACCATTACCTCATATAATGTGAGGGTTCACCCGGAGGACGGCTCTCCTTATCTTGGCGGCCTCTGGCAGTCCTCAGCCGGGCTGAATGACGCGACTGTTACCACTGTCAACGTGAATAATAACTGGCCCGGTAACCTGACAGGCTTTAACGATGGAGACACTGTCTATCTCGTTCTGGGACAAGGCATTACACTGTCAGGCACTGTGACGAACGGTGCCGGCGGTATCGAAGGGGTTTTTGTTGTAGCTGAGCCGGAGTGGGATCCTGTTACTGGTGTTTCCACCGGTTCCTGGGCCGAGACGACCACCGACTCTAGCGGTAACTATTCGATGACCGTCTCTCCCGGTTCCTATAAAATTAATTTCCAGACCGATTACTGGGATTGGGAGACCGGTCAATCGGTGACCGTTGCCGGTGGATATATTGGCGGTTTTGCCGATGGCAGCGGCGGGCTTATCAATGACTGGATGTTGGCCAACGTTTTTGACATTCAGGCCAATACCACAGTGAATGCCACTCTTACCCAGGGAATCACCATTTCCGGTGTCGTTGTAGATTCTAACTATGCGCCGATCACCACCCCGATGAGTGTCAATGTTCACTCCACTGATTATATGCAGTGGTACTGGACCGAAGTGGCAACCGACGGCAGTGGTTCATTTAGCATTACGGTTGAGCCGGGAAGCACCTATGCGGTAGAGTTTTGGCCCGGATGGGATCCCGTGACAGGAATCGAGGACTCCACCTATGGCGGTGGAAGTTATATCGTTCATCCGGACCCCTCCGGCACAACAGGGACCAACCCCTTGTTCGAGGCTGGCTATGACGTAAACGATCCTTCAACCTACCCGGTGCTTGTTGCCAGTAATGTTACGCAAACCTTGATTGATCAATATCACAACACGATTGACCCAAGCGGAGCATTGGTAACAAGCCTGACTGCTGCTGGTCTCCAAGACCATATCAGCGGCATGGTAATGAACATCTGGGATGAGCATATTGTTACGGGCCTCACAGTGGACCAGGGCATTAAGATTCTGGCCCAGGTTGAGGCCGGAGCCCAGGTGAAAGGCCGACTGGTTGATGAGTCTGGTGCAGGCATCGCCAATGCCTGGGTAAATGCCATGGTATCCGGCACTGAAAGCGATAGCAATGGTTGCTTTACCCTGAGTATGCCCACCTCGGATATTCTTCAAGGGTCTGTATCTACATTCCAGGTAGATGTGTGGCCCGGTTGGGATTCCACTACAGGTATGCAGGATAGCTCATTCCTCGGTGGTGTCGTGACTGATGATGGTGCTGGCAACTATACAATTACCCCCATGTGGGAACAGGCAACTCAGTTCGATATGGGCCTCAGTGATTGGCCGGGCGCAGACCTTTCCGTTTGCGAGTCTGGGGCCACTGGCCTTTTGATCTCTGCTGATGTCGGCGTGACTATTTCCGGAACAGTCGTCAACGGCACCGGACCCGTTGCGAATGTCTGGGTCAATGCCTGGTCTCCTGACTCTTACTTTGGCAATGGAGCAGTGACCGCAACCGATGGTACCTATTCCATTCCGGTTCAGGGAAGCAGTTCCGGCACGACCTACGAGGTAGGTATCTGGGAACCCAACTATATTTCCCCTGAGCCGCAGAACGTTACTGTAACCGATACAACTGGTGTTACCGGTGTGGATTTTACACTTGGTAACGGCAGTAATATCAAAGGTCGCGTGGTCGATGCAGACGGCAACCCGCTCAAATGGATGTGGGTTGATGTATATGCCGCCGATTACACCTCCTGGTACGGTGCGAGCACCGATAATGATGGAAACTATTCGGTATCTGTTCCAGATGGGACCTATCTGGCGAAGGTGGAAGGTTGGAACAATTTGGGCCAAAAGGCTTACCAAACCAACTACTATCAGAATACCACCTCTGAGTTGAACGCTACCCCCATTGTTGTTGCCGCGGCAGATAAGCTTGGCATCAATTTCCGTATGACCACTGGTAATTCTATCAGCGGCACATTGACCGGGCTTGCCCAAGGCGACACAGTGTGGCTTGATGTTTGGTCCGAAAGCACCTGGAGCTGGGGTGGCACGGAAGTAACTGGATCAGGTGCCGGGTCAGACACCTTTATCATTAAAGGTTTGGCCGAGGCGACTGATTATCGCTTAGGTGTTTGGTCTGACTCCTATATCAATGGTCACTATGGCGGAACCCCGGGTGCCGCTGCCAGTGCCCCTATTGACTGGAATCAGGCAACAATGCTGGATATAACTGCTGGCTCTATAACCGGCGTGAACATCGCCATGAGTCAGGGTGTAAACATTACCCTGGTTGTAGATGGAGTAACCTCCGGTGATACCATTGATGCTAATGTATGGTCAGACTCTTCAATGAAGGGTGGTTGGGGCTATGCCGAGTCAACTGGAACAAGTGTCACCATTACAATTACTGGACTTGACAGCACTGTTACTGACTATCGTATGTGGGTTGGTGACTGGCAAGGCAATTACAAGAGTGGCTTTTATAAAGGCGATCTGAGCTCAATTAACGCCGGTAGTTTGGTGAACTGGGATCAGGCTACCCTCATTGATATGGGCAGTGGTGATCTTTCTCTGTTGGTATCAATGGATACCGGTGGGTCAATCGCCGGTACTATTACAGGGTTGCCCGCGGGAAGCAGGGCTTGGATCGATGCTTGGTCTGAGAATACCTGGGCCTGGGGTGGTGTCGAGGTGGTCGCAAACGGCACCGGCACTGATACCTACTCTATCAAAGGTCTTTCTCCGGCCACTGACTATCGTGTCGGCTTATGGAGCGAGGATGCCGGTGGTGGATACTACGACGGTAATAATAGTATTCTTGTATCCTGGGATAAGGCCGGACGTGTTATTGTCGGTGATGGAACCACCAACGCCAAGGATGTGACCGGTATAGACATGGTTATTCCTGTTGGACGTACAATCTCCGGCGCAGTGAGTGGTCTTGCCGCTGGGGAATGGGCATGGATCGATGCATGGTCCGACGAGACTTTTTCCTGGGCTGGTAAAGAAGTAACAGGCAATACTGCCTATACCCTGAAAGGCCTGAAGGCCAATGACACCGCTGCAGGTGGATATGATGTACGCTTCTGGGCTGAGGGATATGTGAGCCAGAAGCAAGGTCCTGTCGACCTCAGTACTGTTGATGCCACTGGTATTGATTTTGCTGCCACCACCGGTAGCAAAATCAGCGGCTCGATTACCGGGCTGCCTACCTATGAGTGGGTTTGGCTTGATGCGTGGTCCAGCATAACTGATTCGTGGGCCGGAGTCAGTGTCCAGGCCGATGAGTCCGGTAACGCAACCTATACCATAGATGGCCTTGGCGATGCGACTGACTATGTCGTAAGCCTCTCATCACAATCTGGTTGGTTTGTTTATAGTGATACTGGAGCACAGACCAACTGGGATCTCCATACCGATGTTGCAGCAAGCGGTGGTGCGACAACCTCTGGCATCGATTTTGCCATAGGTGCAATCTCGACTTACTCGTTGAGCGGTACCGTGAGCGGCCTGGCTGATGACGAGGTCGTGGATATTTATGCCTGGGGCCCCTCTGGTTGGGGCTGGACTACAATAAACGGTAATGGCACCTATACAATCAATGGTCTGCCTGGCGGTGATTACACTGTTGAGGTCTGGGCTGCAGGATATGTGACCCAGCGGACCACCACAGGTATTGACTCCTCTACTGGTACTGTTGCTGACCCCACAACCGCCTGGACCACTTCCTGGAGTGATGTCGGAACAGTTGATGTCAGCCAAGATGTTGCTGGCCTGGATGTTGTGATGGGCAGTGGCAACTCAATCAGTGGACAGGTGACTACTGACGGGACAACTGGTGTACCTTATGTCTGGGTCAATGTCTGGTCAGCAGCAAACGGTTTTGGAAATGGTGCGGTTGCTGATGTAAATGGCAATTACACCATCGAAGGCCTGCCCGATGCTACAGACTATGTAGTCGAGGTGTGGACCGCAAATGGTTATGCGTCTCTTGTCGACGTAACCGTGGCTGGTGCACCTGTTACTGGTCAGGATATGGTAGTGACAAAAGAGGCTGGCTCCATTGGTGGTACAGTTACATCATCATCTGTTCCAGATGAGGGTGCCTTGATCTTTGTCTATGATGCTTCAGGTGATTTTGTTGCCGCAGCGGCAACGGCATCGGATGGAGCCTACCTCATAGATGACTTGGCTCTTGACGTCACATATACTGTCGATGTGTTCTTGTCAACGACCACATCACTGGCTACTGCGGACGGAACCAATACCGGGACTCCGACAAGCGGGGCTCCAACTGTAACACTGGACTTCAACTTACCATAACCATAACCAAGGATAGGGCCGGATTTCGGCCCTATCCTTTTTTTTTGAATTATCTATAAATGCGGGTTAAGTATAGGGTTGTTTGTGCGCTAAATTCTGGGTGAAAATATGATAGCAAAGGGGCAGATTGGGAAGATGAAGAGTATCAAATATCACTTGTTGAGGTTGGGAGTTGCAGCGCTAACCACCACGCTGCTGAGTTCTGGTGTTGCACACGCGGCAATTACCAATACGCTAACCATTTCCAGTTCATCACATACCGAAAACCAGTCGTCTACAATCAGTGACATTGCTGCTTCGTGGACAACAGCAACGTCGGATGTAGGCGGGGATCTTACCTACGAGTTTGTCTTGGATCAAACCTCGACGCATACACCGGGTTCTTTTGAAACAAATTTAGATGCAACAAACACGTCGACCTTAATAACCGGAACTCTGACAAATGCGACCAGCAAAACCTTTAGTTCAGTAGTGGACGGAACGTTTTACCTGCACGTACGCGCTTATGATTCAGCTGGTCCGGCTTCTGGTACGGATGTTGATACCTTCGGGCCTATCATTCTTGATACTGCTCCTACCTTGGCCACAAGCCCAATTTCACCTGCCACTGGTGATCATACCCAGGCCATTTCAGTGACCATTACCGGCAGCAAATTTATTGACGGTGCATCTTTACAATTAGTAAATGGCACACGTAATGGAACGACTCTTTCTGATGTTAATTTAACTAACGAGACAGTTGCAAATAACACAACGATTACAGCGACAGTGCCCATTGATACTGTTCCAGGAACGTACGATTTGAAGGTAACCAACGGCGGGGCACATGGTCAGCAGGTTACAGCTGTTGACAAGTATCAGTCAACAAACCAGCTACCAGTTGCAAACGCTGGGACTGACCAGACGTTGACACTTAGTGGAAGCACTGTCACCTTGAATTTGGACGGTACAAGTTCATCTGACCCAGACGGCGATACATTAGCAAGTTATAGCTGGACTACTGCGACTCAGCCCAGCGGGAGTAGCCAGGCATCAACATTTTCCGGCTCAACAAAGACGCTTACCCTCAATACAGCAGGTTCCTATGAGTTTTCACTGGTCGTCAACGACGGTTTTGAAGATAGTCTTGCCGACACTGTTGCAGTAACCGTATCATCCACAGCAAATAATCCCCCCACTGCCAATGCCGGTTCAGACCAAACAGTAACTCCAACAAGTCAGGTAACTCTGAACGGAAGCCAATCAGCAGATTCGGATAGTGATGCGCTTACCTACAGTTGGTCAATTACGAGTTTGCCAACCGGTTCAAGCCTTTCTACAGGTTCAGCAAGCATTAATCAAACTGCGACAACCGATACTACAGCTACATTCACACCGGACATTGCAGGCGAATATACAATTTCACTCACAGTGAATGACGGAACTGTCGACTCAACTGCTGACTCTATGGTAGTAACAGCAAACACAAAACCCACTGCCTCGGCAAGTGCCAGTTCCACATCCGTTACAGCCGGTACACTGGTGACCCTTGACGGAACAGCGTCGAGCGACACTGATACTGGTGACACTTTGACATATGCATGGACTTTGACAACACCAGCCGGATCCAGCGATACACTTTCGTCAACTACAGCCTCACAGCCGACTTTTACACCGAGCTGTGCCGGAGATTATGTTGCAAGTCTGACTGTAAACGACGGTAAACAGGACAGTGCTTCCGCTGCAAGCGTTACAGTGACAGCTACAGGAAGTACTTGTGCCACCTTAGATGTTGATGGCGATGGAGATGGGGATGCTAATGACGGCCTGATGGTACAACGTCGTCTCACTGGTGCCGGGACTGTTTCCACTGGTATTGTATTACCAACAGCTGTTGGTGGTTCTGGAACATCAGGCGCCAGAACAGACGCGGAAATAGTGGCGGCAATTGACTCCTTTTCAACGGCATTAGATGTCGACGGCGACTCTGACGCAGATGCGAATGATGGCTTGATGATTCAGCGCCGGTTGACTGGTGCTGGTACCGTTGCAACCGGGGTCGTGCTTCCGACAGGTGTAGGTGGATCTGGGACATCAGGCGCATATACCGACGCCGAGGTTGTGTCGGCTATTGACGCGCTGACTCCCTAATAAAATTGTGTAAAAAATATAATTAATTACATAGAGATAGGAGAGAGGTATGAAGGGGCTAAACTCAAGTCATACGAGATGCAAAAACTTGAAACGAAGGTTGTCTCAGTTTTGGGTATTCATGAGTGTTTTGTTTTTTACCTCATCGGCTTTTGCAGCCGGCGGGGCAATAACTGTCACACCCAATGCGACATCAGCTCAGGCTGGTGACAATGTGACATTTACTGTCAAGGTAGACGCAACTGACGCAACGATTCTTAACTCTGCAGGTGTAATCCTTCAATGGGATACAGATACCTTTGCCCTGGATGCCTCATCGTCACTGGGGACAGCTGGAGATAATGATCCGCATGGTACGGCCTATCTAGATGGTACCTTTGGTAACGAGCAAAACGACGATAATGGGAGCTTGACCATTGTCACCTCTGGCTCGACTGACCTTTTCGAACTGAGGGTAAGTGACAGCGATACATCTGGCGATCCGCTTTTTGGTACAGCTGGTAAAACGTATGTCAACAACACCCGTTTGAGTTCATATAATCAGAGTGGCGCTGTCATTGCGGATTATGATCTGTTTACCGTTACTTTGACAGTTAAAAGTGGTGCAACTGTAGGTACTTCGACTGTAACCGGTAAGGTAATTGCAGTTTCAGATAACAGCGGCTCAACTCCTGCGAACTATACCCAAGGAGATGCTGCTATAAGCATTGTTGAACCAACGATTACCTTGACTGCAGGCGACAACCAAACTGGTACTGCAGGATCAGCCTTATCAACTGCACTTTCAGTGACCTTGGCGACCGGCAGTACTGCGGACAGTGGAGTGAGTGTCACATTCACTGCTCCGTCTGGCGCCAGTTTTGCTTCATCAGGGACGAATACTCAAACAGTAACGACTGACAGTAGCGGTATTGCAACAGCATCCGCACTGACTCTTGCTTCGACTGCTGGATCCCAGAATGTGACGGTTTCCGCCACAGGCTATACATCAAAGACATTTACCATAACAGCGACAGCTGGTTCTGCTGCCAATATTGCTAAAACAAATGACAGCCAGACCGGAACGGTTGGTACAGCACTTGCCCAACCCTTTACCGTAACGGTGACTGACAGCAATAGCAACGCTGTTTCCGGTGCTACCGTGACCTTTGCCGTTGCTTCCGGCGGTGGTTCGCTCAGTTCAGCTTCTGGAACTACAGATAGCAGTGGACAGGCAAGTACTACTTTGACCCTTGGCACGACTGCAGGAACGAATACGGTGACTGCAACCGTTGACAGTGTTTCTGCTACCTTTACCGGCACAGGAACGGCTGACACGGCCACAGCTCTCAACCTTAGTGTTTCAGCGGCACAGGTATCTGACGATGCCATCTCAACCGTTGGTGTTACCGCTACTATTGTTGACCAGTATGGAAATACTGTCACCAGTGCGACTGACTCTATCACTTTGGCTTTGAGTGATGGAACCCTTGGTTCCTTAGACGCAACGACCTTGACACCGAGTAATGGTGTAGGCACAGCTACCCTGACCACAACTGACCAAAATGGTGTCGATCCTGGAACCGACCCGGATCTTACTATCACAGCGAGCGCCACGGGGCTTACCTCCGATACTGCGGATGTTAACTTCGTCCCCTTTGGCCTTGATTTGACTGCGGTCAACCTGTTGGCTGATGAAGCTTATACCTTTACCTTAACCGGCGGCAGCAGCCCGACCTGGTCACTTGGCAGCAGTGCCTCCGGCGCTTTGAGTGCGACAAGCGCCACGGGTGGAACCTATACGGCAGCCTCCAGTGCAAGCACTGACACCCTGACCGTTTCCGATACCGTTGGCAGCACGCCTGTTACGGCCACTGCGTCTATAAACGTGTACGATGCGATGGCAACTTCAATGAGTACAGCCACCGGTATGACCACCAGCAGTACTTTGCAGTTGGTGACCACCGGAGGAGACGGCACCTACAATTACACAAGCAGTGACACCAGCGTTGCAACGGTAGACAGCGCAGGACTCATTAGCGCTGTTGCCACTGGTACCTTTACCGTTACCATTGATGATGGTGTGACCTATAATGGCACAACAACTTCAAACAGCGTAACAACTGCGACAATCGAGGTCGTAGCGCCATTGTCTGTCACCAGTGCTGCAACAGTGTACTTGGATACAGACAGCAACAACACCTCCACCATAAGTGTTACCGGAGGTAAGGGAAGCTATACCTACAGCTCCAGTGACACATCAGTTGCGGGCGTTGACTCCAGCGGGGTTCTGACTGCTGTTGCAGCCGGTACGGCCACTATCACCGTTGCTGATTCCACTTACTCGAATATTACAACCACAGTGAGTGTGAACGTTAATCAGCCCATAAGCGCCAGTGCTGGCGGGACTGCAATTACGGCCGCACAAACTGTTGCAAGTGGCAGTACCCTGAAGCTTACACCTGCCGGCGGTAGCGGCAACTACAGTGTAGCGGTATCTGCCAGCCCCACAGGATCTGGCACTGCGACCATCACCGATAATGGTGACGGTACCTATACCTTTACTGCTCCGACCACCGGTGCATTTGCCGGAGACCATACGGTAACCATTACGGATAGCACCACTTCCTTAACCCATACTGTGACAATCACTGTTCCGATGTCTGTAAAGGCTTCCCAGGTGAATATCCTGGAAACTGATTCTACACAGAGTATTACTGTTACAGGGGCGGCTGCAGGTGACAGCATTACGCTCGTTGTCCTCGACAGCGCCGGGGTAGAGGATACTGGTGCAAGCATTGCGACCGTGACAGCATCAGTTACGGCTGCAAGTGACACTGCAAACGGTAACCCTGCTTCAAGCAGCATTACTCCGGCAGACGTAGCTTTGATTACAGCATTTACAGTGAAAGCGACCAATGCAACGCAGAGTGCGCTGGCTGCTGCTTCAAGCGCTGAACTGCACATTATGCCCGTTGCCGTATACAGCGGCGTGGTTGTTGATAGCAGCGGAAGTGCAGTAAGTGGTGCCACTATCACCGCCAATAACATTTTGACTACGAGCGGTGGCCTTTACTCAACTACCTCTGCTTCAGACGGCAGTTTCAGTATCAGTATGCCGCTGAAGAGCTCCGGCCATTATGTGTTCCTGGTTGGTGCAACAGGGTATATAACTTCATCGATGGCAGGTGCTGACTTTATTCAGAGCGGCAGCACCGCAAACACCACAACTTTTGTGCTTACTGCTGAAGGCGGAACTATTTCCGGTAATGTGACTGGCTTGGCTTCCGGTCATACTGCCAAGGTTTATGCCTACTACCTTGACGGCAGCACCACAGTAGAGGTTGGACCTGTGCTGGTGACCGGTGGAGGGACTTCTACCGATGCATATAGCATAGGACTGGATAGTGCACATACCTATACCAAGGTTGTGGCTGTGGCTACGGGATATAAGTCTGCTGTCAATGATAACAGTGCGGCTGGATTTGACCTTTCAGGAGGGAATATTTCAAGTGTTACCCTGGCCCTGGCAGCAGCCAAGAAGTACGAGGTAGCCGTTGCTGCCGGACCGGTATTTACCTACTCCGAAGCCAACGGTACGGATCTGAGTAGCGGATACAGCGTAACAGCCAAGGACAGTAGCGGTAACGCAGTGACTCCTTCAACAGAAAGTTCCCCTGCAGCACTGAAATGGGCTGCCACCTTTGCTGTTGACCAGGATATGACGCTGTTCTTAAGCGATGGGTCCGGCATTGTCTTTACCCATGAATACAAGGCAGCTGAGCAGGCCTCTGTGACCACTGATCGTCCTACTGGGACCTTAGAGGTTGACCTTGCTGCCGGCTTTGAGGTGACCTTTGATTCTGATGCAAGTGGCAATACTGTTGCAACCAATGATCCTGATGCGATAATTCAGGAGGTGTCTGTCCAGCTTCCAGCTGATGGTATAGACGCAACGGCCGTTACTGGTGGGACATACACTACCGCAAGTGTTGTTGTGAATGTACTTGATGTTGACACTACAAGCTCAACCGCGGCTGCTGCCACAGGCAACCAAGTTGTCGAAGTTTCACTTAATATTGTTAATGCCAGTAATGAGTTAGAAACACTTGATGCCGGCAACACAGTATTGAGCGAAATACAGATTGGCCTCCCGTTCGATACGGAGATTGTTGCTCCTGGCGGATTGGAAGGTGGAAGCTATGTGATCTACCACGCATCAACCCTTACTGATTTTGAGGCTGGTAACACCAGTGTCGTTCCAACATCGGACATCATTGAAGTCGATTACTTGCGAGGAGTGGTACTGTTCAAAGTGAACAACCTGTCAGTATTTGGTGTTGGAGGCTCGGTCTCATCGCCAAGTGTCAGCCTTGGCAGTGGTGGTGGAGGCTGTTTCATAGCCACGGCGGCATTCGGCTCATATCAAGAGCCCCATGTCATGCTGCTTCGCATGTTCCGTGATCGTATTCTTTTGCCAAACGCTGCAGGGCAATGGTTTGTTCATCAGTATTACACCTACTCACCACCCCTGGCTGACTGGTTGCGTGATCATGATAGTCTACGCGCAGTTACCCGTGTGCTTCTGTTGCCCCTTATTGGCTTGAGCTGGTTCTTGGTTAAGGCGTCATTTTTGATGCAACTTCTGATTGGTGGTCTGTTGTTTGGTGCTGGACTTTTGCTGATGACAAGGCGTAAGGCCTTAAAAAACGAAGTTTTTTGATCGCTTCAACCACATACGTTTGTTTAAAAGAGCGGGCCTCGTTAGGGGCTCGCTCTTTTTTCTGAAAACAGCAAATGCATTAAGTAAACAAGGGAAATATTTAACTGACTTTTAGAGATTTTTCATGTAAATTTAGCTAGATATGAGTATAGGTTGAAGTGAGTTTGATAGTCTTTGCCTTATTTGTTCGGGCAGAGCCTAATTTCAGATCCTGAATATAGATATTATAAAATGTCCTTTTCCATTGTCGTAGAGGTTATAAGTTCAATAATGCAGGATACACTGCGCCTGAATAGGTGGGCGTCACGCCTGGTATTTCTCATCCTGCTTTGCCTTGCCGCTTTTTATCTTTCCTATTTTGCCTGGTGGAACATAACATTCTTCAATGCTGGATCTGTGCCCCAAGCGGAAATCAAACAACAGGTATCTCCACAAAAAAACAAGCTTGTTACGGTTCAGGAAATCATGAGGAGCCTTGAGCGTCATAATCCGTGGGGGGGAGGTAGTTTAGGTCGGGCCAACAAGGAAAAGACAGCCATTGTCGCAGTTCCTTCCACACTGGATTTAGTACTTATTGGAACCTTCATTGTGCCTGGTGGAAAATCACAAGCAGTCCTGGTGAAGAGTAAGAAGCCGCAAGCCCCTCTTTACCTCAGGCTTGGCGATGAGGTTGATAATGCAATTTTAGAGAAAATTGAGCGCAATGCCGTTTTCTTTCTGCGTAACGGCCGATACGAAATTATTTCCATGTCGATCGACGCGGCTGTTTTGAAAAAGGGTGGGATAAAGGGGGAAGGGCAAGCAGCTTCATCTGCTCGTCCCGGGGTTGGCTTGGCAATGAGTCGGCAACGTTACACAGAGCTTTTGCGCCAAGGGAAACAACTTATAAAAGGGGTAAATATCTCACCATATTACCAGGGAGATAAGTCGCTAGGTTACCGGCTGCAATTTTCCCCTGAAAATAAAAATATCCATGAGTTTGGCATCTCCAGTGGGGATGTTATCGAAAAAGTAAATGGGGTCCCTGTCAATGACGCTGCTGCTGTTAGTAAGATGATCCGCAGCCTTGAAAAGTTGAATAATATCAACATTGACCTTATTCGAGAAGGTGCTCCCCGCAGTGTTACTGTACAGATTGATTGACCGGGTGTGACGGAGCAAAATACTAGTAAAGGTGTGAAGACGATGAGGATAAATTTAGCCAGATACCGCTGTTTTGCGGGTTTTTTACTTGGTTGCCTGGTTTTTTGTTTTTTCAGTGCGATTGTCCATGGCCAGGAGTCCGAGCCCAAGACAGAGCAACTTGTATCCATGGATTTTCAGGATGTCGAACTCAGGCAAGTTGTCCGGTTTGTTTCTGAAATGACCGGTAAAAACATGGTGGTTGATGAAAAGCTAAAGGGTAAGGTGACAATTAGCACTCCGTCCCCTATCAGTGTTGATGAAGCATTTGCCGTATTCCAATCGGTATTGAGCGTCTATCATTACAGCGTTATTGAAAGCGGTAATATTTATAAAATTGTTCCTGAGAATCAGGCGAAAACCGAGGGTGCATCGGTAGCCGAGGTGGAGGGCGGTCCTAAGGGTGAGGATGAGGTGGTCTGTCGCCTGAGCTACTTGGAACATGCTAATGCCAATGTTTTGGTACCACTGCTCAAGCCCCTAATTCATAATTGGGGTATAATCGTCGCATCAATTCCTAATAATGCCATTATTGTCACTGATTCAGCCGCGACAGTGCGTAAACTTTCCTCCATTATTAAGAGCCTTGATGTTCCGAGGGCCATCGGTGCCTGGAAGCTGTTTCCTCTCATGTATGGCAACGCTGCCCAGGTAGAAAAGATTGTGAATTCTGTTTATGCCGACTTCAACGCCCAGCAACCCAAAGGCTTGCCATCCATCCGTATCTTTTCCGATGTCAGAACCAATACCTTGCTGGTTGTCGCTCCCCGTGAGCGACACAACGGGATCGGTGACATAATAGCAAAGCTTGATACGCGTGCAAAAATCGGGCAGGGCAACTTGCATATCTATTATCCGAAAAATGCCAAAGCGGATGTTATTGCCAAGGTGTTGACAGAGCTTATCGGCAAAGTAAAGGGGGCGGGCGCTGGAGAGCAGTCCACTTCATTCTCAAAGAATATTAGTGTGGTTGGTGAGGCTACCTCTAATAGCTTGGTGATTTCCGCAACCCCCCATGACTACGAGCTGCTGCTTCCAATTATTGAAGGATTGGACGTGCGCCAGCTTCAGGTATATGTTGAGGCGTTGGTGCTTGAAATGTCAGCGGAAAGGGGGGTGGATTTCGGTATTGAATGGCGCAGCCCTGAGAGCTTAAGTAATGAATCAATAACTGCCTTTGGCGGCACGAATTTTGGTACGATCAACTCCTCAACCTTCAGTGCGATTAACGATCCGGCCAACAACCCGCTTGCCAGTGCGTCTGGCCTGGCTTTAGGTTTTGTCAAAGGCACAGTGACTTATGGTGGGACAGAGTTTTTAAACCTTGGTGCCTTGGTGCGGGCCCTGCAAAACGATTCTGATATCAATGTGCTCTCTACGCCGAATATCTTGGTTGTAGATAACGAGCAGGCTGAAATTTTAGTGGGCCAGAACGTGCCTTTTAGAACCGGATCCAATACCGGCACCAATACCATAACCACCATTGAACGAAAGGATGTCGGGCTCAAGCTCCAAGTTACTCCACAGATACTGGAAGGGAGTAAGGTTCGTTTAACCGTTTACCAGGAGCAGTCGAGCCTGGCGCCGTCGATAATCATCGGCGCTGATGAAACAGATGTAGTTACCAATAAGCGTTCTATTCAGACCACGGTCATGTTGAATAATGGTCACATGGTGGTGCTGGGCGGTCTAATCAGCGAGGATACCACACAGCAGGTCAACATGGTTCCTTGTTTGGGCGGCCTCTATGGCGTGGGAGAGTTGTTTAAAAATACCAGTCGTTCCAGCACCAAGCGGAATATGATGGTTTTTTTACGGCCGGTCATTATCAACACCTATGACGATCTTCTTGCCATCAGTGAGAAAAAATATGAAACCCTACGTGACGGGTGGCAAGAAAGGAGCGGCCATGGCTCGGATATCTTGCCTGATATGAGCGCCTCACCCCTTCCTTCGCAATTGCCCATCTCCCCTGCACGGTAAAAATAGGAATTCCTGACATGACCGGTGCCATTGAACAACTGATAGCCGAGGCGGATCAGGATATTGTCCGGCAACTTGCCTTTGGTCAGGCAAAGCGATTCCAGCTCTTACCGGTAAGGATCAGCAACGGGGCAATCGAGGTGCTGGTGAGCGAGGAAACAGATCCATTTGCCCTTGATGAATACCGTATGCGTGCCGAACTGCCGGTGCGGCCTGTTCCGGTGGCGTCCGATCAGTTCCTCCATATTTTGCAGCAGCTTTACGAGAAGGGCGAATCACCCCTTGAAGCCGAGCAGATCCTTGGAGAAATGTCCTTTTCCTCCCTCGTCCATGAGATAGCAGAGCGTAGCGATCTGCTTGAGTCAGAGGATGATGCGCCGATTATCCAACTGGTGAACACCCTCATTATTGAGGCTACGCGCGATAATGCTTCGGATATCCATGTCGAGCCCTTTGAGAATGATATCGTGGTTCGCTTCCGGGTAGACGGCATTCTTCATAATATGCTCAGGCCTCCCAAACCGGTGCAGGCGCCTTTGATGTCGCGTATCAAAGTTATGGCAGGGCTAAATATTGCAGAAAAAAGGCTTCCTCAGGACGGAGGCATGCGGGTGCAGGTCGGCCAGCGGGAGGTAGATGTGCGTGTTTCTGTTTTACCCACCTCCCATGGTGAGCGTATTGTCTTGCGGTTATTGCGCAAGGATAAAAAACTCGGTGATTTCGCCGACCTTGGTTTTACCGAAGAACAGGCTGCATGGCTAGATAAGCGGCTTGCCAGAAGCTACGGAATCCTGCTGGTAACAGGGCCGACCGGTAGTGGTAAGAGCACCACACTGTATGCGGCCTTGAACAAGATAAATACCCCGGAAAAGAACATAATCACGGTGGAGGACCCCATCGAGTATTCTCTGCCCGGGGTGGGGCAGATCCAGGTCAACCCGAAAATAGGGCTCACCTTTGCCAGCGGCTTACGCTCCATCCTGCGACAGGACCCCGATATCATAATGGTTGGTGAGATCCGTGATCTTGAAACAGCGGATATCTCGATTCAGGCAAGCCTTACGGGCCACCTTGTTCTCTCTACTCTGCATACCAATGACAGCATTGGGGCAATCACCCGCCTGATAGATATGGGGATTGAGCCTTTTCTGGTCAGTTCTTCCCTAGAGGGGGTTGTTGCCCAACGCCTGGTCCGTTTGCTCTGCGACCATTGCAAAGACGCCTATGAGCCTTCCCCCGAGGTGTTGCAACAGCTCTTTGCCGACGGTGCCGATGGGGAGATGGCAGGGGTGGAGTTTTACCGGCCCAGGGGGTGTGATCATTGTATAGGGACAGGTTATCGTGGCCGAACCGCCATTTTTGAACTGTTGACCATTAGCGACTCCATTCTTGAGCGTATTGACCGCCGAGAGCCTGAGTATCAGCTCAGGAAGCAGGCCCTGAAAGAGGGCATGGTGCCGCTACGTAAGGCGGGTATTAATCTGGCCAGGCAGGGCAAGACAAGTATCGAGGAGGTACTGCGCGTTACCCAGGATTTGAATGAGGCTGTGTAATGGCAGTTTTTCGTTATACGGGAATTCGGGTTGGGGACGAAAAGAAAGTGCGGGGTGTTCTAGACGCAGAGTCAGAGCGTGAGGCGCGTCGTATCCTGAAAAGTAAGAAAATTTATCCCACCGAGCTTCTGCAACAACAGGCCAGGCATCCTTCGTTGGATGGCCCACGCAGGCAAGGAGCGTTGAAAAAACTCTTTGCCTACCGCCAGCGTCCGAATTCTCAGGAGATCATCATTTTTACCCGGCAGCTTGCCGGCTTGCTTGCGGCGGGGTTTTCCGTGGTCAATGCCCTGCGGAGCGTTGAAGAACAATTGCAATCTCACTCTTCACGCGGAATGATCGTGGATATTCGTAATGCCGTGGTGGAGGGGCAGTCGTTGTCCGCCGCCCTAGCCCTTTACCCCGAGACCTTTTCCCCAACCTACCGTAGCCTCGTTGAGGCTGGAGAGGCGAGCGGCGCTCTGGAAACCGTTTTGGAACGGCTTGCCGGGATTATGGAAAATCAACAGCGCTTGCGCGGGCGTTTAATCAGTGCCATGATTTACCCTCTCGTCTTACTGACCACCGGGCTGGTGGTTGTTTCATTCCTTTTGTCCGTTGTGGTTCCAAAAATTGTTATCATGTTTCAGGACTCAAATCAGGCCCTGCCGTTGCTGACCAGATCGTTGATAGTCTTGAGCCGACTGGTCAGTGAGTGGGGCGTTGTTCTTGCCGTTGGCCTCGGAGTCTCAAGCCTGGCGCTTGTTTGCAGAATTAAGACGAGGCAGGGGAGGCTCAAGTTTGAGGATCGTTTATTCCGGCTGCCCTTTTTTAAAACCTACCTGCGGCAACTGGTTACCTTGCGCCTTACACAGACCTTGGGGCTGTTGCTTACAAGTGGCGTTCCGGTTTTGCGCAGTCTTCAGGTGGCTGCCAAAACTACGGGATTCTTACTTATGGCCCAGCGTATGAAAAAGGTAGTCAGGAGAGTGGAGCAGGGTGAGGGCATTGCCCAAGCATTGGCGGGCACGGATCTTGTGGCTGAGATTTCATTACGCATGATCCAGACAGGGGAACAGGCGGGCAACCTTGAAAAAATGCTGGAGCGTATTGCCCGGATGCAGGATGAGAATATGCAGCGCACAACCGAGCGGATCATGAATTTTATGGAGCCCGCTATCGTCCTGATTCTCGGCGCCATTGTCGCCTATGTTGTTGTGGCGGTATTGCTTCCTATCTTTGAGATGAACCAGTTGATCAGGTAATGTCGCTATGGGGCGAATCGTTTGCGCAATGTTGCTTTTTTTGATTTGTTGCTGGAGTCGGCCTGCTGGGGCGGAATTCAATGTCATGGCCCCGCCTGCGGTCTTCCGTTTTGCTCAATCGCTTGAAAAGGAGGGTGATTACAGCCGGGCCGCCACCGAGTATAAACGTTACCTTCATTTTGTCGCCAACCTTCCGGGGCATGACTTTGCGTACCAGGAGGAAGCGCTGTTTGGACTGGCTGTCTGCCTTGAAAAAAACGGTGAGATCGATGGGGCCCTGCGCGCCTATGCCGAGTTCGGAGCGGCGTTTCCGCAGAGCGGGCGAATAGCGCAGGGAGTATTCCGTCTGGGCCGGATCTATGAAGAGGCTGGTGATCTTGATGAGGCGAAAAAACGTTATGCCCAGCTTGTGGGGGCATATCCCCATTCTCTCTTTGCAGAGCAGGCAAAGATGCGTCTTGCCTGGCTTGCCTTGCGGGAGGGGGAAAAGGCTTTAGGTCAGGATATTCTGGCCGACCTGAAAGAGCCGCAACTTGCCAGGCAGAGCGACGTACTCCTTGAGGCTTTTGCGAATTCTCCACCGCCCAAAAAGAAAAGTCCACTGCTTGCCGGGCTGCTGAGCGGTGTGCTGCCCGGAGCCGGTCACGCCTACCTGGGCAGAACAAGGGATGCCGGCTTTGCCTTTTTGTCAAACGGCCTCATGATCGGCGCGGCGCTTGAGTCCTTTGATGAGGGGCATGATCTTCTTGGTGCTATTCTCACCCTGGTGGAGCTCGGCTGGTATTCCGGTACTGTTTACAGTTCCGTAAGCATGGCCCACAAGTACAACAAGGACCGGGAGGATGAGTTTTATGAGTCGTTCATGCCCTACCTGGGGCCGCAAGGTGCACTTCCCTTTAAAGGGTTGAGCTTTCAGGTGAAGTTTTGATGCGGTCTACCTTCGTGCTTCTTGCCATACTCCTCTGCCTGCCTGCCCCTGTCTCATGCAATCCTCTGGCGTACAGGCCGGTGCAGGAGAGTGGTGATAAAAATAAGTCGGCCTCTGGCGGGCAGGGGAGTTGGTTCGTCCGGGGCATCCGTTTTTACCAGAATAATCTCAGCCCAATCGACGGGGATCGTTGCCCGTCGTTTCCGTCCTGTTCCGCATATGCGCTACACGCAGCGCAAAAGCATGGGGTGCTTTGGGGGTTTTGGATGACCGTTGACCGCCTGATCCATGAAAGGTCGGAAATTTTTCTGGGAAAACTTGTGCAAAGGGAAAACGGCCGCTATCTTGTTCAGGATACCCTGGAAATGAATAATTTCTGGTTGGATTAACCAGAGTCGAGTAAATAAAGGACGCTTATTATGAATAAGGCAGTGAGAGGCCTGGGCGATAGAAACCCGGCAATAAAACATATGGGGAATGCTTCCGGTTTTACCCTTATTGAGATCATGGTCGTCATCGTTATTCTCGGGATTCTGGCCACCCTGATTGTGCCCCGCGTCATGGAGAGGCCGGATGAGGCCCGGCGTACCAAGGCGGCCTTGGATATCCAGGCTATCAGCCAGGCCCTCGAGTTGTACCGGCTGGATAACCACCGTTACCCCACCAGCGACCAGGGGTTAGAGGCCTTGGTGAACAAGCCCACCACTGAGCCGGTGCCCAAGCGTTGGAAGCCGGAAGGGTATCTGGGCAAGGTTTCCCCTGATCCGTGGGGAAACCCGTATATTTATCTTTCACCCGGTGTGCATAATCAGTATGATATCGTTTCCTACGGTGTTGATGGTGAAGCAGGTGGGGAAGGCAAGAACGCCGATATCTACTCCTGGGACCTGGAGCAGCAATGATGCGCGTGTTTGGTCGTGGGTAAGGGCAGAGATAAAAGTATGGCCATCATTTTTCCCCCTTTGGGGAGTGTTTCAATCGCTGCATGTCTAACACCGTGAGAAGAGGCACCACGATGTGGCGACATCCCGCCAGGGGGAGGGGGCCTGGCAACTCCGTCCTTGGTTTTACCCTGATGGAAATCCTCGTGGTGCTCATTATCCTTTCCGTCATCATTGGCGTGGGCCTACCTAACCTGATGCCCGACAATCGCCAGGCGGTGCGGCAGGAGGCGGTGCGCTTCCGCAACGTCCTGCAATGGCTTGCCGAACAGGCTGCCTACGGCAGCGGTAAGTACCGGCTGCGGCTTGATTTTGCGAAGCAGAGTTATGTCTGCCTTGTTTTGTTCGAGAAAGAGTACAAGGAGGTAGATGATCCGTTGGTCAAGAAAAGGTTCTTGGACAACGACCGTGTAGTAATGCGGTGGAAACCCTATGAGAACGAGTTTACCTCCCAACACGAAATAGATGTCGATTTTACCCCATTTGGCCCATCCAGGCCACTGATGGTCGAATTTTTTCTCCCCGAGAATGATCGCTTCGGCTATTGGGTGGAGTTTTCCCCTAACCGTCCGTTTCCCTCTGTTCGCGAGATTGAGAGCGAGAAGTAAGGCCCGTATGGCGTGATGGCCCGTATTTTTTCCGTATTGTATTGTTGAGACTGTTGTTGTCTAATATTTTTGAGAAAATAGAAAATAGAAAATAGAAAATAGAAAATAGAAAATAGAAAATAGAAAAGGGCAAAGCTGGGGGTCCTTAGGGATAGCCGGGTTGCTGATGACTATACAGCGTGAGAACCGCCTTCGGCAACGGAGGCGGTTTTATTTGGTTGTGCGCCCGGTAGGGCGCATCCACTTGGAGGTGAAAGTCCTCTACACGCCCGATAGGGGGAAGTTTTAGCTGAACGGCAAGGTCAATATCGCGAGGTGTTGGTTGAAGGAAGCTGTAAGCAAAGCGCTGGCCCGACGAACAGAAATCGCATATGAGGCAGTCATTCCGGATGAGGAGGCAACTATCTCTAAAGTCCGATACCTGTACGGAAAGAATGGCTGTAGATGCGGCGGGTATAAGCGTGACGGTGGGTGCGCATTACCCGGGGAGGTCTCATGTTATGCCAATGTGCTACTGTTGTCGCGAGGTGACAGGATGCAACATGAGAAGTCAGCCGAGGTCATAGTAGTCTGAATCGATCACAGATGAAGGACCGAACTTTACGTTAAGGAATGGAAACTTTTGTTGTGATGTGACTGGAGGCATAGAAGACAGATCTGAGATGGTCTGAGCTCATACGGATAGTATCGGACGGAATCCGAGAGGGTATGTATGAGTATGCCAAGGCATACATTGACGGAGGAACACGCCATCCCTGAAGCTCAGTGTTTGCTCGAGCGTATGGTCGAGCGCGATAACATGGTGAAGGCCTATCGTCGCGTCAAGCAGAACAAAGGAGCGGCGGCATTGATAAAATAACCGTCAACGAACATCCAAGGATATCTGCACTGCAACTGGAATTTTATCAAAGAGCAGTTGTTGAACGGGACCTACCGTCCTAAGCCGGTTCTCCGGGTTAAAATCCCCAAAGCGGATGGAGGAACAAGGCTTTTGGGTGTTCCAACGGTTCTTGACCGTCTGATTCAGCAGGCAATGCACCAAGTTCTCAGCCCACTGTTTGAGCCTGCGTTTTCCGATAACAGCTATGGTTTCCGGCCTGGGAGGAATGCCCATCAGGCAGTGCTGAAGGCAAAGGAGTACCAGCATGGCGGGAAACGTTGGGTTGTGGATATGGACCTGGCGCAATTTTTCGATGAAGTCAATCATGATACCCTGATTGCCAGAGTTGGCCGTAAGGTGAAGGGTAAGAAGATGCTTCACCTGGTGCGGGCCTATTTACATGCAGGAGTCATGATTGGCGGGATAACATGTCGGACGCCGAAGGGTACGCCACAAGGCGGTCCGCTGTCACCCTTGTTGTCGAACATACTGCTTGATGACCTGGACAAGGAGCTGGAAAGAAGAGGGCGCAGCTTCTGCCGCTATGCGGACGACTGCAACATCTATGTCGGAAGCAGGCGAGCCGGGGAACGTGTCCATGTCCGTAACAAAATTTGTCACTTTGAGCAGGTCAACGACATGTTTTGAGTCTTTCACGTAATTTTCATCCTGAAAAACTTTTTGGATGCACGACATCAGGTCCTCAAAGGTGAACCTGTCAGATGCCTCAAAGTAAACAACGTTATTTTCTATCCTGTGCTGATATGGCATGGCGTGAATAGGTTTTTCCTTTGGCCCTTAAGCTCAAGGTGCAGTTGTGTAGGTAATCTCAGCATATAGATTCACCCTGAGTTTTTCAATATGTGCAAAGAGATAATATTGGTGAGGAAAGAGGAGTCAGTAAAAAACTACCGGATTGTGCCGGAGGGTGGCTAAAGGGGGAGCGTCCTAGATAGCTAGTGTCTGTCCACGCGGAGCTAATTATTTGATTTAATGAGGATAAATCGCCTT
>CAYLQA010000011.1:0-76309 GCA_964385695.1 uncultured Desulfobulbia bacterium | reverse complement strand
TTAACCTTTCCGCTGTTTCTATTCTCAACTTTCCCGCTAATCTGCGAAGAACCTATATTTTACTAGGCTAAACTCGAAAAAATATAGGGCATTGCCTGTGGCAATGGATGAAACCAAGATTAAAAGGACAGGTTAGGGGTTGAGCCGGAAGATATCGTAACTCAGCAGGGCGCCAAGGGAGGACCAGGCAAAATAAGGCAGGAGCAGGATAGCCGCCTTATAGGAGTGGGCCCGGGCCAGGATCATGATCAGGCAGACCGACCCGGCAATGGCCACGGCAGCGAGCACGGCAAAGCTCAATTGTTGGGCGGTGAAGAAGATAAAACTCCAGGCCGCGTTCATGATGCCGTTCACGAGATAGAGCCGGATCACGATGCCGAAGAGCGGGCTGGGGCGGGCCTCGTTGATAAAGGTAATGAGCGAGTAGGCAGTCAGGATAAAGATGGCCGGCCAGACCAGGCCGATAAAGGTGCCGGAAGGAGTATACTCCGGCTTGACCAGGGTGGGATACCACTCGGCACCCTGGGCGGCAAAAAACTTGCCGGCCAAGGCCACCAGCAGGTAAAAGCAAGGCACCCAGAGATAGTGAATCTTTGCGAACACCTCGCTACCCTCCTCTCTTCATGGCTGAAAATTCCCGGCCGCGATCAATCAACTTTTTTTTCTTGGGCCAGCCGCAGGGCCGGTTGAAGCGTTGGGGGATTACAGCTCCTTGCCTCTGACCCGGGCAGGGCAAAAAAGGCGGCCTCCTCCCGGGCCATATCCACCTCATCCTGCTGCAACTGCCAGCCGTAGGTCTTGGAGGCCATCAGGTTGTCAACGGATTCCTGTCTATGGCCCAGACCCAGGGCATGCCCCAATTCATGGGCCGCAGTGCGGGCGGCGGATGAGCGGGCAGGATTACGGGCCGGAATAAGATCTGGGTTATCGCTCATCTGGATGAACTCGCCGTCATAGTAGCCATTGTAAAAGCCGAGGTCCGGTGAAAACCACATATCGATCCCATCTTCATGGGGTGTATCATGGCCCACGGCCTCAATCTCAAAACAGATCCCGGCCTGATTCAACCAGATATCATTTATCTCTTTGAAGATCGGCACAAATTCTTGGGGCGGCCTGCTACTTTTCGCAATATGGACCCGCAAGGCGATTCGATAAATTTGCCGGGAAATTTTTTGCTCCGCATCTTGGGGGAAAAAGGCCTTGGTCTCAGTTCCCTTGAGAGGCAACAGCAAAAGGGCAAACAAACCACCGATCATTACAATACGGCCTAGGCCCTTACACCTTTCCATATAACTTTTGTTTTCACACATGAAAATAATGTAAGCACGGACAGGGCGGATTGCGAGGGGCTATTGCATAAGGTTCGCCCCCCTGCAGCTCCCCTGTCCTCTACAAGAGGATACCCTCCCCAAATTTTTTAAAAGCTGTTATGCTCGCCTTGTATCCAAAAACACCATACTTGTTAGGCAATATTCATATACTATGTCCCAGATTCGAAAAAATCGCCGGCGCGATAAAGAGCTTACCATGCGCCGCTTTGAAAAGCAGCGGCGCCAGAACTACCTGGCCACGCCCGGACCGTTCCCCTACATCGTCATCCTCGACAATCTAAAAAAGTCATTTAATATCGGCAAGATATTCAGAAGCTGCGAGGCCTTCGGCGCCCAGGAGATCCATGTGATCGGCATTGATTATTTTGACCCGGGCCCGGCCAAGGGCGCACTCAAATGGGTGCCGACAATATTCCACGATGCTTTTTCCTCCTGCTATGCATCCCTGATCGAGCGGGGCTACACCCTGTTCACCCTTGAACCCGAGGTTGACGAAACCCTGCAGCACAGCGTTTTGCCGGAAAAAAGCGGTTTTGTCTTCGGTCATGAGGAGTTCGGCCTCAGCTTTGCCAAAGAGGATTTTCCCGGCATCATCCCCCTCAAGATCAATCAGTACGGCAGGGTGCAGAGCCTCAATGTCAGCATCGCCGCCTCCGTGGTTATGTACGAATACATCCGTCAGCACCCTCCCCAGTCAGCCTGATAAAAAAAATTAGTCACCCCTTACTTTAACCGGCAAACTGTCTTATTTTATTGTCAGAGCACAAGACACGTTTAAAAGGGGGTGACGATTATGACGGCCAGAAACTCATTACTCCACAGTACAGAAGATGTCGGGTCATTCCGTTTCTTTGTAAAGGCCTTGGAAGATTCACTCAGTTCAATTGAGCAGGAAATCCGCTCCACGGACAGCTGCAAACACTGTTGCGCCGACAAGGGCTGTTTATCCATTGAGCACCATATCGACAAACTGCATAACGAGCTTTTTTCCATCAGCGAACCGCGCGGAATCTCAGCTGAAGGGAGTGAAAAATTCAAAGAACTGAAATGTCGCCTGCATAAACTCTACGAAGAGATGGGCCATAAGGTCCATTGAGATTGATCCACATCCAAGCAAAACCGAACCAAGGCGGCTTTTTAAGGCTGCCTTTTTTCATGCCCATTCCCCTTGACAAAGTGAACAAAAAACGGTGCACTGAACCTTTCAATTTCCACATATTTTCGGAGGATCTTATGGCTGCCCTTTTCGACCAAACCACCATCAACAACATGACCTTGAACAACCGACTTGTCCGCTCCGCCACCTGGGAGGGAATGTGCGACCCGAATGGCTGCCCGACCAACCAGTTGACCAACTGCTATAAAGACCTGGCCGAGGGCGGGGTGGGATTGATTATCTCCGGCTATACCTTTGTCCGGCCGGACGGCAAGCAGCTGCCCGGCAAGATGGGCATCCACACCGACGACTTTGCCGCGAGCATGCAGGAGATGACCAAGGCGGTCCAGGAAGGAGGCAGCAAGATATGCATCCAGCTCGTTCATGCCGGAGGTCAGACTACTACCGAGACGGCAGGCAGGCAGCCCTTGGCCCCTTCGGCGGTAAAGGTCGCACAATTTCCAGAGGTACCGGTCGAGCTGACCCAAGATGACATAAACGACCTCGTTAAGGCATTTGCCGATGGCGCCCGCCGGGCCAAGGCCTGGGGCTTTGATGCGATTCAGCTCCATGCAGCCCACGGGTATCTGATCAATCAATTTCTCTCGCCACTCACCAACCGGCGCAGCGATGAGTACGGCGGCTCATTGGAGAATCGGGCCCGTTTTCTGATGGAAGTCTATCGCGCGGTACGTAGCGAGGTGGGCAGCGACTATCCGGTGCTGGTCAAGCTCAACGGCAGCGACAACCTGGAGGGCGGTCTCTCTGCGGCCGATGCCCTTGCCGCGGCAAAGCTTTTGGCTAGTGAGGGCATCGACAGCATCGAGGTCAGCGGCGGCACCTCCGCCTCGGGTAAGGAAGGGCCCATTCGGGTCAAGATCGACAAGCCCGAGCTTGAAGGGTTCAACCTGGATCTTGCCAAAGAGATCAAACAGGCGGTCAACTGCCCGGTCATGTCCGTGGGCGGTTTTCGCAGCCTTGAGGTCATCAATGCGGCCCTGGGTGCGGGCATGGACTATGTCGCCTTTTCCCGCCCATTTATCCGTGAGCCCAATCTTGCCAAGCGCTGGCAGGAAGGTGACACCTCCCCTGCCACCTGCATCTCCTGTAACGGCTGCTTTAAACCAGGCCTCAAGGGCGAAGGCATATACTGCATCGTCGATAAGGCGGAAAAAGAAAAATAAGTGTGATGGCAGACGATCAGGACATCCCCGTTGTCGAGATTCCCATTGACGGCACCCTGGACCTGCATACCTTTCATCCCAAGGAGGTCAAGGACCTGGTGCCGGAATACCTCCTTGCCTGCCGGGAAAAGAACATCCTGCAGGTGCGGATAATCCACGGCAAGGGCAAGGGAACCCTGCGCCGTATCGTACACTCCGTGCTGGCAAAAGACCCCATCGTGGCCTCCTTCAAGCTGGCGGATGAAACCGCCGGCAGCTGGGGGGCCACCCTGGTTTGCCTGCACCCCAATTCATAAGTTACCCGTAACGACGCTCTGGCAAACGCACTGCTGCAACAATCTCCCCTGTCCTCACCCAAGTTCCAGTCGATGGGTTGGTTCCCGCTTCTTGTTCCTGCAAGAAATGCTTAGGCAGCCTCCCCTTTTTCACTATACAATTACAGAAAGGGAAAACGGTTTTGCCGCTTTCGGCATAAATAATCACAATGGTGCCTGTGGTATGAACAGGGCAAAAATACTCACCCTTGAACTCGCGACGCTTCTCAGCTGCCTGCTTCCCTCCCTGGGCCAGGCCCGTGATTTTTCTTTAGAGAACATCCGCTTGCCGCCCGGATTTCGGATCACCCGTTATGCCACGCAAGTCCCCCATGCCCGCTCCATGAGCCTCAGCCCCGGCGGCACTCTCTTTGTCGGCACCAACAAAAAAAACGGCACGGTGTACGCGCTCCAAGACAAGGACGGAGACAAGCGGGCCGAGGCAATAACCACCGTGGCGGAGGGCCTCAACCGTCCCAATGGTGTGGCATTTAAAGACGGTGATCTATACGTGGCCGAAGTCAGCCGAATCCTGCGCTTTAAAAACATCGAAAAAAATCTTCACCAACCGGGTCGCCCCGAGGTAATCAACAACAGTTTCCCTAGTAAAACGCATCATGGCTGGAAGTTTATCCGTTTCGGCCCGGACGGCTTACTCTATGTGCCGGTGGGTGCCCCCTGCAACATCTGTGAACCGGGCGATCCTTATGCCGCTATCCATCGGCTGCGACGGGACGGCAGCGGTCTTGAGGTATTTGCCCGCGGGGTGCGCAATACGGTGGGTTTTGACTGGCACCCGCAGACCCGGGAGCTTTGGTTTACCGACAACGGCCGGGACTGGCTGGGCGATGATTTACCACCGGACGAGCTCAACCACGCCCCAGGCAAAGGGATGCACTTTGGTTACCCATACTGGCACGGCAAGGACATTGCAGACCCACAGATGCCCGCCAAGATGCCGCGCGGAGAATTCACCCCGCCGGCTCGTGAACTCGGCCCCCATGTCGCCTCTCTTGGCATGCGATTTTATACGGGAAAAATGTTTCCCCAAGAGTACAGGAACCAAATATTCATTGCTGAACACGGCTCCTGGAACCGAAGTGTTCCCATTGGCTACCGCATTACCCTGGTGCGCCTTGCCGGGAATAAGGCAGTAAGCTACGAGGTATTTGCCCAAGGTTGGCTCCAACAGCGTAAGGTCTGGGGCCGCCCCGTTGATTTAGAGCTTATGGCAGACGGCTCACTCCTGGTCTCGGACGACTACGCCGGGGCAATCTACCGCATCAGCTATCAACCTTAAGGTCCCACTACATACTTTCCCCCATTCCAGCAAAGGGCAAGACAATTGTCTTGCCCTCTTCATGGGGGTTTACTATACCCACAGGTAGGGCGGTATGGGGAATAATGTATTATGGGGGGGGAAAGCACAGTGGGCAACGGGAACCAAAGAGACATCCTCTTGGACGAGGCGGCCAATGAACTCTATGCGCAACTGAGCGGGATAGACAGCGGTTACCAACCGGAAATCACGGAGCAACCCCAGGGCGGACTTCTTCATCTGCTGGATGAAGAGGAAAAACTGCTGGACCACTATAGAACGCTGCTGCTGGAGTCGGTCAGCGCGGTAACGGAATTATTGCTGACCAGCCGCCTGAGCGCCCCTGATCCCAATGAGATCGAGGCCTTGCGCCACGCATTTCTAAAAAGTGCCCACAAGCTCTGTGACTACCCGAATTTCGACTCCACCCTTCTCATCCGCTTTCAAGGCCGCTATCTCTCGGGCATCGAAGAGCGCGATACGGCCGAGTACGACTTTGAGGTGACTGCGGGCAACCTGGTCCTGAATCAGGCCTTGGTGAAAGCCATGGCCAAACGAGGTGGCAGTGCCACGGCCCAGCTCCCCGGTGTTTTACAAAAAAGTTTTGCCGTTCTGCGCTCTTTAAATATTACGAGCCTGAAGCTGGACTTTAAAAAGGGAGACAAAAAGGCCCTTGCCGAAATCGCCCACTGCCTGGAAACCCTTTGCCGTTATTATCGGGAACTTCCAAAGGTGAACGGCGCGGACAATCCCTTTATCGTCTTTGATGAATATGACCGCCCCAATCCCGATCTCACCATGCTGGCGGCCTTTAACCGGGTGAAGCCGCCGACCATCCGCAACCTGGTCTTCAAAGTTAAAGAGCTGATGAACGCACCGGATGCACCCGCCTCTTTAAACAGTTTTATCACGGTCTTTGATGCCCTGTTCGCCTTTAAAAACATCAAAGCGCAGCTCACTCCACCGCCCGTTGAGGTAAACAACACCCGTTGCCTCATGGGGGAAGTCCAAGCCGCCAAGCAGGATGAAAACCAGACCAAGCTTTGTCGGCTTGCCATTGCCAGCTATGGAGAGAGCCCGCAAAAATCCGCGGAGGTCATCAACAGCATTGATGAGGAGAGCTACCGCTCCCTGGTGGGCACCACCCTACAAAACAAACTTTCCGTGGCCTCGGACTTTGTCAATTTCATTGAAAAAAAACAGGCCAAAGCCCCACTCAAGAAAAACGCTCTTTCCCATATAGAAAAGGGACTGGAGGTGGTGAGCGATGAGACCTTTGCCGCCTTCAATATTGCCGAAAGCGGTATCTCCCTACCGCAGAAAAACAAAGAGAAACAGGCCTCCGCACCGGTAAAGTTGCACAAAGAGATCCTCTCGCTTTTTTCCTTTTTCAAGCGCCGTTCTCTGGTCAAGAAAAAGATGCGTCAGATGCCGCACCATCCCATCACCTTTGATGAAGAAGACTTTTCGGTCATGGCTCGGAACTTTCGGATCACCGTTGCCGAGGCCAAACATCTGGTGAAGCTGCTGCGGGATTGTTTTGATGATTCCGGGCGATTCAGGCGGGCGGTATTTGAAAAAAATATTCCCGAATTCATCCAGTATGAAAAACGGGTCTTTGAGTTTCTCTGGCATTACCTTAAAGAGATTATGGGCCGGGAGGACCGGGTCTCCTTTCTCAATGCCCTGCAACACCTTATTGCCGAGATGCAGGAGCCCCAAAGGGCTCTCACGGTTATCCTCAAAGATCTCTTCCTTACATCACATGACGTCTCCTTTTCAGACCGCAACGGACTCATTCTGGCCAATATTCTAATCCGCAAATACAACCAGGAATTGGGCAGGCATATTGAGTTGACGCCGGAAGAGGTCCTGCTCATCAAAAGCGGCCTGAACGAGGATATGCAGCAGGCGGCCAAGGATCTCTTTGAGCTGCAAAAGGAAGATTTTTACGAAAAAATCCGCATCATCCACACCAAGCTGCGCGACTCCATCACCGGCCACACGAAAGACAAAGAAAACGCTATCCCTTCGCGTTATCTTATTACCCTGGAACGTGAGTTGATCATCTTTATCTCCCTGGCCGGAGGGCCTGTGGCACATAAGGTCATCCAGGGAATATTGAGCGAATACAGCAACCCGCAGGCCTCCATTTATACGGAGTGCGCAGACAAAGAAAATCTGCGCCCGCTCCTGCAACTGCTCCAGGTCAGCATCCGTGGTTTACGGAGATTCGGGATTGAAGACGACTTGAGAATACTCAGGGAGATCGATGCCCGCTCCCACCGCTTTGAGGCCCTTTTAAAATGCCCCAACCACACCAAGCTGGTGTTGCGGGTTTTGGAGTGGACCAAATAAAATCATGCCGGGCAATGTGACTCTGCCCGGCATGATTGGCTTTACTTTTCAAACAGTGGCAGGAACCTGCCGTAGCCCTCGGCTTCCAGCTCCTCTTTTGGGATAAACCGCATGGCCGCCGAATTAATGCAGTAACGCAGGCCCGTTGGCTTTGGCCCGTCTTCAAATACATGGCCAAGGTGTGAATCCCCTTTCTTGCTGCGAACCTCGGTGCGCACCATAAAGAGCTTCCTATCGGAACGCTCGACAATGTTCTCCGCACTCAACGGTTTGGTAAAACTCGGCCAGCCGGTGCCGGACTTGAACTTATCAAGGGAACTAAAAAGCGGCTCACCGGAGACCACATCCACGTAGATGCCTTCCCGCTTATTGTCCCAGAACTCATTGCGGAACGGGGGCTCGGTCCCCTCTTCCTGGGTCACCTTATACTGCAACGGGGTCAGCTTTTTACGCAACTCACCCTCGCTCCACTTTTTGTTCACATTTCTCTCCTCGCCCCAGACCTTATCCAAGAAACGATCGCGGCCGGAGCCGGAGCGGTAGATGCGGTAGCGGATGGGATTTTCGCGATAATAATCCTGGTGGTACTCCTCGGCCGGATAGAATTTTTCAGCCTGCAAAATTGGTGTCACCAACGGCTTAGCAAAGATCTTGCGTGCGGCAAGCTCCGCCTTGGAACGCTCGGCAAGCTGCCGTTGCTCCTCATCGAGATAGTAAATGGCGGAGCTGTAGGCGTGTCCCCGATCAACAAACTGGCCACCTGCATCCGTCGGGTCGATCTGGCGCCAGAAAACATCCAACAGCTTTTCATAGCTGACCTTGGCCGGGTCATACAAAATCTCAACCACCTCGATATGGCCGCCCTGAGCATAATTATCATAGGTGGGATTTTCCGTTTTGCCCCCGGAGTAGCCCGAGGTGACGGAGATCACGCCGTCAAGCTTTTCAAATGGCTTTTCCATGCACCAGAAGCAGCCGCCTGCAAAGAGCGCCTTTTTCTGCGTGGCCGCACCGGTTAAAGGGGCGGCAAAAAGCAGCGGCGCAACCAACAACATCAAGGGATATAATAAAAGAGTCATGGTTTTCATAAGCTCACCTCCTCAGCGGTATGACTTGATCACACGGCAGCAGTGTGGCCTGATCACACGGCGATGGTTCTTACCTGAAAGATAAGCATGATCCCGGCATGTGCCGCACCAGGATGAACGTTTCACAAAAAAAATCCCCGGCAGTTTCTCACTGCCGGGGATTTATACAGTTGGTAAGACTTTATCTTACTTCTTATGGGTAGCCCGCATTGTTTTTGCAAGCTCCTTGATCTCGCCGAGGTCTTTGGTCATCTCGTTCCAACCATACCAGTAGGCATAGTCCGGATTGACATGGAAGAATCCCTGGTAGGTCCGCATGCGGTGCTTCATGTACATCTCCACCAGGACCTGGTCGATGTAAGAAAGCTTGTCCAGGCCTTTGTCCCAGCTCTCGCCGTTGGTATGCATGAAGGTGAGCAGGAAGGGGTAGTTGGCCGGATAGCTGGCAGGCTTTTCGATGAGTCCGTCCTTATACAGGGCGGCCACGGTCTCGATGGCCTCGGCCATCAGGCGATCCGCCTTGGACATGATGGAGTCACCCATGTCCAGCTGCTCTTTAGCGTAGTTGGGAGAATGGCACTGGGAGCAAATCTTGAGCATCTTGTCCCGCTCTTTCTGCCAGGATTCCTGGTCAAGGCGGGCCATATCAACGGCCTTGACCGCATCAAGAATGGGGGTCGCCTTGCCGGTTTCAGGATCAAGCACGCCAAGGGCCTTGAGGATAGTCACCCGGTCTGCCGCAGCCTGCTCATTGTCCGGCAACGGCAGCCTTACACCGAGAAATCCCCAGGCGGTACGGTTTTCATGGGAGCCGTCCTGCATATGACAGGTTTGACAACTGGGGGCGGGAGCACCCTCGGGCAGGTGTCCGGCCTCTTTGGCAAGGTAACGCGCGCCGTGCTTGGAGCTGGACCACATTTCCCACTGGGGGTGATCATAGCCCATGTGGCACTGTTGACAGGCGCGGGGGTTCTGGGCCTCGCGCTTGGAAAAGCTGTGGCGGGTGTGACACTCGTCGCAGGAGTTGGTCTGGTAACGGTACCCCTTATCGAGTTGCTCTTTTTTCTGGGCCTCGGTCTTAATGCCCATATTGTGGCAGCCGCCGCAGCCGCGTCCGCCCTCGATGAGCTCATCCGGTGCCATATGGGTTGCCGGAATGGCATTCATGGAGGTCCAGCCATGATTGTGTTTCCCCTTGGAAAACTGGTTAAACTGATCCTCATGGCATTCGGCACATTTCTGCTCATCGGGAAACTGGGCCTTCATGCCGTCGGCTGCGGTGGTGTGCTCTTCACCGTGGCAGGTTGAACAGGTCACACCCTCACCACTATGCTTGCTCACTTCCCAGTCCTTTACCTGGCCGGGACTCAACTCACGGTGGCAGCTGATGCAATTTTCTTCGGCCTGGACCGGTGCAACAAAAAAGGCCAGAGCCAACGCTCCTCCAACTAGTACTGCTGATAATTTTTTCATACCTTTTCCCTCTTTTTGCTTGGTGATCGAAAAGCCCTCTCAAAATATCCGGAAAACCCTAAAACTAATTAGAGACACAAACATTGACTTAAGTCAAAAAAAGAAATCCCCGGCAGTATTTCAACATGCCGGGGATTTCTTTTTGAGACTTCCCGCGGCAAGCACGGGAGTCTCGGTATGTGAGGAAATTGTCTTTATAACATTCGCTCACTCCTCCCCCACAGCAAGCTGTGGGGAATGCGTTTCGCTCTGCATGTTCAGGAAGGAAGCGGTGTGAGTCGGCCACACACCGCGGAGGGAGTAAGGTTACAGGGTGTTTGTCTGCCAGCCGCCGCCCAAGGCCTTGATCAACACCACGCTACTTTCAAGCTGCCTGCCGAGGAGCTGGGTTGCAGTGCGCTCGGTGACCAGGGCGGTACGCTCTGCATCCACGACCTCAAGATAGCTCACCAATCCGGCGTTATACCGTTTCTTGGAGATAACAGCGGCCCGTTTGGCTGCCTGTACGGCTCTGCCCTGATGGCTTTGCTGCTCATCGAGAAAACGGATGCCGGCCAGGGCATCCTCCACATCGCGAAAGGCGATGAGCACCTGTTGCCGGTAATTGGCTGCCGCCTCTTCAAAGGCTGCCTCTGCCCGCTTCAAATTGGCAGAGTTACGACCACTGCTGAAGATGGGCAGGGAGATGGCAGGCCCAAGACCCCATGTGCGACTGTCCCATTTGAAAAGATTGGATGATTCCGTGCTGGCGTAGCCGAGGCTGCCGGTGAGGCTGATGGCCGGGAAGAATGCGGTCTTGGCCACGCCGATTCGGGCGTTGGCCGCTGCCATCTGCCGCTCTGCCGCTGCCACATCGGGGCGGCGTTCCAAAAGAGCGGAGGGCAGCCCGGACGCAACCGCAATGGGCCTGTTACGCATCAAAGTCGGAGTCAAAGAAAACTCAGAGACAGCCTTGCCCAGCAAAACGGCCAAGGCGTTTTCCAACTCGTTGCGCTGCTTGGCAAGGCCTACCTGTTCCGCCTGGGCTGAGGCTAATTCGGTCTCGGCCCATTCCACATCCAGGCTCTGCCCTGATGGCTTTGCTGCTCATCGAGAAAACGGATGCCGGCCAGGGCATCCTCCACATCGCGAAAGGCGATGAGCACCTGTTGCCGGTAATTGGCTGCCGCCTCTTCAAAGGCTGCCTCTGCCCGCTTCAAATTGGCAGAGTTACGACCACTGCTGAAGATGGGCAGGGAGATGGCAGGCCCAAGACCCCATGTGCGACTGTCCCATTTGAAAAGATTGGATGATTCCGTGCTGGCGTAGCCGAGGCTGCCGGTGAGGCTGATGGCCGGGAAGAATGCGGTCTTGGCCACGCCGATTCGGGCGTTGGCCGCTGCCATCTGCCGCTCTGCCGCTGCCACATCGGGGCGGCGTTCCAAAAGAGCGGAGGGCAGCCCGGACGCAACCGCAATGGGCCTGTTACGCATCAAAGTCGGAGTCAAAGAAAACTCAGAGACAGCCTTGCCCAGCAAAACGGCCAAGGCGTTTTCCAACTCGTTGCGCTGCTTGGCAAGGCCTACCTGTTCCGCCTGGGCTGAGGCTAATTCGGTCTCGGCCCGTTCCACATCCAGGGGGCTGATCCTGCCGTTTGTAAAGAGGCTTTGCACCAGGCTAAGGTTTTCACGGCGCAAATCAACTGTCTTTGCCAAAAGATCTATTTCTTTGTCCAAGGCTCGCAGGGAAAAATAATTGCGGGCCACCTCGGCGTGCAGGGTCAAGGCCACCGTCTGCAGATCCGCGGCACTGGCCTGGACATCGGCAGTGGCCGCCTCCACCGAACGCCGCACCCGACCCCAAAGGTCAATTTCATAGCCCAAATCCAGGGGCATCTTATAGGTGGTTGTCGTTACCCCTTGCCCGCTGGAGGAAAAATCAGGCCCACTCCTGCCTCTACTGACCGAACCATTGAGGTCAAGACGGGGAACATAGTCCGCCTCACTGACCCTGGCAATGGCCCGGGCCTGGTCAAGACGGGCCAGTGCCGCCTTCAGTTCCTGGTTGGCGCCGGCAGCCTGGACTTCCAGATCGTTCAAAACGGGATCACCAAAGAGTTCCCACCACTTGCCCTTGGGCAGATGGTCTTTGGGTGCTGCATCCTGCCATAGGGAGTTCGCCTTATACTCTTCCGGCACGGCCAGGGAGGGCTTTTCATAATCGGGCCCCAAGGCGCAGCCGCCCAGGAGAAGGGTGATGGAAAAGAGAATTCCGATTGCTTTGTTCATTGTCCTACCACGCATTCGCTCTACTTATACGGTTTCCGGTTCAGCTAGGGGCTGGCCGTTTTCAATATCTGTCTCTTCACTCGCCATGACCTGCTCTCGTTTTTTGGCGATCAGTTTATAGGCCACCGGCACAACCAGCAGGGTCAAGGCGGTACCCACGGTCATGCCACCGACAATAACCCAACCGAGCTGATGCCGACTCTCGGCCCCTGCCCCGCTGGCCAGGGCCAGGGGAACCGCCCCCAGCACGGTGGCTGCGGTGGTCATCAGGATCGGCCGCAGTCTCAGGGTGGCCGCCTCGATGATCGCCTCAAGCTTCTTCATTCCCTGCTCCTGGAGCTGGTTGGCAAACTCGACCATCATGATGCCGTGCTTGGTGATCAGACCGATCAAGGTTATCAAGCCGACCTGACTGTAGATGTTCAAGGTGTTGCCGGTCAGCTTCAGAGCCAAGAGGGCACCCACCATGGAGAGCGGCACCGAGAGCAGAATGATGAAGGGGTCGACAAAGCTCTCGAACTGGGCGGCCAGCATCAGATAGATAAAGGCCAGGGCCAGAATAAAGGTGAGAAGAAGTCCGCCGCTGGAGTCCATAAACTCACGGGACTGCCCGGCATAATCAATGCGACTGTTTTCCGGCATGACGCGCTGCGCCGCATCCTGCAAATAGGCCAGGGCCTCGCCCAGGGAATAGCCAGGGGTGATATTGGCATTGATAATCACGGCCCGGCTTCTATCAAAATGGTTCAGGGACTGGGCCGTCACCCCCTCCTGAATAGTCACCAGATTGGAGAGCGGAATCATATCGCTGCTATTCGTCCGAACATGGACCAGTTTAAGATCATCGGGGGTGGTGCGTAGATCCTCTTCCACCTTGACGATGACGTCATACTGCTCGCCATCAATCTTAAAGCGGGTCACGTCCCGGCCGCCCATCATGGTTTCCACGGCCCGGCCCACAGCAGCCACATCAACCCCCAGATCGGCCGCCTTGTCGCGGTTGATGGAAAGACGTAGCTCCGGGGCATTAAGCTTCAGATCCGTACGGGCATCCTTGATCTGCGGATTGTTGCGAATCTCCGCCATGAGCTTGCCCACCATGGAGTTGAGCTCGGCATAGGAATCCGGACTTTTGACGACAAACTGGATGGGCTGGTCCAATCCCGGCTGGCCCAATGAAGGCAGATTAATGGCAAAAGCGAGCACCCCCGGTACCCCGAAGAGTCGGGGGGCCAACTCGGCGGCCATGGATTGCTGGGAACGCTCCCGCTCCTGCCAGTCCTGCAGTTCAACAAAAATGATACCCTCGGAGACCACGGGATAACCGCTTACATTAAAGACACTGGTCTGCTCCGGCACAGAGTAGAAAATTTCCTCGACCATACGGGAATAATGCTCGGTGTACTCGACGCTTGCGCCGTCCGGAGCGATAAAGACACCGACCAGCACCCCCCGATCCTCAATGGGCGAAAGCTCCGAAGGCAGGGTGTTGAAGAGAAAAAATGTGGCCCCGCCGGAAAACAGCGCAACGCTGGCGCCAAGCACCCAGGTTTTGAGGGAGGCGGCCAGGGCCTTTCTGTAAAATACGTCCAAATCGTTGAGAAAATTTTCCATCCAGCGGCTCACCCGGTTGGAGACTGTCTCATGACGCAAAAACTTTGAGCACATCATGGGCGAAAGGGTCAGGGCCACAAAGCCGGAGACGATCACCGCCCCGGCCAGGGTCAGGGCAAACTCGGTAAAAAGCTTGCCTGTGCGCCCTTCGGTCAAGGCCACCGGGATAAAAACCGCGGCCAGGGTAAAGGTCATGACCACAACGGCAAAGCCGATCTCGCGGATGCCCTTGATTGCCGCCTGCATAGGGCGCACGCCGTTCTCCACATGGCGATGGATATTCTCCAACACGACAATGGCGTCATCCACCACCAGGCCGACAGCCAGCACCAGGGCCAGAAGGGTCAGGGTGTTGATGGTAAAACCCAAAGCCCACATGATTGAAAAGGCTCCGATCAGGGAAACGGGGATGGTCACCAGCGGAATCAAGGTGGCCCGCACATTGCGCAAAAAGAGAAAGATGATCAACAGGACCAGGAGCACCGCTTCGATGATAGTCGTAAAGACGTTATCAATGGAACGCTCGATAAAGATGGAAGAGTCGTAGACCACACTGATCTTCATACCCTTGGGCAGTTCTTTCTGGATCTCGACAATCAACACATTGAGCCCGGTGGATATTTCCAAAGGGTTGGCGGTGGACTGCTTGACCACACCGATGGCCACGGCACTCTCCCCGTTATGGCGCAGGTTTTCGCGCTCCTTTTCCGCCCCGATCTCGGCCCGACCCACGTCTTTTAAGCGCACCAGGTAACCGTCCACATTGCGCAGGACGATATTCTCAAACTGCTCCGGCGTGTTGAGATCGGTGTCGGAGAGCACGGTGAATTCCCGGGCCAGACTCTCAATCCGCCCACCGGGCACCTCCAGGTTCTGGGCCCGGATAGCGTTTTCCACATCCTGGGGCGTGATATTGCGCGCAGCCATCTTTTGCGGATCGAGCCAGATGCGCATGGCATAACGACGGCTGCCGAAGATCTGGGCCTTGGCCACGCCGGAGATCAATTCGATCTGATCGGTGACATAGCGCTCCACATAATCGGAAATCTCGCCCATGGTGTGCTGATCGCTGGAAAAGGCAAGATAGATAATGGGCTCGGCATCCGCCTCCACCTTGGCAATGACCGGTTCTTCGATATCACCCGGCAGATCGGCCCGCACCCGGCCGACCCGATCCCGGACCTCGGCCGCGGCATCGTCGGCATCACGATCCATCTGGAAGGTGATGGAAATCTCACTGACCTCTTGGCGGGATTTCGACTTGATGGTCTTGATGCCCTCGATGCCGGAAAGACCGTCCTCAATGACCTTGGTCACCTCGGTCTCGATAATCTCCGGGCTGGCCCCCTCGTAAAGGGTGGTGACCGAAACAGTGGGCTCATCAATGTTGGGGTATTCACGCACGGGCAGCCGGTCGTAGGCAACCAGGCCGATCAAAACAACGACCAGGCTTAAAACGACGGAGAGAACCGGCCGCTTGATGGTAATTTCTGAAATTTTCATTTTCTTTCCTTCAATATCTCAAACAGGCTGCTTATCCTTCCTGCCCTGGATTTTTCTGGGCCGCGAACAGTTCAGGGTCGGCAGGGATGGCCTTAACCGGCATGCCGTCACCAATCTTCTGGATGCCGCCGGTCACAACCACATCGCCGGGCTGTAACCCCGAGGCAATCTCGACCCAACCGCTTTTGCGCTTGCCAATGGTCACCTCAACCATGCTGACCTTGCCCTCGACAACCTTAAAAACGAAAAGACGCTTGGGCTGAGGAACAATGGCCTGCTCCGGGATGAAGATTGCGTTGTCCGTTGCACCGACCACCAGGGAGACCTTGACAAACTGGCCGGAATGCAGGCTTTTATCGCTGTTGTCGATGATACCGCGCAGGACCAGGCTGCGGCTCTGTTGCTCCAGTTTGGGATTAACGGCGTAGACTGCTCCGGCAAAGGTTCTTTCGGGGTAGGCGTCGGTCCGCATTGCAAACTTCTGGTTTATCTTTACCTTCGGCGCATCGCTTTCCGGTATTTTAAACTCAACCTTCAGTCGGGCATCGTCTTCAAGATTGACCAAATATTGCCCGGGCTGGATGTAGTCGCCAACGCTGATTTGTCTGAGCCCCAGGGTGCCGGAAAACGGCGCACAGAGAACGGTTTTATCAAATTGGGCCTGGGCCAAGCGCACACGGGCCTCATCAAGTTGCCACCGGGCAAAGGCCTCATCCCGCTCCTGCTCGGAAATGGCCCTATCCGTCAGCAGGGCTGTAGCCCGCTTATAATTAGCAGCACTCAAAACACGGTTGGCCTCAGCCTGGTCCAACTCCGCCTTGAGCACGGAATCATCGAGCCGGATGAGGACCTGCCCTTTAGCAACGCCCTGGCCTTCTTCAAAATTGATCGCTGTGACCCGGCCGGCAATCTCGGAACTCATTACCACCGACTCGTTGGACTTGAGCGAGCCAACTGCATAAATCTCTCTACTGGCCGAATCCACCACAACCTCTGTGGTTTCCACAGGCATGGCAAAACCGCCGGGAGGGCCTCCCTGGGCCTTATCCTCGGCAGCAAGACGGTCGTTTGCCCAAAAGAAAATTATTCCGAACAGCAGCAGTCCTCCGCATAACAAAATATAATTTCTGGCCTTGCGAGGGACCAATGCGGCAAATCGTTGAGCACTCTCTTTTCTTTCCATAACCAACTCCTTCTCTGAAAAACCTGAAACAAAACGGAATGAATGTTCATTCCAAATAATATCGTAAGAAAATTTCTACGCAGCCAAACGAAGACCGATCTTCTTTTACACCTGCGGGACAGTGGAGATTTTCAGGCCCACAATGCCCAGGAGAATCAGGGCAAGACAGATGATACGCAGAGGTTCCCTGGATTCCCCCAAGAAAAACATGCCGATCAGGGCCGTACCGACAACGCCTATCCCGGTCCAGACCGCATAGGCAGTACCCATGGGCAAGGCTTTGAGCGACAGGCTCAAGAGCGGAAAACTGACGAGCATGGCGGCAATGGTGCCCACCGAAGGCCAAAGCCTGGTGAAGCCTTGGGTGTATTTGAGCCCCACGGCCCAGCCCACCTCACATATTCCAGCCAACAAAAGATATATCCATGCCATTTTTATCATCACTCAACCATCCGTTTTATCTCTTGAGTGCATCCCAGCAGGCCTCAAGCACCTCATCCATCAAGGACTCACTCCACTCCAAGAGCCCGGCATTCACATCCTTGACGATAAAAACTATGGGCCCGATACAGAGGGCAGACAAAACCACCTGCGGCAGGTTCTTGATCACCTGTTGCTCCTTACCGAGATCAAGAGCCCGTTTGAAACAGTCGGAGTGCCCACAGTCATGACCATGGCTCAGCAACCGTTCTCGTCGCAGTTCATTGCCATATGGCGAATTGTAAAACTGTTCCAGAAACATAAATTTTTGAAAATCTTCCAAACAGTAAGAGAGAAGCCCTCCACAGAGATGCAAAACCCGTTCACGGATGGGGCGCTCCTCGTCGTATCCCAAGCGCATACGCTGATCCAACTCTACTTCTAGTAGCTCATGGATTTCCATGATGAGCTGGTCTTTATCCTTAAAATAACGGTAGATCGAACCGGCCCCGACGCCTGCCTTGTTGGCGATCATGGAGATGGGGGTGCCGTGGAAGCCGAACTCGGCAATAAGCTCGATTGTCGCCGCTATGATGACATCCCTTTTGTTCTTCTTTTCTGTAGTCATTCATCGAACCTCATTTCGGAGTGAACGTTCACTCCGAAATGTAACCCTTTTATAATTAAAGTCAAGAGGGGATTCCAACCAAGGCAATATGAGACAAGTGGACCCAGGCGGCAAAGCGGGGAAGGTGAATTACAAGAAAAGATTATCTGCGCAGCTCAGTTTGCCCCACCGTTATGCCAGCCCACCGCGAGTCTGCGCTCCTTGCTCAGCATAATGAAAAGGACACTGGCCGCAACAAAGGCAAGGACAAAAAGGCCGTTACTGATAAACGCCGCCCCATATCCCCACTTGCTACTGAACGAACCGGCAAGAAATGCGGCCAAAAATGTTGCCAGAGTACGCACTCCATAGAGCAGGCCGGAGTTGCCTCCCAAACGTTGGGCCGGAAAGAACAGGGCCACCAGAACACCCAACTCCAGCATGGCCACGGCATCGCCCAAGGTGTGGAGCAAACGGATCGTCAGCAGACTCCAAAAGCCAACGGCCCAGGCCGTGAGCACCTGAAAAACAGCAGAGACGGCAAGGCCTCCCAAAAAGAAGAGAAAAACCGATTCTCGCTTATCATGGAGCCTGCCGATAAAGGGAACCGATACTGCCATCCAGGCCCCAAGCCCGGCAAAAACCAGGCCGATCTCTCGGGGCGTAAAGTTGAGGTTCTGCGTCAAAAGCAGAGAAAAAGAGGATTGCTCCACCCCAAAATGGCTGCCCAAAACAAAGATGCAGGCCATGAGCATGGCGGGTTTGAACCGGGTAATATCCCTGCCGTACTCTTTAAAGGAAAAGCTGATGGGTTCGTAATCCAGCAAAAAAATGCCGCAGGCAAAAATGGAAAGAGCGCCAAGGAGTGCGACCTGAAACATGGCTACTCCCCCATCGGCCAGAATCATTCCCCCGGCCAAGGGGCCGAGGCCAAAGCCCAGATAGGTTGCCATCTGGTACAAAGCAATGCGGGCTCCCCTTTTCTCCTGGACAAAGAGTTTGAGATAGAGAGATTCGCTGACCACAATCAAGGCCGCGCTGCCCACTCCACCCACCGAGACGGCAATGAGCAGCTGGGCAAAGGTATGCATAAAGGGCAATGAGGCAAAGTAAAGGCAGAGCAGGAGTGCACCGGCGAGCAAGGTACGCTTGGGCGAGAAAAAATCTGAGAAAAACCCCATGGGCAGCATCAGGGCCATGGAGCTCAGGGAGTACAGACCGATGACCGTGCCGATCTGCACCGGATTCAGGCCGTAACGCTGCATGAGCACCGGTAGGTAGGCCAGCACCATCCAGTGGACAAAATAGATCAAAAAACGAATCAGTACGGAAAGGGCGATCTGCCCGCTCATTCTCTTCTCCCTATGGGATATAGTTGGGAGAAAGACTTCTAGCATTGTTTGGCAAGAAAGGCAATGCGTCCCTTTTTAACGAACTTCTCCAATTCTTATGGCATAAAAAAACAACAACCCCGTATTTTTTCCGTATTGCGCATTTTGCGCCCAACACCTATTGTAGAATCTTAGGACTTGAATAGTTGGGGAAAAATACTCATGAAGTTTGATATTGATCCGGACATAGTCGCCGAGGCGCGCTTTTGCAAAAAATGGCACATCTGCCTGACCGGCGATCAGGACCTTTTTTGTAAGGCCAAGCCGGACGGGGGTAATCTTTTTATCACCTGTCAGGAAGACAACACCTGCCCCTACAGGGTAAACGCAGGAGACAAGATTACCTGCGCCTGCCCTGTCCGGCAGGAAATTTTCAAAAAACACGGCGTCTAACTAGGCGTCTGCTTCCGGCAAAAGGACTCTTCCCTCTTCCTCGCCTCCAGCTTGCTGTACCGCATTCTTCCCGTTCACCAACAAGACAAGATCATTGGTAAAGGCCTTCAGCTGCTCGGCCTGTGCGTTCAGTTCCTCTGCGGCAGCGGCGGATTCCTCGGCACTTGCCGCGCTCTGCTGGGTAACCACATCCACCTCGGAAACAGCGGTATTGACCTGGGTGATTCCCTGAACCTGTTCGGATGAAGAATTATTGATCTCGGTGGTCAGGGTGCCGACCTTGCCCACGCTTTCCGAGATATCCCGGAAGGCCCCTTCCGTGGCAGCAACCAGAGAGGCGCCGTGGTGCACCTTGTTTACGGTTCCCTCGATAAGGGTGGCGGTGGATTTCGCAGCATCGGCACTGCGCATGGCAAGATTGCGCACCTCTTCTGCGACCACGGCAAATCCGGCCCCGGCCTCCCCGGCCCTAGCCGCCTCAACCGCTGCGTTAAGGGCAAGCAGATTTGTCTGAAAGGCAATTTCATCAATGGTTTTGATGATCTTTGAGGTCTCTTCCGAGGCCTGGGTGATATCCTGCATGGCCGAGGACAACTCCTGCATGGAGCCGGCTCCGCGCTCGATGATGCCGAGGGAATCCCGCATGAGCCCGTCAACCTGCCCGGAATTATCCGCATTATGCCTGGTCATGGAAGCAAGCTCCTCCATGGAGGCCGAGGTCTGCTCCACGGCAGCTGCCTGCTCCGAGGCCCCTTCTGCCAGGGACTGGCTGGTTGAAGCGATCTGCCCCGAGGCCGAGGCAACCTGGAGACTGCCGGAATCAATCCCCTGGGTGATCTTATTCACCGGCCTTACAATGGACTGGGTCACGCCGAGCACCAGCATGACCGTCACTGCCAAGCTGACCAGCAGGACCAATACGTTGAGCATGCCGATGGCCCGCACAGGGGCATACACCTCTGCGTCCGGGGCGGTGGAGGCGACTATCCAACCCAGGGATTCCACCTGGGAAAAACCCACCATCTTGTCGATGCCTTTAAAGTGGTAATTGATAATCCCGTTTTTCTTGGCCAACATTGCCTTGCCGAACTCGTAATTTTTGAGGTCGAGTTTGAGGATCTTGCTCCTGTCCGGGTAGGCGATGATAAAGCCGTCATCGTTGATCACATAGACGTATCCGGTCTCACCCACCTTCACCGGATCGATAAAGGTCTTGGCGCAAAACTCCATATCCACCACGGCCAGAAAAACACCGACCCGTTTCCCATCCGCCTCAATGGGGGTTGAGATAACAAAGGCCGGGTTGCCGGAGCCTTTGCTTATAATAACCCCGGAGACCGCCAGTTCGCCCTTCGTTGATTTTTTAAAGTACCCTCGCTCGCTGAGATCCATGCTGCCGACATACTCGGCAACCGATGAGGCCACGACCTTGCCGGACATATTGGCCACGGCCATGAACTCGTAATGCTTATTCTGGGCATTCAGGCCCGCAAGGTATGAATTGGCCGCCTGCACATTGACCGAATGACCGCTCTCAGGCGTTTCACAGACAACGGTTTTGCAAAAAACGCTGTCGCTGAAAATCTTGACGTCCTCTTTTCTCTCGCCCAGCCAGGAGGAAAGCTGATTGTCGATGGAGGAAGAGACGTAGACCACCTGGTCTGATATTGTTTTGTGTAATGCGTTTTTAGACTTCCAGAAGGAGACACCGGCACTGGCTGCCAGACAAAGAAAAACAACGCTGAGCGTAGGCACAAGAAACCTGTTACGCAAACTCCAGTTCATAATTCACCACCCCATTTAAGTGTTTATGATGCGCTTGCTGCAATACCTATTCTCCCAACAAAAATAGGTACTCACATATTTTTTCTCGCACACTTCCCTCCCCCTGTCAACCACCTAACACATTGATAACACGCAAAAAAGGCGCCCACCAAAGAGCGCCCACCCTCAAAGCCGGAAACTTGCTTGCAAACTTTATCTGCTTGCGCTTTCATACAGGGAGGTTACATTTTTTAGCGAACTGTTTTTCAAATAATGATGTCTGATTCAGGCCGCCATTACTGAGCGATTCATACTCTTTTGACGTGTTACCATGAGCAAAGTTCTGATCATCGACGATGATCCCATCACCTGCCTTATCTTCACCAATGTCGCGCAAAAGCTGACTCCCTATGTCTCCAGCGCCTTGACCCTGGCCGACGGCCTGAAAAAGGCCGAAGAGATGCAGGCGGATATCATCTTTCTTGATGTACACCTACCCGATGGCAACGGCCTTGACGCCCTGCCCCAGCTCAAGGCATTAAACTCCCAGCCCGCCGTGGTCATCTTAACGGCGAGCGGCAGTGAGGACGGGGCGGAAATCGCCATCAACAGCGGGGCCTGGGATTACCTGCAAAAACCGATCACCATCAAGAACATTGCCCTGGCTCTACAGCGCCTCATGCTCTACCGGGACAGCCAAGCCAAGCAAGAGCGTTCCGTCAAGGCCTTGGATTTAGGGCACATTGTCTCCAACAGTCCGCGCATGCGCCAGTGCCTGGACCTTTTGGCCCAGGCCGCCACCTGTGACGTGAATGTGCTTATCACCGGCGAGACCGGCACCGGTAAGGAGATTTTTGCCAGGGCAATCCACGACAACAGTCTCCGCTCCCATAATGAGTTTGTTATCGTCGACTGTGCCGCCCTGCACGAAACCTTGGCAACGAGCATCCTCTTCGGCCATGTCAAAGGCGCCTTTACCGGGGCGGACAAAGACAGCCCGGGCCTGATCCGCCAGGCGGACAAGGGCTCTTTATTTCTTGATGAGATCGGCGAACTGCCCATCTCCATGCAAAAAAACTTTTTGCGCGTCTTGCAGGAGCGCACCTTTCGCCCGGTGGGAAGCCCAGAGGAGGCGACAAGTGATTTTCGCCTTATTGCCGCCACCAACCGCGACCTGCTCCAGGAAAGTGAGAACGGGCATTTTCGCGAGGATCTGCTGTACCGACTGCGCTCCATTGTTATAGAGCTGCCGCCTTTACGTGAGCGCACCGAGGATATCAACGAACTTGTGGTGCAGTACATCGGTAGAATTTGCGAGAGGTACCGCTTGGCAAGAAAGGGGTTTTCTCCTGAATTTCTGGCCACCCTTACGGCCTACAGCTGGCCTGGGAACATCCGAGAACTTGTGCACACCCTGGAGCGCGCCGTCATTAATGCCCAGAGCGAGCCTTTGCTCTTTCCGCAGCATCTGCCCCGTAAGATCCGCATAGAAACAACGAAGTCGACACTGAGCTTAGCCACGCCAGAACCGCCGGAGTCCGGCACTGATATAAGTGATGCCGCTGAGGTCCCGCCCTATAAGGAATACCGGCAACAAATTCTTGACCAAGCTGAAGAAAAATATCTTCGCAAACTCATGGCCGAAGCTAAAGGATCAATGAAAAACGCCTGCAAAATCGCCGGACTTGGCCGCACCCGCCTCTACACCCTACTCAAAAAACACGATATTTCCCGCCTCGGCTGGCCCACCAGCTAGCCACAAAATAAAAACAAACGTTCTTATTTTGTGAACATTTGCTTTTTTTAACAGGCCACACCTCTAGGTCGTCAACCTAGCCACACCCAAGGTAAGTATCCAAAAAGACAAGACTTACCCATCTGTCGCCTCATTGGCATAGTTCCTGCAAATTTACACTCCCAGTTAGCCTCTCAAAAGTTACTCACCAGGGAGGGAATAGTGATACCTACATGCAAAATCTATCTCAACCGCCGGGATATCATCAATGTCTCATGCCCGGAATGCGGTCTGACTCAACCTTTTGACGTAAAGAGAATGCAGGGACGGCACCGCGTAACCCTTCGCTGCGTCTGCCATAAAGTTTTTTGCCTTGAAGTCGATATCCGGCGTTATCACCGCAAAAAGGTGAACCTTGACGGCGCGCACACCCTGGACACAGAGTCAATCGTCACCCTGCATATTTTGCCCTGGATGACCAAGATCTCACCCCCATCCAATACAGGGTCCTCATCCGCCATCTTGAAGAAGGTTGCCTGGGAGGCCAATTCATCGCCCCGCCCCTTAACGACACGGCCCTCAGCAGCTACCTGAATGAAATTTAATAGCCAATGAAAAAAATGCCCGCGATTAACAACAAGCACATTCTAGACAGTCTCAAAGACGCTGTACATGTTGTAGACAAAGACTTCCGCATCCTCTATCAAAATGAAAAATCATCGGACAAAAACGGCAACTGCATAGGCCGCTATTGTTTCGAGGCCTTGAGCAGCCACGGCCAGCCCTGCCCAAGCTGCCTGGCACCACAGGTTTTTAAGGAAAAAAAAGCTATCCAGAGCCCCACCCCCGGTCAGAGCGGACACTGCATAACCAACCAGGCACGTATGGCTATCCCGCTGACAGATAAAGAGGGGGATGTCTTCGCAGTTGTCAAAACCCTGCACCACTCCACAAAGAAGGAAAAGCTGGAAGAAGAACTTGCTAAAAGCAATGCGCTTTTGCGCTCCATCCTTGAGGCCACGGCGGACGGTATCCTGGTTGCCGACCCCAAAGGAAAGACCATGGCCTTCAACGAAAAATTCACTCGGTTGTGGAGCATCCCGGCCGAAACCATGGTTCCCTATGATGAGGCCAAGGCTCTGGAGCATGTACTCGACCAACTCAAGGAACCGGATAAATTTCTATACAGGATTAATTTACTGTATGCCCAAAAGGATCAGGACAGCTTTGACACCCTTGAGTTTAAGGACGGCCGTTTTTTTGAGCGCTACTCAAAACCGCTCATGATCGATGAAGAAATCAAGGGCCGGGTCTGGAGCTTTCGGGATGTGACAGAGCAAAAAAAACTGGCGCTTGAGCTAAAGAAACTCGCCACCACCGACGATCTCACAGAGCTGATGAACCGGCGCGGTTTTTTCGCGGTGACGGAACAACAACTTGGACTGGCTAAGCGCAGTAATAAAAAACAGTTGCTGATCTATATCGACCTCGATGATCTCAAGAAAATAAACGATATCCATGGGCACGACATGGGCGATGATGCAATCGTCAATTTTGCCGTGGCTCTCGAATCCACCTTCCGGGAATCCGACGTGTTGGCGCGGATCGGCGGTGACGAATTCGTGGTGCTGCAAACCGATGTGGCCAACCGGCAAGGGCAACAGCTGGCCATAGAAAGGCTGGAGAGCCTGCTCAAACATATGAATGCCGCGCGCCGTTTCCCTTACCATCTCTCCTTCAGCCACGGGACTGCGCTTTTCGATCCCGCAGCTCCGGCTACCATCGATGAGTTGCTCAAAGAGGCGGACAGCATGATGTATGAAAATAAGCGCAACCGTAAAGCCTGAAAACAAGTCCCGCCTTTTGCCGGTCCTTCCCCCGCCCGGCCGCTATTCTTGCCCTCCAGCCTGAGAAAGAGTTGAATCCAAACAGGCGCAGGTATACACTGAAACGGATATCATCCACTTACAAGTTCGGCAGCCGACCGGGGAGGGGCAACACACCATGAAAAAACTGTTTACACTTCTACTGACCGTGGCAATCCTGACCGCGGCCGGCCTGGCTGGCGGCGCATTTTTGATGGGAATCAAAACCGAGGCGCGCTACCAGGAGTTCATGCTCGATATCCCGGAGTCCCCCTTTATTAAAATCTCCACCCCGGTCTACAAGCGCAGACTTTTCACCTCAACGGCAGTGAGCAACCTGGAATTGAGCCTGCCCAAAGGAATGAACAAGGCCCAACCCGAAACACCTATCTCCTTTCGCCTGAGCATGAGCCACACCATCTGGCACGGCCCCATTCCTTTACAAAAGCTGCCAACGGGCTCTTACCAGCTCAAGCCGATCTTGGCCTTTATCGAAACAAACACCTCCATCCCCACTGACGTCCTTCCCAAGGACCCGGAGCTGCTCGATATAATCAAAAAACTCACCCTGACCAGCCACACCTTTATCAACCTGGACGGCACCTCCGACTCCACCTACTCCATGCCGGCCTGGCAAAAAACCGCCAAGAGCGGATTCAGTGTGAACTGGAAGGGATTAACCGGCAACACCAGCCTCAGTGCGGATCTTAAGGGCGCAAAAGGCAAAACAGTCATCCCCGGCCTCGACCTTGTCGCCCAGAGCGGGGAACTGCACCTTGGCACAACCAACATGACCATGAACACCAGGCCGGGAGCCAACGGTCTTGGGGTGGGCACTGCCAATGTCAGCCTGGACAAGATAGTCTTTAACGACGGCCGCAGCGAAGATGAGCAACACTTTCAGCTTTCCGGCCTTTCCATCTCAAGCGATACTAAGGAACGCGGCCAACTGCTCGACTCATTCCAGAAAATCAAGGTAAACCATGTTCTGATCAACAACCTCAAACATGGCCCCTTCCTCTATGAGTTGGAGTTTCGCAACCTGGATGCGCCGACCCTGGTCCAGCTCCAAGAAAAAGCGCAGGTTATCCAGCAACAGATGATGATCAGCCAAGGTGCGCCGGACCCATTGCTCTTTGCAGATCTCAGCCAGCTGCTGCCAAACCTCTTAAAAAAATCACCTGCCATTGACCTGAAAAAACTTTCCATCAATACCCGGCACGGGGATTTCCAAGGCCGCGCCCTGTTCAGCTTTGACGGCAGCAACAGTGCGGCCATGAGCAACCCCATACTCATGGTAACCGCCCTTAAAATCGAGGCGGACGCAGACATTTCAGAACACCTGCTTGCCAAACTCATGAAAAGCATGACCCTTGATCAGTTGCGTAAGCGCATGGCGCAAAGCGGACAATTCCTTTCCGAGCGCGAGTTGGACAAGCAGGCCAGCCGCGCCAGCCGCACCCAGCTGCAAGGGTTGTTACAGCAAGGTTACATTGCCCATGAAAAGGATCGCTTCAAGGTCAAGCTGCGCTTTCAGGAAGGCACCCTGGTGATCAACAGTTTGACGATTCCGTTTGAGGATTTGCTCGTCATGCTCGCTGGGTAGAGTCGGGTATTGCATGCACTGCATCTTTGCGCGATCTCAGCTAACCGCATAACAGTGAAGCGGTGTCTGCTGCTATAGCGTTCAGCTGAGCTCGGAGTCGGCGCTTACCTGCACAAAACTACAGCACATGCACCACCCTAATGACTTTTGCAACTTATCCGTGTCTATTAGTTTTTACCCATGAATGACGAAAGCAAAAAATATCACGGGCCGACCCATGAAGGGGATGAGCGCAGTGCGCCGTATCCGGTGAGCCGTTTAGCTCCGGCCATTGAGTTGGTCAACCTGGCCAAGGAGATTGCTGATGCTGATAAAATGCTTAACGTGCGGGTGAGCTCAAAGCTCAAGGTCATCGCCGACCAGATCCGCGCCCTGCAAAGTGAGGCCAAGGCCGTGCTGGACGAGGCCAAACGGGATCAGGATCTCAACCATGCCCAATGCAATTTCCAACGCAAACCGGGCATGGTCTATCATCTCTACCAAAAACCGGACAAGAGCCAATACTTCTCCATGCTTTCGCCCGAAGATTGGCGCGGCCAAGCGCCGCATGAGTTTGTCGGCTCCTACCGCCTTGAAAACGACATGTCCTGGAGCCTGATCGGCAAAAGCAAAGAGAGCGACAACACCCGTGCCCTCATTGAGCACCTGCTGGCCGCCAGCGACATTGCTACGGAGTAAAAATTGACTGACAGTGCTTCAGGCCTAGAACCTCAGCTTCACTCGCCGTATTGATCATATTTTTTCGCGCTGCCCCTTACCTTGCCCACCGGATATTTTTCCGCATTGATGCGTATCTTTTTTTCCGTTGCCTTGAGCAAGTCAACATCAAGTCGGTCCGCCAGGCGGACAAGATAGATAAAGATATCGGCCATCTCCAACTCCACCTCTGCCAAGGTCTCCGGGCTCAAGTTCAGGCTCTGCTCCTGGCTGAGCCATTGGAAATGTTCCACCAACTCACCTGCCTCGGCCACCAGGGCCATGCTCAGGTTTTTGGGGGAATGAAACTGCTGCCAGTCCCGCTCCGAGGCAAAATCGTGTAGTTTTTTCTTAAAATCAGCAAGGGCATCCATATCTTCGGCCACCTTCCCACCTCACTATTTTATTCTTTTATTTCAAACAATTAGCATGTCGATGTCGTCCATGTCGGGTACGTCATATCCCCAGACATCCCCCCATGTCCGCTGGTGGGGAAAATAATCCACCCGTAGTATGGGTACAAAAGCAAAGAGCATTTCGCAAGGACTTGATTCACTCATATTAAGGAGGAAGAAAGATGAAAAAGACATTACTCACAGCCGCACCCCTGGCTATGGCTCTCACACTTGGATTTGGAAGCCACATCGAGACAGAGGCGATGGCTGGCCAACTGAGCGCCCCGACCGAAGAGATCACCATCCAGGGGAAAAAACCGGCAAGGTTCAACCATGCCACCCATAACGCCTTGGGCCTCAGTTGCGGTTCCTGCCATCACGATGCCAAACACCAACCCCGCACGGCAGAAGATATTGCCGCTGTCGACAAGGCGGATGAACTCAAATGTATGTCCTGCCACAATAAGGAATTCCCGGTTAAAAAACTGCAGAAGGCAAAGAATGTCTTCCATGCACGCTGTAAGGATTGTCACAAGAAGGGAGTTGAGGGCAAGAAGGGCCCGAGCAAATGCACTGCCTGCCACATCAAGAGCAAGACAAAAAAGGTCGGCAAGGCCACTGAGGGTTGCTAACCCCTCGTCAGCCCTCTTGCCGGGAGGACCCACCCGGGTTCTTCCGGCTCCCCCCCTTCCCAACAAATACGACACGTCACCCACCACTCTTTTTTTTTGACGCCATGCACAAAATTTCCATATACTTACAAAATACGATTAAAATACGGTCAAACTACGTTCTTTTGTCGCCAGCAGAAGCCCGCGCACAAAAAAATGACCGAGTGCTACACAATGGAAGGGAGCGGAAGCCATGTATGATTACCACAGCCGCAACGGGTTGCCTAAATGAACAATCGCCCCGAAGAATGGGGCGGCGAATTTCATGCCTGCCTTGATTCATTTTTTGTCTCTGCCCCTGCAGGCCTCGCCCTGTTTGATCGGGACTGCCGTTATCTCAAGGTCAACGAGACCCTGGCCAATATCAATGGCCGTACCATAGCCGAGCATATCGGTAAGCGGCCTAGCGAAATCCTGCCTGCCGATCCCGCCCTGGCCATAGAAAAAAGCCTGCGCCAGGTACTCAGCACCTTGCGAGCAGACCCCACCAGCGAGGTCTGCAGCGAGACGACCATCAGCCAGCCCGGTGCCAAACGGCACTGGCGTTACTCCCAGTTCCCGGTCTTCAACCTTGATGGCGACATCGAAGGGGTCGGCGTGATCGTGGTCGAGACAACGGAGGTAATAAAGGCAGAGGAGAGAAAGCTGCGCTACTACAGGCACATTTTTTCTGCCAGCCAGGATCTAATGTCCTTTGTGGATCGCAATTATATATACCAGTGCGTGAACGAGGCCTATTGCAAGGCCTTTGCCAAGAAAGAGGAGGAGATTGTCGGCCGGAGCGTTGCGGATCTTCTGGGCGAGGAGGCCTTTCATGGCCTTGTCAAAGATTACCTTGACCGGGCCCTTGCCGGGGAGCAGGTCAGCTATGGTGCCTGGTTCGACAGGGAGGCAGGCAGACGTTTTCTCAGTGTTGCCTATGCCCCCGACACCAAAAGTGACGGGGAGATAGAAGGGGTTGCCGTGACGGTCCGTGATTTCACGAATTACAAAATATCGGAGATGTCCCTGCGTAACAGTGAGGAACGCTTCCGTTCCCTGGTGGAACTGGCCCCCCACGGGGTTGAGGAGTGCGACCTGCGCGGCAGAATCACCTTCTGCAACCCGGCCCTTGAAAAACTCCAGGGCTATAACCAGGGCGAACTTCTGGGGATGCATATCTGGGACCAGCAAGCCACGGAGGCCGACAGAAAGGGGTTACAGAAATATTTACAGACCCTGGTCCGAAACCAGCCGCAGCCGCAGCCTTTTTTTACCAAGAACCGGAGAAAAGACGGCAGGATCATCGAGGTGGAGGTGGACTGGAACTACAAGCGTGACAGTCAGGGGAATCTGGAAGGTCTTATCACCATTATCACCGATGTCACCGACCGGAACCGGACCGAAAAGATGCTCCAAGATGCACACGACAATCTGGGGCGGGAGGTTCGCCTGCGCACCGCCGAGTTGATGGTGGCAATGGAAAATATGCGCACTGAGATCACCATGCACGAGAAGACCGCAAAATTGCTGCGGCAAAACGAGCTGGAATTACGCAGTAAAAGCGAGGAGCTTGCGGAGAGCAATATCGCCCTCAAGATTCTGTTAAAAAAACGGGATGAGGAGCGGGATGAGTTTGTAGAGCAGATGCAGCAGAATATCACCTCGAGACTGACCCCCTATCTGGAAAGGCTCAAAAAAAGCAGGCTGCGCGAAGATCAACGGAACCTGGTGCAGCTCATCGAGTCAACCATCCCTGAACTTGCCTCGTCTAAGAGAAAAGGAAGGTCGGGCAAACTTGCCAAACTGACCCCAACCGAAACCACGGTGGCCAATCTGATCAAGCAGGCGAAGACCAGCAAGGAAATCGCGAAGATGCTGGGAATCTCCACCTGGACCGTCGACACCCATCGGGGAAATATCCGAAAAAAACTAGGGATAAAAAACAAGACGCAAGGTCTTAAAAAGACTCTGCTTTCCCTTCCCTAACAGGGATACCTTATCCCTATTTTCCCAACAAACAGCGACTTGCCTTCTCCCTGATCTTTGCCCCACACTCAGAATACGTAGTCTTATTTTCTCTCATCATTTTTACAGACGCTACGCCCCTCCGCGGTAACGGTCAGCCCCCCTAATCCCAGGAAGGAGCCCATGCATTTAGCAATAAATGACCTCTCCGACACGGTTGATATATTTGGCCTGCTCATCCGCTGCCCCTTCGGGATTGAGAATGGGGATTGCCCCTTCAAGAAATTCCGCCATGACTACGACCTGGCGGAAAAATTTCGATTGGCGGAACGTTGGGCCGAGACCCCTGCCCTATATCAGCGATTAGAGGAACACCATTGGGGCTGCTATAAAAACCGGCTTGCCCGGGTAAACAGGAACGGGAAAGAGCGAAGGGCCAGCCTGCCAAGTGAGGGCGACCTTATAGGGGTGGCCCGCACGACAGGAGGACTCCAAGATAAAAACAGGCCTGCGGGCCAGAAGTATTTTCAGGCGGGACAAAACCATTACAGCCACAACAACCAATTGCAGGAGGACGAGCCATGATCAGTTTTTTTAACAGCGGCAAGGTACGGGAAGAGTTGGCCCTGCAGAATGCCGAGCTGGAGAGGAAACTCCAGAGCGTCAACTCCGAGAAAGAGCGCTATGAGCAGGAAAACCAGCGCATGGCAGAGGAAAAAAAACAGCAGGAACAGGTGATGGCCGCCATCGCCGCTCCCATGTTCGTCACCGACCGGGAGTTGACCATCACTTGGATCAACGAGCCAGCCCTGGCCGCCATGGGTTACAGCAGGGAGGAGGTGGTCGGCAAAATGACCTGCGCCGAGCTGTGCAAGACCCCCCTCTGCGGCACCAGCGACTGTACCATCAGAAACTGCATGCGGGAGAGGAAAACCATCCACGGCGAGACGGTGGCCACTACCAGGGATGGCAGCAAGATACCGGTCCAGGCCGCCTGCTCGGCCATCTTTGACGAGAACGGCGAGCCCTGCGGCGGCATGGAGGTCATCATCGACCGCACTGCAGCGGTCAGGGCCAAGTGGGAAGCGGACAATATCCTCAAATCCATCGGCGCCCCCATGTTCGTCACGGACAAGGACCTCTTGATCACATCCATCAACGATGCCGCCTTAAACGCCATGGGCTACCGGCGCGAGGAGGTGGTAGGCAGGATGAGCTGCGCCCAGTTCGCCCGCAGCCCCCTCTGCGGCACGGCCGACTGCACCATCAAAAAATGCATGCAGAGCGGTGAGGTGGTGGCCGGTGAAACGGTGGCCAAGACCCGGGACGGCAACGAGCTGCCGATCCAGGCGGTGTGCTCGGCCCTCTTTGATGAGGACGGCACCCCCTATGGCGGCATGGAGGTGATCATCGACCGGGTCCAGGTGGACCGGTTGAAAAATGAGATTGTCGAACTGGTTGAGGCCGCGACCAGCGGTCACCTGGACAAACGTTGCCGCGATGAGGGCTTTGATGCCGTCTATGCCCCACTGGTCAGAGGGGTGAATGATATGCTCACGGCAATCATCGATCCGCTCAACATCGCCGCCGACTATGTGGAGAGGATCAGCCAGGGCAATATTCCCGACAAGATTACGGCGGAATACCAAGGAGACTTCAACACCATCAAGAACAACCTCAACGCCATGATCGAAAACCTCACCAACTTTGCCGTGAGCAGTCAGGACGCCGCTGACCAGGTGGCAACCGGCAGTGAGCAGATAAGCGCCTCCGCGGTCCAACTCAGCCAGGGAGCCAGCGAGGCGGCAGCCTCGGTGGAACAGGTTTCAAGCTCCATGGAGGAGATGAACAGCACCGTGGCCCATACGGCGGAAAATTCCAGGGAAACCGCCGCGATCGCCAACAAGGTCGCCATCGATGCCCAGGAAGGTGGAGGTGCAGTGGCGGAAACGGTAACCGCCATGCGTAATATCGCAGAAAACATCCTGATCATCGAGGAGATATCCCGCCAGACCAACATGCTCGCCCTCAATGCCGCCATCGAGGCGGCCAGGGCCGGGGAACACGGCAAGGGCTTTGCCGTGGTGGCCGCCGAGGTCAGAAAGCTTGCCGAAAGAAGCCAGAACGCGGCCAAGGAAATCGGCAACCTGGCCGGCTCAAGCGTCGAGGTGGCCGAGCGGGCGGGAACACTTATCGAGGCCATCGTGCCGGAGATCAAAAAGACAGCCGACCTGGTCGCCGAGATAGAGGCCTCTGCCAGCGAACAGGCCAAGGGGATTGAACAGAACACTAAGGCCATCGAGCAACTCGACCAGGTGATTCAACAAAACGCCTCGGCCTCCGAGGAGACATCCTCCACCAGCGAAGAGCTGGCCAGCCAGGGCGCCATGCTCAAGGAAACCGCCAGCTTCTTCAATATCCAGGGCGTGGCCCCTCATCATAGCCCCTCCCGGGCCGGGGCTACCGCTGTCCGGCAAAAACAGAAGACTCTGCCAGCTCCTCCTGCCGAACAGGAAAGGGGCCAGGGTGCCACCCTTATGATGAACGAGCCTACGGATGCAGATTTCGAAAAATATTCCCCCCTGGAGGTCTAACCATGAAAATAAGCCAGGAAAACCTCGAGTCGGGCCAGTACCTGACCTTCAGCCTGCGGGATGAAGACTTTGCCATCAACATCTCCAAGGTGCGGGAGGTGCTGGATGTGGCGACCCTGACCAAGATCCCGGGAATGCCCGAATTCATCAGCGGGGTCATCAACCTGCGCGGTAGTGTGGTGCCGGTGATGGATCTCGGCCACAAACTCGGCATGGACCAGCTCGACAGAACTAAAAACACTTCCATAATCATCGCCGAGATCGGGGGGGATGAAAACATCGTGGTCATGGGGGCGCTTACCGATGCGGTGCAGAAGGTGGTTGACCTGCAGGATGATGAAATCGAACCGGTGCCGAGAATGGGGAGCAATATGGATATCGACTTCATTCAAGGCATGGGCCGGCAGGGGGATGACAAATTCTTGATCATTCTCGATATCGAGCATATCCTGGCCAGCAAGGGCGATGCCCTGCTCCAAGATTTCGACATAGGGCTGCTGACAACTGCTGTCGCGGCCAAGGGAGCCGAGCAACAGAAAGAGGAGGGAGCGCAAGCAGCCTTTTAATAACAGCGGCCCCGTATGACAACCATGCCATGGGAGGGGGCTGTGAGTTTACTGCCCCTACTCGCACACAGCCTTTTCCCGCCTGGCCAGGAGGAGACAAGATGGCGAGAGAGCAGTGTTTTCTTTACCCGGGGCTCATGCCCCTTCCGGCAAGGGAATCACTGAAGCGGGAAACAAAAAGAGGCTCCACATATTGTGGGGCCTCTTTTTGAATAAATATGCCAAACTGTACACCTGCCACACATGCAAATTTTTAAATCGGAGGGGCAATGGTCACCACGATGCGCATGTCGGTCTCGGCCCGGACTCCATGGGGCTCGCGGATCTCAGAGATCAGGATGTCGCCGGTCTTTGCCGGGATAGCCGCATCATCCGCGCCTAAGAAGTCGCCACTGCCCTCGATGACCTGGATGGAGAGTTGCCCGTCCGTATCATGGGAGTGGACGGGAAAGGTGTGTCCGGCTGAGAGGTTGAAGTTGATGATCTTGAAGTGCGGTGAATCCTCGACAAGAAAGAATCGCGTCATGCCGCCTTCGGTGAACTCTCTGGTTTTGGAAAGCTCAATTTTTTTCATGGTCATTCTCCTCATATCTGATCATTTGCATCATGCCGTAACCGACCTGTTTTTTTATGATTATGAAGACAGTATGACACCTTATTTTCGATATTTCCTTGCCCTAGGTCAAGTGGGTAATAATAAGTGAAACAGGTATGAAAAAGGAAAGCGAGGATGAATCAGGTGAGGAGATGTTTTTCGCGCAGGAAGGCCAAAAAATCCTGTTCGAGCTGAAACTGGCTGCACAAAAGATTGCCTGCCGCACTGTCCAGCCGCCCCATGGCCGCGGGGGTATTGTCGTCCTTGATCTGCTGACAGTTGTAGTTGAGGCAAAACATGGGTTTAAAGGCAAGAATACATCCCATGGCCCCAAGAAAACAACACTCCAGCCCGTCATCGCGTTGCACAGCAACCGTTATACCGGCGCAGAGGTTCATAAAAAGCTGGACCGCATCGTTTTCACCGGACATAAACTCACTGCAACAGCCGCCGCCGGGCTTGCTTGCACAGGCAACACAGAGCCGGCCCATCTGAAGATCCTGCCCCATCACAGACGATAAGGTTTTCTGCAATGCGCTCAGTTCTACTATTTTTTTTGCGCAATCATTCTGCGCCAAAAAATCGGACCCGTACGCAACAAAAAGCTCGTGGGCCAGCTCGATCTTTTCCTGGATAGAACTCCCATACAGGTCTTTGAGGGTAAGGGTGAAGTCTGTGGGCATAAAATTTTTCTCAGCGCTTACTGCGCACGTTATGAAGGCATTCCGGGCAGATGCCGTGGGAAAATCTGGCATCGGTCCGTTGGGAGATGTAGGTTTCGATCTCCTTCCAGTCGGCCTGGGCACTGGAGTCTCCGCCGGTACGCCGCACCTTTTTACACTCCATACAGATGGGAACCAAGCCCTGAATAGTCTGCTGGATTTCGGCGATCATCCTGGCATGAATGGTGATGCCAAGGTAGACGAACAGGGCACCGAGAAAAAAAATAACGCCCATGGAAAGGACGCTGAGCATGGTTTTTCCCAGCAGAAGCCCCACGGCCACAGCAATGTAGCCGACCAGGAAAAAGATCATCAACTGGCGGTTGATCTTGAGCGAGCGAATAATAAAACGCTGGCTGCGCTCGGCAACCAAGGGGGTTGCCGTAAAAAGTTCACGCATCTTTATAATACCGATAGCAATGACAACCGCAGCGATAGCAATCAGCGCCACACTCACCTGGGTTTGCCAATCAAGGCTTTGCCAGTCCATACACCCTCCCCAAAACACCGACCCGATGTCCCGCAGGCTCTCGGCAACAGACTTCTCTGACCGACAGACTGTTTAGCGGTGTGAGTTGATCACACACCGTGGGTCGTTTGCACCATGGCCTCCCCCAAGGCCGCCCCTTCCAATCCCCCTAATTGCACACACTTAGCATGCAACGAACAACTATATCATGAAAATATAAAATAGGCTGCATTGATTCGATAAGCGGAAAACTCTTTGCCGAAAGGCAACTATTCATTACAGTGGGACAAATCAAAACAGACACCGGAGGCAAGAATGCGCCGCCTTTTTATAGTTGGACTGACATTTTTTATCGCACTGGCAATAAGCAGCCCACTCTGCTTTGCCGCGCCCAAGGCCAAGCTCTGGGAACATTGGCTGAAGAACAATCCGCAATCCACCACCACGGTGGACCACTCCGCCTGGAACGGATTTTTAAAAAAATATCTTCGCACCTCAGAAGACGGCATCAACCGGGTCCGCTATATCGGCGTGGTGGAGACGGATAAAAGGAACCTGCGCCAATATCTTGCCGACATGGCAAAGGTAAAGGTCGGCACGCTCAACCGGGATGAACAGCGCGCTTACTGGATCAATCTCTATAACGCTCTGACCGTGCAGGTCATTCTCGATCACTTTCCGGTCCTGAGCATTGCCAAAATCAACATCTCCCCCGGCTTTTTCGCCCACGGCCCCTGGGACAAAAAGCTCATCAGCATAGAAGGCCAAAATGTGAGTCTGAATGATATCGAGCATCGCATCCTGCGCCCGATCTGGAAGGATGCGCGCCTCCATTACGCGGTCAACTGCGCATCATTGGGCTGCCCGAACCTGCAACTTACGGCCTTTACCGCGGCAAACAGCGAACAGCTCCTGGAGGATGCAGCCCGGGCCTATGTCAACCACCCCCGCGGCGTACGGATCGAGCGGGGCAACCTCATCGTCTCCAGCATCTACCATTGGTTTAAGGTGGATTTCGGCGGTAGGGACAAAGAGGTCATCAAGCACCTTCTCAAGTATGCCGAGCCCGAGCTTGCCAAAACCCTTGAAGGACGAAAACGTATTTACAACCACGACTACGACTGGATGCTCAACGGCACCGACTGACAGCAACAAAGAAGAAAGATATGCAAAATAACTCCCTGCTCTGCCCCAGCTGCCGCAAACTCATCAGCCGCGATGAACCGCATTGCCCCTATTGCGGGCTCAAATCCCCCGGCTCCCGGTGGAAAAGCTCCGTCGGCGTGCTGAGCAGCCACGACCCGGATCTGTTGATCAAACAGATCATCATCGTCAACTCGGTGATGTTTATCCTCTCCCTATTGCTCAAGCCCGGCGGCATGGGCATGGCCTTGAGCCCTTTTGATTTTCTCTCCCCGGACAATCGCAGCCTTTTTCTCCTCGGCGCTACCGGCACTCTGCCCATCGATGCCATGCAACGCTGGTGGAGCCTGATTGCCGCCAACTTTCTGCACGGCAACCTCATGCATATTCTCTTCAACATGGTGGCGCTGAAACAGATCGGCCCGCTGGTGATTAAGGAATATGGTGCGCCGCGCATGCTCATCATTTATATCCTGGGCGGCGTCTTCGGTTACATTATTTCCTACTTGGCGGGGATCCGCTTTACCATCGGTGCCTCGGCCTCCATCTGCGCCCTGATCGGCGCAGCCATCTATTACGGCAAAAGCCGGGGAGGCACATACGGCCAGGCGATATACAGCCAGATAGGAGGCTGGGCCGTCTTCCTCTTTATCTTCGGCTTTATTGTTCCGGGTATCAACAACTGGGGCCATGGCGGCGGCATGCTGGGTGGCGCTCTTCTTGCTCTGTTTCTCGGCTACCGGGAGAAAAAACGAGAAACCCTGGCCCACAAGGCACTGGCCGCGGCCTCCGTGGCCATATCCCTCATGACCCTTGTTTTTGCCGTGGGCTCGGCCGTACTCTATCTTTATTTCTAACGAAGGAATACGGGCAAAATCCGACAGCACCATTTCACTTGCTTCTTTTTCCGATTGCCCAGGCCGTGCGGGAAAGCATGGATGAAAGCAAAGATTAAAGGGCTGGCTATTTCTTCCAGTAGGGATCCATCAGATCCTCAAAGATGGACAGCGCTGCTTCGGAGCCTTGGCCCGCGGCAGTAACGATCTGTTTATAGCCGCCTTCCACATCACCGGCCGAGTATATGCCCGGGACGGTCGTGCGATGCTGAGCGTCTCTTTTGATAAAACCGGTCTCGGCTATCTCGGCTCCCACCTTTTGCGCCAACTCCACGGCCGGGGAATAGCCGATGGCGATAAAGACACCGCCCACCTCTATATCACGGCTCTCACCCGTGGTGCTATCTTTCAGGCGCACCCCTTCCACCTTGGCCTCACCGTAAATCTCCTCCACCTCGGTATTATAAAGGATGGGGATCTCGGCATCATGCAGCGTTTTCACCAGGCGATCCTGGGCGCGCAGCGCATCGCGCCGGTGCACCAAGGTAACCTCGACGCCGATGTTGTTCAGGTGCAAGGCCTCGGTCACGGCACTGTCTCCGCCACCGACCATGATCACTGTTTTACCGGAAAAAAGCGGGCCGTCACAGGTGGAGCAATAGCTCACCCCACGACCGGAAAGCCTTTCCTCACCTATGGCACCAAGCTGCTTGTGGCTTGCGCCGGTGGCTAAGAGCACGGCCCGGCAGTTATAACGCCGACGGTTGGTGGTCACTACAAACTCCTCTTTCCCGGCAATCTCCATCACCTCTTCGCCGGGAAAGATGCGCACGTATTCCAGGGCATGGCTGACCATGATATCCACCAGGGTCTTGCCGCCCACCTGGTTAAAGCCGGGGTAATTTTCAACCGTGGGTGTCAACGCCACCTGACCGCCCAGGGCACCCTTTTCCACCACCACGGCAGACAAGCCGCTGCGGGTGGCATAAATCCCGGCGGTGAGCCCGGCCGGACCGCCGCCGACAATGACCAGATCACAATCGATCTCCTCGGCATCCTCTTCCGGGATAAAGATCCGCTGGGGGGCAAGCTGGTCCACGGAGGCGATAAAAAGCTCCTCGGGCTGCGCCCCCATACCGATCATGGTCTCATTGGCAAAGGCCTGGGGCACGCTGTGGGCGCTATATTGATCCGCCAAAGCAGGGTTGGCCTGAATATCGATGATGGCCAGGGAAACGAGCTCCGGCCTCTCCACCGCGGCCCGGACCCCATTCACCGCCTCCTGAGGGCAATAAGGGCAGCTGGGGCTGACAAAAACCATGATCTGCCGCGGGGAATCCAGCCGGGTCAAGACCTTGCGCGAGGGCTCGCTCAGGCCGGAATCACGAGAACCGAGAATACTCAGGGCCTCTAAAAAAGTCTGCCCCTCATGCCCCAGGGGCGCTCCCAGCCAACGAATGTCGAAATTCTCCGGATCAAAAAGCAGGGTGGGAGAATGAGAGACCTGATATTTTACGGCCATTTCATGACCCAGACCATACTCCTTAAGGCTCACCTTATCGGTCACCTCGCGAATGGCCCGGATAAACTGGCGCGCGCCTTCGCTGAAGACATCATTCTTTCCGGGTTCGGCAAACAGTATCAGGGGAATCGCGTGCGGCATCTTGGCAAAAAATCGAGCCAGTTGCTCCTTCATCTCCCTTTCGCTTGCCATGCGTTGCTCAGCCATCAGTAACCCTCGTATAGAAAAATACTTTTATATTCCGCGGAGTTCGCCCTCGGCTTTTTTATAATAGTTCCTTCACCCATGATAGCCTAACCAAACAACAAATCAAGGACCGTTCTCACATGAAATAATGCCTTCCGGTCAGCCGGGAGAAAACAACCTGGCAAAAAAATGCAGTTCATTTCCTAGCGTTTATTGAGGTATGATGACATTATCCCAGGAGGTGCAAGATGACGCGATCTCGATGCAGCAAAGGTAACGTTTTTTCCCTTTTGTGTTTTGCGGCACTCTTATTATTCAGCTCTGCCGTTCATGCTGCCGACCCATGGAAATCCTTCGGCGCCATCCGCCTACCGGCAAAGGCCGCGCCACCGTTTTCCCTCCCCTCTTTTGATGGCACAAAAGTCGCCCTTGAGGATCACCGCGGCCAGGTGGTACTCCTCAACTTCTGGGCCAGTTGGTGCCCCGGCTGCAGGGTTGAAATGCCCTCCATGGAAAGGCTTTATGCGAAGTATAAAGAAAAAGGGTTTGTTATTCTGGCGGTGAATATGATGGAGCCAGCCAAGAAGGTGCAAAAATTCAGCAAAGAACAGAACCTTACCTTCCCTATTCCATTGGATTCACGGGCTTCCCTCCGCGCCCTTTACCCCCACGCCGGGCTCCCGGCCAGCTTTTTCATAGATCGAAAAGGCAATATACGCGGGCAGGTAATTGGCTCCCGAGAGTGGGATGTGCCGGCGGCGGAAATGATCATTACTGAACTGCTGGACGAGGAACCATGATCACCGAAAACGTCACCTTCTACATCGCCTTTACGGCCGGGCTGCTCTCCTTTGTCTCGCCCTGCGTCTTGCCCCTTATTCCATCCTACATCTCATACCTCACCGGTCTTTCCTACGACGAGATTGTCAGTCAGCAGGAGAGAAGTGCGCTGACCAAGAAAATTGTCCCCAACTCTCTGTGGTTCATTTTGGGTTTCTCCCTGGTCTTCATAGCCTTGGGCACGGCCTTTACCCTACTGGGCCGGTATTTCATTGCCCACCAAAACGTGATCCGAATGACGGGAGCTATTTTTATCATCATCATGGGGTTGCATATCGCCAATATCCTGCCCCTGGGTTTTCTGCTGCGCGATAAACGACTGGCATCCGTTCTGGGCAAAAAGGCGGGGTACCTCGGCTCCTTCATTGTCGGCGTAGGTTTTGCCGCGGGCTGGACCCCATGCATCGGCCCCATCCTCGCCTCCATTCTCTTTGTGGCCGGCACTGAAGAATCGCTCGAGCGCGGTATTTTGCTCCTTGTCATTTACTCGCTCGGCTTTGCCACACCCTTTTTATTAACCTCGCTTTTCCTGCACCGTTTTTTGCACCAATACGGCTGGGTCAAAAAACACATGCGCTACATTTCGCTCATCAGTGGCTTATTCCTCATCTTGCTGGGCGTGATGATCCTGACTAATTACTTTGCAGTGTTCACAAGCTTTTTGAACACCCTTTTTCCCTTTCTCATCATGAACTGATTTTCGACAGGAGGCAGCCATGGATCTCAGTGGAAAAAAAGTCGCCATTTTTGTTGAAGATACTTACAACGACCGGGAATTCTGGTACCCCTATTACCGCCTTCAGGAGGAAGGATGCAGAGTCGTTGTGCTCGGACCTCAAGTGGGGCAAAGTTATACCGGTTCGGCCGGCATCATCGCCAAAGCCGATAAGGGAATCGCTGATGTGAGCACGGCCAACTTTGACGGCCTGATAATCCCAGGCGGCTATGCCCCGGATCGCATGCGCCGAAACATGAAAATGGTGAAATTTGTTAAGGGGATGGCTGAATCCGGTAAGGTTGTGGCTGTCATCTGCCACGCCGGTTGGATGCTTATTTCGGCCGGCGTGCTCAATAAGCGAAAGGCAACCTCCTTTTTCGCCATCAAGGATGACATGATCAACGCAGGGGTGGATTTTGTGGATCAGGCGGTGGTTGTGGATGGCAATATCATCACCAGCAGGACACCGGCTGACCTGCCGCATTTCCTGCCCGCAATCATCAGCGCCCTGCAAGAGGCCTGAGGTGATCCATGCAGCCAATAACCGCAGCCACTCTTCTTCTTTTTCTTACTTTGGGGATAGCCTCAGCGGCCCGGGCACAAATAGAGACGCTCACCGTGGCTGTTGACGGTCTGGCCTGCCCCTTTTGCGCCTATGGTATCGAAAAAAAACTAAAAAGGATCCAAGGGGTTCAACAGGTCACTATCGACATCCAGGCAGGGGCAGTGAAACTCTCCGCCCATCAGGGCCAGTCCATCAACTTCCGGCAGGTCCCCCTTGCCGTATGGGATTCAGGATTCACCCCGCGCCGCATCCGGCTGGAGGCCATCGGCACTGTCAGCGGTTCCGAGGGCCGACCTCTCTTCCTCGCGGTCGACAACGATCAATTTCTCCTCACCAGGGTCTCGAGGCAGATACAGAACCGGCTTATCGCTGCAGCAGACTCCGGCGAGAGAATCCGGATCACCGGCATAATCAGACAGGCAGCCAGCGGCTGGACCTTATCGCCGCATTCTCTTGCAGAGGTGACCCCATGAACCGCGCCCGACCAAGGAAAAACACCCGTTCACCCATTATCCCTTACTCAATACTCACCCTCTTTTTTACGACTCTTCTGCCTGCTCCGGCCCAGGCCCATGAGCCCCTTTTCGGCCTCGGGCCCCATACCATATTCAAGGACGGCATCGGCGTGGAAATGGAGATTGAAGGGAAACGATCATCGGGCCACGGCAAAAGGGAAAAGGAAACCACCCTACACACTGAAATAATTTACGGAATAACGGCCGACCTGGCAGCCACTCTTGCTCTGCCCCTGGTCATTGCCAAAAAGGAGGAAGACGGGGCCACGGTCGAGAGAAGCTCCGGTCCGGGCGACATTGAGCTACGGATCAAGCACCGCTTCTGGCGGCGCGACCGCCCCGGAATCCAGGACGCTGCCGCGGTGATCATCGGCACCAAGCTACCCACCGGCAATGATAACAGTAGCCCACGGCTCGGCAGCGGCTCCACGGATTTCCTCTTCGGCCTTACGGCGGCCCGGGAATCCCTGGTCTGGTACTATTTCGGCGATCTTCGCTACCGGATGAACACCAGGAACGATGGCCTGCGGGCGGGCAACAAGTTTTTTGCCGATGCGGCCATCGGCCTCCGGCCGTGGCCGGTCGAGTATCTGAAGCCGGATCTGGTGCTGCTGGCCGAGTTGAACTGGGAGAGCCAGCGCCACAGTGAACTGTATAACAGAGAGATTGCCGATACTGGAGGGGACCAGCTCTTCTTCTCCCCCTCCTTCTTCTACACCATCCGCAACTGGGCAGTAAAGGGTGGGGTGCAGCTACCTATCTGGCAGGAACTCCACGGCACCCAGCCCGAAGAGGATTACCGGTTCAAACTGGCAGTCGAGCTGCACTATTAAATTACGGCCCTGGCGGTTCCGCTCCCAGGACCACAAAGTCTTGCGCCAACATTCATGAAAGCACGCATCATCACCCTATCCGGCCTGGCAATCGCTGCCGGCCTCGCTCTCGCCATCCTGCCCCAGTGGTTCCCAACAGCACAGGAACCAGGCTATCGCTTCGTTACAGGCTGGGGAACCCTTGGCGCAGAAGCAGGCGAATTCGACGGGCCCATCGGCATTGCCATTTATAACGGCGAGGTCTTTGTCAGCGACAGCGGCAACAACCGTATTCAGGTTTTTGACTTGCGCGGCAACTTCCTCCGCAGTTTCGGCCGTGAGGGAAGCGGCCTGGCCGAGCTTTCACGGCCCATGCTGATGGATATCAGCGCCGAGAAACTCTTTGTTGCCGAGTACGGCAATGACCGGGTGCAGGTTTTTAGCCTTTCAGGAAAAGCGCTGCAGACCATTGGCATGCCCGGCAACGGTCCGGCCCAATTCGACAGCCCCGGCGGGGTAACGGTTGATGCAAAAGGACGTCTCTACGTGGCCGATTTTTTCAACCATCGGGTCCAGCTTCTTGGACCGGACGGCACCTTTATCAAGCAGTATGGCCTTACCGGCCAAAAGGGTATTGCCGCTGGACGCTTTAACTACCCGACCGATGTGGCGCTGCTGCAAGACGGCAGCCTGGTGGTGGCGGATGCATACAATGACCGCATCCAGCTTTTCGGCCCGGACGGAGCCTTTCAGCGAAAATGGGGCGGCCCCTTTGCCCTGGATATCCCGGGACCATTCCCGGGCTGGTTCAAGGTTGCCACCGCAGTGAGTACCGATCCGTTCGGGAATATTTATGTCGCGGACTTTTACAACCACCGCGTGCAGAAATTCAGCAGCAGCGGTGCCTTGCTCAATATCCCGGCAGGCGGCAAAACCGCTCCGAGCCGGTTGCATTATCCCACGGACATGGCGGTCGACTCCCAGGGATACCTCTATGTTGTGGACTACGGCAACAACCGCATCCAGAAATTCGAACCTCCGAAATGAAATAATCATTTTTTTCTGGCAGAGAGTTGTTAGGAAACCCTATGATGAAAGAGAGGAGAGTGACACCTTGCTTGGGCAGGAAAAAAATTTTCCGTTCATTCAGTAAGCAGAGGTCGCTCCGCCGGCACATGAATAGGAGGAAAACACCATGAGCGAAATGACCAACATAACACTCGAAGTTCCCACGGCCGTCTTACAGGACATTAAAAAAATCGCCGAGATGGACGGTACGGATCCCAAAACGATCGCCCGAGGCTATATCGAAGAGGGCGTCAAAAACGATCAGACAAAAACAAAGTTGAAGCACTTCACCGATCACGTCAAGGAGGTGCTCGAACAACACAACGTACCGGCCGACGCCATCGAGGAGATCTACACCAAGTTCCTCTATTAAGCGGTCCTCCTCAAGGGGACCATCCAGCGCAACCTTCTTGCCGTGGTGAAATTCCCTGGGGCGGATTTCGGCAAAGTGCGCAAACATCATTGCCCGAAGGAGTAAGTTGTATGCAATGCTGCCGTTGTAGGAGCCCCTTCAGGGGCGATTCAACAGGCGTCTGCCACGGCCCAGACATGGAAATTCCTTCCCCTCTTATATCCCACGCCCAAGGCGCCCTTTTCCAGATAGAGGGCCCAGGCCCAATCCGTCTCAAAATAACTGGTTGTCGACGACCAGTAGACCTCCTGCACCTTCAAAAATGGATGTTCCTTGGGCAGGGCGGGCCTGGAGGTTGCGCAATCGACAAGGGATTCAAGCTCGTTAATATTCGGCAAGCGCCAGTTCGCCATGCCGCCGCGAGAGGCGTTGTTCAACTCCTCAACGGCCGTCAGGGCTTCGTCCCAACGCACCGGCCTCCCGGTCAGATCCGCCTCTTTCAGCCAACAGAGATTCGTCAGTCTGTCAACGACCCAATCGCCTGAGTCAACAAACCGCGGCACAGGCCATTTTTGGCCGACCTGCAATTCTCCATCCTGCCCGCTGCCCTCGGCCGGGATCAGCAAACCGGAGGAATCATGGCAGGTCCGCTGGCCGGTCGCAGGTAGGATCTTTTTGCCCTTGCCCCGTACCGGCCACAACAGATAATACTGATCCTTCCGGCCATAAAACATCCTGGCCCCCTCCAAGTGGATATACCAGGCATATTTTGTATTGATGGCAGCGGTTGTCGAAGTCCAGTACCAGCCGAGAAAGAGATCGACAAAGGGGTGATGGTCGGGCAGGGCTGGATTCTTCGCCTGATAGCTCATGAGACTGCGCAACTCACGCCGGTTGGGCAGACGCCAATCATGAAAACCAAGCGTTCCCTCGTTATTCATTTTTCGAATAAAATCGAGGGACTCCATCCAGCCCACCGGAAACTCGGCCAAATTGGCGCTTCTGCTCCAGACAAGGCCGGTCAAGAGATCCTCCACCGTTTCCCCCTTGACAGCAAAGCGTTTTTGCGGCCATGGGACCCCATACCGCAACTCACCATCCTGTCCCGTATGCAGACAAGGGATCACCTCGCCGGTGGTGTCATAACAGTAGGTCTGACCAGTTTGCAAGATCGTCATCTCTGCTTCCTGGCGGCAAGCCGGCACAGGCCGCCCTCTTGTCTTCCCCATAAGGACTTCTATGCGTCTTCAGCAGCGCGCTGATCATTGCGCGCTCTCTGAGGGGCTATCAGCTCCGGATCTGCGCCGATATACTGCAGGGAATAGCGGCCCGACTCGCCGGTGAACGGCAACAGCAGCAACCGCCCCAGAGTCACCTGCCCTGCTTTTCTAAATTGGCTCAAGCCAATGGTCATCCCCTCATGCCCGACTACCGGTTGCGGCCGGTAGGTGCCGAAAAGTCTGTCCCACCAGGGAAAGTTAAAGCCGAAATTGCTGTTGGTCTCGCGGATAATCACCGAATGATGAACCCGGTGCATATCCGGGGTGACCACCAGGAGGCGGAGGAAAGCGTCCAGCCCCTTGGACAAACGGATATTACCGTGGTTGAACATGGCGGTCCCGTTGAGGGCAACCTCAAAGATAAGTACGGCCGAGGCAGGCGGGCCCAGAACAGCCACCGTCGCCATCTTGATGAGCATGGAAAGGATGATTTCCACGGGGTGAAAGCGCAGGCCGGTGGTCACGTCAAAATCCAGGTCGGCATGGTGCACCATGTGCAGACGCCAGAAAAGGGGAACGGCATGAAACAGAACATGCTGCAGGTAAATGATGAAATCAAGCAGGAGCACCGCCAGCAACAACGAAATCCAGCCAGGCAGCGGAACAAGGTTGAGCAACCCCCAACCATTTTTTTGCGCGACAGCCGCCACCCCCATGGCCGCGATCGGAAAAAGAAACCTCAGCAGCAGCATATTCAAAAGGATAATGCCGAGATTATTGAACCACCTTCCCGCCTTGGCGACGGTAAGCCTTCGTTTGGACGACATGCCCTCCCACAGGGCCACAGCAAGGAATATACCGAAAAAGAAAAGAATACGTATTTCTGTTTCAGAACTCATCGATTTTGAACCACTTCGACTAGGTATTGAGCACGATTCTAAAAACTATCTTTCAGTCATTGCTGGTCTTCTCAGGCAGGAGCCGTGAAACTCCTCCTGGGTAAGTAACCTTGCCCCTGCTCTCAGGCAGGGCAAAGAGCAGTCCTCTTTTGCCGCTAAGATCTACATACCCTGCCAAGACGCAGGCTTGGCTGATAAGCAAGGGGCCGATGCGGTGACCACCGTCTTCCGGCCCCTTACGCAACCGAGTTATTTTTTCATCATGCTCCAGGCCTTTTCCTGCAGCTGCTGACGAAGCTCGAACAACTCCCTTTCCAGCTTCATCAACTTCTCACGGCTTGCCTTGGGGTCTCGACTGGCCTCGAAATACTCAAACTGCTTGCCATGGATTTTTTTCCGGAGGGTGGCGGTTTCATCAAGAAACTTCCGTTGCTGCTCACTGCCATAGTAGCCGCCCATCATCCCAGGGCCCATCCCAGAGCCGCCCATCATGCCGGGCCCCATCATCATGCCCGAGCCCATACCAGAGCCGCCCATCATCCCCTGGCCCATGCCCCGGCCCATCATGCCGTGCATCATTCCCATCATCCCCGGGCCCATTCCTTGCCCCATCATCGGGCCGCACCCCATGCCGTAGCCCTGCCCCATCATCCCTGAGCCACCACCTTGTCCACCCATATGAGCACTTGTTGAACCTGCCATCAGGACGAAACACAATATGCCGGAAAATAAGACCTTTTTCATTCGTCTTCCCCCTTGTGGAATTACTTGATCGTATGCAGCTGCTCCCTCCTCTCAGGGTCTTTGCGAGCCGCAACAAACAGAAAAGGCAGGGGATCTCCCTGCCTTTTTTCCTAGACGGTACCACCGGTACCGTATGAATTAACCGCCTCAGCCACTTCCTGCGGGCTTCTTTTTGTCTTTGGCGCCACCGGCGCCATCGTTAGAGCCGCTTCAGCCGCTGTCCCCGGGTTTCTTTTTGTCTTTGACGCCACCGGCGTCATCTTTGGTACCGCTTCAGCCGCTATCTCCGGTTTTCTTCTTTTCAGTGCTCCCGGCACTGTCTTTATCACCGCTTCAGCCACTTCCTGCGGGCTTTTTCTGCTCCACAGCGCTCCCGGCGCCGTCCTTGGACCCGCCTCAACCGCTGCCGCCATGGGCAGCAGAGGTAGGGCCAGTCAATCCGGCGCCGGCAAGCAGGCTGGCAATACCGAAGCTAGCCAGGAACTTCTTGAGATCCTTGCTCTCCATGCTTGCCTCCTTTCTTGAGTGTTCTTCTTTCACTTTTTTTCCAAAAAGCAGCCCATAAAACGACTGATCATAACAATCAGTTTCATCTTTCAGTATCGGGAAAAGCATTGGCAAAGTCAACGCGAAAATACCCCTGTAATTTCAAGACATTACACCCAGGAAAGGTCAGCAATCACAGGCAGATGGTCGCTGGCGACTTTTGAGACGCGAAGGCGGCAACGCCAGCCCCGTTTGCTGTTGAACGGGCCCCGAAAAAAGATCTTATCCAATCCGCCGGTGGGGGAAAATGAGGGATAGGTTAAAAGGGAATTGTGATAGCCGGATCGATGATTAGTAGCGCAGGTAAAACCGAGAATTTCGGTAAAAATCGGGGCAAGCCTGGTCCGCCAGTCATTAAAATCACCGCCCACCAGACATGGGTCCTGCTCTGCAAGGGCCTGGAATTCATCGGAGCGAACCAAGACCCCAAGCTGGCGGGGGCGCTCGACAAAGGAAAGCCCCAAGTGCGTGTTAAAAACCGACAGGACCTTTTCCCCATCGCCCTGCAGATCAAGCGTGGTATAGAGGCAGCCCCTGGCCTTGCGGTTTTCAATGGTAAGGTCGATGTTGCGCTCTTTAAGAATCGGGAAACGACTCAAGGTTGCGTTGCCGTACATTCCCTCGCGCAGCTGGACATTGAGCCCCAGGGCGCGGTGGGGGTAATCCAGCCTTTGGGCCAACTCCTTGGCCAGATCCAGTTTTCTTGAGCGCGGCACCCCGACATCGACCTCCTGCAAGAGGACGATATCGGCATTGTGATGGGCCAGGATCTTGGCGATCCGCTCGGGCCGAAATCGACGGTCCACCCCGATGGCCCGGTGGATGTTATAGGTCAGAATACGAATGTTCATGGTTACCCCATCCCCATTATGGGGTGCCTGCAAGAGGAAAACAAGCTCGGATTTGGCATGGCCTACTCGGGCATGAAGCAGTAGGGGTCTTTATCCTTGAAAACGTCTTTGCCCCAGCCATGCACCACTGCCAGGCAGCCGCCGCAGGTTGCCCGAATCTCGCACTCCTTGCAGGCACTTGATCCGGCCCTATACTGCTGCGCCTTTTCAGAATCATAGATTTGAGCCAGGGGTTGCTCAAAGATATTACCGATGTAGGAGGGAAATTTTCTGCAGGCATGCACCTCGCCGTCGGGCAGTAGGCTCAAGAAATTAAACGCAGCGCTGCAACCGAACCCGGCGCACCCTCCGAACTGGGTGATCCCCTTTTTATGGCGAACGATATTGATCATATTGTCCTTGATGCCCATGCAGGGATTCTCCTGCTGCGCCTCCAGGTATTGCTCTAAAAACTCGGGATATTCGGCAACCGGGACCGATTGCAAAAAGGCGCCCTCCCCCACCATGGCCAAACGGTTAAAAACAAACAGGTCAACCTTATCCCGCAAAACCTCGGCCAACGGCACCACCTGATCCTTGTTGGCGCTGGTCAGGGTGAGCATGACCATGGAATAAATATTGAGTTTCTGCAGCACCTCCAAGAAACTGAGGACCCTTTGAAAGTAGCCCTTGCCCCGGATGTAATCGTTATGTTCCGTGAGCCCCTCCAGACTCACCTGGTAAAAGGCGGGCTCTTGGATGGCCAACATCCTTTCCAGCTGTGCCCGGGGCGCAGGGTTACCCAGTATTGCCACCATGAGGTCACGGTCTGTGGCTGCTTGGTACAGCTCAAAAAAATGCGGGTACAATAACGGGTTGCCGCCGGTAAAGGTCACCTGGCCGGAGACATTGCGTTCCTTGCAGAATGCTCGCAGGTCATCCAGCACGGCCAAGCCTTTTTCCAGGGGCAATGGGGTGCGATCCGAGCGATCATAGCAATGCTTACAATGCAGATCGCAGGCCTGGGTAATATGCCACTGCAAGGTAAAAACCTGGGCGGAAAGGAAACGCTCGTCCGTATTGCCCAGAGCAAAAGAGGCAGGATCACGCCTGATTTTAGATGGGGGGGCCAGCAAGATCTCACGGTAGACCGCCCGATCCAAAGCAGCGTCAAGCCTGCCCACGGCAACGTTGCCCAACTCGGCCGCATCGTGAGCGGAGACATCCTCCACCACCATTTTCAGGACCAGAAGATCTTCAAAACCGGCGCGCCGGTAACAGGTATTGCCGCCTTCCGCAGCAAACCAGACCATGACATGCTCTTCGCCGGGAACAGGAACTTTGGCCTCTGCATTGCCGCGTAAAAATTGAGGCAACCCCTGCCAAGCCAGGGTCAGGAGAGAAAGGGTTGGGTTTACCGTCAGGCAATCCACGGTTTGGGGAATACCCTTCTTACCCTGCTCAGCACTCCATATGGCCCATTCAAGCTGCGCCATATCCGGCAGATAGGCAGGAGCTTCTTGCTTGCCCAAGTTCGCAAGCTCATGCCAAAATGCATCCGTAGGTTCAGCATTGGTTAACTCTTGGGCAAGAATCTCTTTTTGCTCAGCGGAAAGCAGCGAAAATGTCCGGGGAAAAATATGCGTCATAGACCCTTCCAAAAATAATTTTCATCAGGTAGTAAAGAAAGTATCTAGTAAGTTCAGCTATTTGTCAAACATCCCGTAAAAACGTCGATTATCAGTGGTGAAAAAAGCATTTTTCACCTGGAAAATAATTGACAAAATCCACATTCAGTTGCATATTGAAAGTTAGCAACAAAAAGAACTCCGACAAGGGCAAACCCAGAGTAATTTGGGGACGCAAAACCACGGATCCATAAAAATGGATGGCCGGGTCGCCGAAGAGATCAAGATGAGAATTTTCAAACCCATCTTCGGTAACGGAGATGGGTTTTTTATTTGCCCTTTGTTGTCAGGAAAACGTAGGGGGGGGGACCTGCGAATCCCGCGAGGAAAACCCTCAGCGTAAACATAGCCCCAAACACGCGCGAGCTGCCCATAAACCCTGATTTTCTGCCTTCCCAGAAGCGCGTGCTTACTGGAGCGAGCCCGGGTCCTCCGGGCTCGCTCCTTTCTTTTTATTCAGAAAGGTCCTCTTTTTCCCCGAGCACACCAAACCTGCCTCTCGCTCAGTAATTCACAAGAAGTATCCATATAGGCTCGGCCTAATAGTAGTAGTGCGATCGACTCAACCTTTTGACCAAAGCCTCATCGGGGGTATAGGGCTTATGGGGAGGGGATGGCAGCTCCAGGCAGTGGCTCTCGGCAAAGGGGGTGCCTGCAATTTTCATATTAAATGCCTGCACCAAGAGCATCTCAAGGTTCACGGCATCGTCGACATTATAGGCAAGTAATGTTTCAAGAGCATTCGGATTGTTCTTTCTCAGGTATTCCTGCCAGAGCCAGATGGCGGTCCGGCCATCGACCCCGGTAAGCTCGCCTCTATCAAGACCAAAGTCCTTTTCACATTTTTTCAGCCCCCCGCCAAAGCCAAGGCTTTTGAGAATATGGCGCAAATCAAGATGCACTTGGGGCAAACGGATACCAAAATACTTTTCAACCACCGGCACATCAAAGGATTTACCGTTAAAGGTCACCAGCATTTCGTATTTTTTGATCACCTCGGGAAACTCATCCATATTCCTGCCATGGACAAAACAGGAAACTACGGAGCCATCGTACAGGGCTATGGAAGTGATCACGCACCCGCGGCCCATGCGGCCGTTGGTTTCAATGTCGAAATAGGCCGTATTCTCTCTGAAATACGGAAAAAGCCGCCAATGCTGGGCGGACGGCAGGATATCGGCGAAGTATGACGGCGGCTGCCCCAGGGCTGAACGGGACTCCTCAAGGTGCTGAGTGATCAACCTACTTTTTTGCCCGGAAAGAAAAGAGGGAAAGGGTGGTCGAAAATCATCCCAGTGCAGAATGCCGGCCTGCCAGAGTTGACGTTCGGTCTTTTCGCCAATGGTGGGAATATGAACGAAGGTGCTGAACAACAAAAAAATTTACCTCTTAAAAAACCGCTTAGGATTTGGCCCCGACACCGGCGAGATAGAGAATGGACTCCTCTTCACCATCAATTTGCAGAAGCTCGTTAACCTCGTCATCGTTAAAGGCGGCCACCGGGCAACCGCCAAAGCCCAAGGCCTCGGCGGCCAAAAGCATATTCTGGCAGATGTGCCCGGCATCGAGAAGAATGTAGCGCAAGGCGCGGTGTCCGTACTTGCTCATGGTGCGCCGCAAAATGGCTGACCAGACAAAGGTGACGGCCCCATTTGCGATAAAAGTCTGCCCCAGGCAGGCCTGGGCGAGATCCTGGCCGATTGCCCTGTTGCCCAAACATTCCAGGTGAAAATTCTGCACATTGAAATGGTAGAGCCCAGGCTCCAGATCATCCACCCGCTCCACTGCCAGGTAGGTCTCAATGGGATAGAGGGCCCCGGCCGATGGCGCGGTTCGCAAGAGATAAGCGCCGGCCTGGGCTGTTACGCCTTGGCTGGCCCAGAGAAGCATGGCCAATCCCTCACGGCTCAAGGCCTTTTCAGCGTATTTCCGTAATGAGCGGCGCCCCTGCAGCAATTCCCAGAGATCTGCCGTAACACCTTTTTGCCACTGTCGAGGCAGGGAAACTATCTCCGCTTCCGGGTAGGACTTCAAGGGCTCGCAGCGAGCAATATCCGGTCGGGATACTCCTGCACTGTCGGGTCTGAATTTGCTTTCCTGTAAATAACGAAACCCCAATGACTGTTTTAAATCAGGCATGGTCGTCTCCTGCACAAAAGCCCGCAATATCCCTTAAAAAAAGTTGCCCCATGCGCCTAACATCGATACCTTAAAAAAAAGGGCACTGCCCACTCATTGGGAGCTTCTCCATGGAAAATTGGCTCATTGCGGCCTTTATATCTTTTCTAATTTATGGATTCTGGGGGTTTTTTCCAAAACTCGCGGTCCAGCATATCCAGCCATCCAGCGCCCTGATATATGAAATTGCCGGGGCAGGCCTGGTGGGCATTATCGCGCTTTTTGTGATCAACTTCCAGCCGGACACCCATCCCAAGGGCATTCTCTTTGCCGTGCTCACCGGGGTGGCTGGGATGCTGGGGACCCTCTTCTTTTTTGCCGCGGCCTCCAAAGGAAAGATTGCCGTGGTGGTGAGCCTCACCGGGCTTTACCCACTCATCACCATCATCCTGGCCGCCCTCTTTCTCAAAGAACCCATCACCATCAAACAAATTTTCGGTATGGGTTTTGCCCTGTTGGCTATCCTGCTTTTATCATCCTGAAAAACTTTCATCCCAGATGATAACCCGGTTGCGCCCACTTTGTTTGGCCTGGTAGAGGGCCTGATCCGCCCGACTCACTAAATCGGTTTTTTCACTGCCATGTTTTGGAAAGGCGGCCAGCCCTAAAGACATGCTCACCTGCACCAGTCGGCCCTGGTGACGGAACTCCAATTTTGCGATCTCCTCACGGATGCGCTCAGCCAGTTGCAGGCCACCTTTTTCTCGGCAATCTTCCAGAACAAGGGCAAACTCCTCCCCACCGTAGCGGGCGGCAAGATCAACAGCCCGCACCGCGTTTTGCAGAACCCCTGCCACCTCTTTGAGCACCAAGTCGCCAAAGGGATGACCATAGGTATCGTTGACCTTTTTGAAGTGGTCAATATCACAGAGGATCAAACAGAGGCTGCCGGATCGTCTTTCCTCCCGTTTGAGCATCACATCAAAGCCGTGCTGGAAGGTTCGATGATTGATCAGTCCGGTCAGGCCGTCGGTGGTAGCCAGCCTGTTGATCTGCTCATGGGCCTGGCCCAAATCTATTTTGACTGCCAGCTGGGCGGCGACCAATTCAAGAATCTCTTGGCGGGAGCGGGTGAAGACACCGGCCTCCTTGGCGGCAACGGTCAAAGCGCCGACAGCACTCCCTTCTTCTTTTTGCAGTGGCAGGACCAGGAGTGATTTATAACCGGTCAAGCGGTGCGAATTGCCGAACACCTCCATGGGGCCATGGCATTGCGCTTTGGCTGGCAAGGGACGGTTGATCTTCAGTACCTGCCCCACCAGGCCTTCTTCCAGGGCAAAACTCTGGCCCAATAATTTTTCGCATTTTTGGCCTTCGCAAAGGGCAAGTCGATGCTCCCCGTCGGCGAGCAGGCTCACCGCAATAAAATCCGCCCGCACGAGGCTATGGATTACCTTGCTGGTGGCCTCCAGAACCTGCTCAAGCCCGAGGACGTTATTCAGCTCCCGCAGGGCAATACAGACCCGTTGCACGGCATGCCTTTCCTGGGCCATGGTCTGAAAGCTTCGGCCCATGATCACATCCATGGAGACCTTTTTGGCCGCCAGGGCAAGGGCTGCCTTTTCCTCATCGCTCCAGGGCGTTTCCTCTTCCCGGTCCACACAGAGAATGGCGGTGATTTTTTTGCCGTCAAACCCCAGCCACTCTTTGCTTTCATCCGGTACCCGTACCGCCAGGATACTGCCAACACGCTCCTGCAGTTTGTAATAGGGCAATCCGGAAAAGGATGAGGTGACCGGCGCCACCGAGGCAATATCACTGTTGCCGGTCAAGGCTCCGCTGATACCAACCCCTGCCGGGTATGGGCCGGGTAGAATATCGTCGCGACTGGTGGCAATACTGCGCAGGCGCAGCTCCTTTCCTTTCGGATCGGGCCATAGCAGGGCCACGGTTGTCACGCCTAAAGACTGGCGAATCAACTCAAGCTGCAGATCAAAGGCTGCGGCAATATCCTTCACAGCCGAGCTGCTGCCCGCCTCCGGGTCCTCTAAAAAATCATGGCTCGGCAAGGTATTCAAAATAGCGGGCATGTCGTTAAACAATCCCAAATCCCTGGCATATTCCCTGCTGTCCGCTTCCCGTTTGGCCTGGACCATAACCTTGCGCGCCCGCCGCCGATAAACGGTGGAGTTGAGAAAGCCGGACAAAACAAAGGTGGCAATCGCAAAGGCGGCGATATTCATGGCAAAATTAAGCTGCGACTGCCTTTCGGTGAGGAGCAATCCGATTTCCACTGCCGCTATGGCGGTCAAAGGCCCCCAATATACACTGAGGGGAAAGGTGATAACCAACCAGGCCAGAAAAAGGGCCGGGATAAGGACTATATGATTTGTAAATACAGCGATGTGCTCGAAGATAAGCCAAACGGAAATGGACCACAGCATGACAGCCGCTATCTCACCGATTCCTCCATTGCCGGGATCGACAATGGGCAAACGGCGCACCATCTCAAAACAAGCGGCGAGAATGACCACTCCTGATGCCAATTTTGCGCCAAGCGGAAACAGGCTCACGGGACCGAGAAAACCAAAAACCAGGCCGGCGCATGCGGCCAAGGCTATGGCTATCTCAATCCATTCAAGTAGATGTTGCTCTCTGGGTTCCTTTTTTGAGCGTCGGCTCATCTCCCCCCCATAGCTGAATTACCCACGCACCCCAGGCTTCGGACGCCGGGGAGGTTTGCCTACCTTTTTGGTAAACTGCTTCATGGCCTGCACATACATACGGCCGGTTTTCTCAAGGATGTTATTGTGATCCGCACCTGGTACCATCTGAAATTCCTTGGCCCGAGCGCCGGACATCATCTGCAGTCCCTCGGCCAACTCCAAGGGAATAATCTGGTCATGCTGGGCATGGAGGATATAGGTGGGCTTGGTAATCAAGGGCATCTTCTGCAAATTCCCGAAGCCGTCCTCCTCGCTGATGCCCAGGGCCTGTACGTCCACGCCCACGGTGAGCAAAAGGTGCATGGTCTGGGCAATACCACTTTCGATGATGAGCCCGGCGATCTTTTCCTGCTTTTCACTGGCGGCAAGGTCAATGGCCGAGACGCTGCCCAGGGAACGTCCCATGACAATCAGATGACCGGTACGTCCCTGCTCGCTCAACCAGGCAACCACATCGTCATAAATGGTGTGGGCATCCTTGAACATGGCGCTGACAGTGGGTTCTCCCTGGCTGCGGCCATAGCCCCGGTAATCAACGGCCAAAAAGTTAATCCCCGCCTCCATGTATTGTCGACCAAGATCATCATAATCACTCACCACCTCTCCGTTGCCGTGGAAAAACAGGATAATGGGCGCTCCCTTATCCTCGGCCGGAAAAAATCTCGCGCCAACGGTGATGCCCTCCTCCACCACGATATCCCGGTCAAGGGCACCGGCAGGGGTGGGGGTATCGTCTTTACGGGGGTGGAAGATAAGACTCAGGACCTCGGGACGGTCCAATTTTTCATAATTTTGACTCATGATATCGATCCTTCTTTTGCTTTGGTCATCTTACCCCTGCCTGGTGACACGACGCCAGACAAATGGGTAAAAATATCCAAAGAAAATTTAGTTTTTTTTGCAATGTTCTCTTCTTTCAGGTAAGACCTAACAAAAGAGACAGAAGTTATAAATTTTGCCCATTATAGACGGATACACAATCTCTTGCCAGCGTATCTTTACGCCTTGTAAACGCCATGTATTTTGAGACAGTCCAGTTTAACTTCCTTGTAATGTACTTCATCTATGGCCTTGCCTTTTTCAGCATGGGTCTTGCCATGGCTTTAGAGGAAGGGCGCTCCACCTCCCTGGCCGAGCCGGGTTTCTTGAAACCCTTGGCCGCCTTCGGTATGCTCAATGCCGTTCATCAGTGGTTGGAGATCGTTGTTTTGCACGGGACCTGGATGGACATGTCTCTGCCCAAACCGCTCATTCTGACCAAACTCGCCTTTTTAGCCTTTTCCTACACCTCGCTCATCGCCTTTGGAGCCCAAGCCTTACGCCCGACCCGCCAGGTACGGGCAGGCGTGTATGCGGGATTGTTCTTCCTGCTCCTTTACATCGGCGCCATCCTGGTAAACCACCTGCTTCCCTGGAAAACGCCGCCAAATTGTCTCAAGTGCGCCGATGCCCTTGCCCGATACATTTTGGCCCTGCCAGGCGCAACGTTAGCAGCCTTGGCCCTCTTTCACCGAGCACGACAGGCACGAAAGGAACAAAGCCCCCTGGCCAGCAGTTTTCTTTTGGCCGCTTTTGGCTTTGCCCTCTATGCCTTTACCCAAATATTCGCCTATCGAGCTGCAATCTACCCGGCACCCTTTATCAACAGCGAGCTCTTCCAGGAGATGACCGGCATCCCCATCCAGCTTATCCGGACCGTCCTCGCCCTGTTCACCATGGGCAACCTCATCCGCGCCTCACAACTGGCGGAAAAACTCAGGCAGCAAGAATTGTTGGGTGTACAGCAGGAAAAACTCGATGCCTTGGAACAGGTCAAAGGAGAGCTTCTCAAGCGTAAAGAGCTTCGGCAGAAACTCCTGAGGCACATCGTTTTAGCGCAGGAAGAGGAGCGCAGCAGAATTTCCAGAGAGCTCCACGACGATACCGCCCAGATCCTCACGGCAGCCAGCCTCAATATGGCCGCGCTGAAAAACGTGGTGGAAAAAGATGACAAGGCCGTCACCCTGCTGGAGAGATCCCAGGATCTCTGCCAGGAGATGTCCCAGGCCCTGTACCGGCTCGTTCATGATCTGCGCCCGGCCCAGCTGGACGACCTTGGCCTGGTTTCCGCCCTGCACCACCTGACCGATGAAAACAGGTTCAGCAAACGGATCAAGATAGATTTTAAGGCATCCGGCACCCAGCAGCGTGTGAACCCGGTCATCGAGACCGTCCTCTTCCGCGTGGCGCAGGAGGCATTGACCAATGTCATCCGGCATGCGAAGACCGATCAGGCCGCGTTACACATCATTTTTGAAGAAGATTCCCTGATCCTGCGCGTGTCGGATCAAGGTGTCGGTTTTAATATGGATCTCCAGACAACGGATCGTTTCGGTCTGGCCGGAGTTGTGGAACGGGTCGAGCTCATCGGCGGCACCTGCACCATTGCGTCAACCCCGGGAAAAGGCACCACCATGACGGTAACCGTGCCCCTTGAAAAATCAAAAGAAAACAAGGCCCAAGAGGCTGCATAAAACTCGCTGCTTCCTGTTGCCTCTATTCTGCGGCCTGTCCCTTGCCGATCAGGTCGATAACCGTGACCTCCGGCGGTGAGAGAATGCGAATGGGCGGCCCCCAGACCCCGGTTCCCCGGCTGTGATACAAAAATCCTCCTCCCCGAAGCCGTACCAGCCCTTGTGGATATCGAAAAATAAGCCACGGAAAGATGCCATAAGGAAAAATCTGCCCCTTATGGGTATGACCGGAAAGTTGCAGATCAAAACGGGAGCCCAACTCCTCGTTGCGCTCCGGACGGTGTTTGAGCAGTAAGGAAAATCGCCCCCTGGCCAGCATCCCGTTCAGTTGGTCTTCCGCCTTCTCTGCCTGCGCCTTATCCTGGGATGCAGCCGGATCGTCAAGCCCGGCTACGGTTATGTTCGCAGCAAGATCCACGGCCCGGTTTCTAAGCAGTTCAAAACCGGCTGCCTCCAGAACCTGGTGTGCATACTCCTGCCCCACATAAACCTCATGATTGCCGATGATGGCAAACTTACCCCAAGGGGCGGTGATTTGTGCAAGCTGCTCAGTAAGGGCCAGCATATCCGCCCGATGTCCATCGACAAAATCACCGGTACTGACCAAGATATGGGGCCGCAGTCCTTCAAGTACGGAGACCAGACGCTTTGTCTCTTTCTCCCCACTCATCAGTCCAAGATGGACGTCGGAAATCTGTACCACCCGGATCTTTTGGGAAGCTGCAATCTTTTGAGAAGGGATCTCTACCCGCTCCACCCTGAGATCCCCGGCCTCAAAAAAACCGTAGCCAAGGGCTAAAATGGAGATAAAAAGCCCCAGGAAAAAGGGAGCGGAAGAATCGGAAGAGGGTTCTTTGAAGCGAAATCGTTTTTTTCTTGAAAAAATCTTGGCTAGACTCTGCACGGTCAACATGGATGGCAGGAAAACGAGGACAAAGGCCATCCACCAATAACTGATATGGGCGCCGATCGTGGCAACGGACAAAAAACCTTTGCTTTCGACCAACCGAACAAGTACGGGAGAGAAACAAAAAAAGAGCAGAGCCAGGCCGATCAGCCCTTTGGGGGCTCGTTTCGGCAGAGCCTTTTTTAAATGAAGATAGAAGTAGAGATGGAAACCGCCGTATATCGCAAAAAACGACCCTAAAAAAAGTATGACCCGCACAGATTCCCCCTGACATTCAACCTGGATGAAAAAACGATGCATTCCTAGCCGGATACGGCCCTTTCATATATGGCGTTTTATTTTTCACTATGCAAACAAGGAGACACCACCCACCGTTAAGTATTCATTGCACGAATTATTGAACACGTTTGCAATCATCCTTGAGGATGAGTACATTATCACGCATATCATAGCAGATACGTTTTTTATTACAAATTTAGCCCTGCCGTAAGGGGGCGTGTTTTCATAAAACTACAAACACTTAGGAGGCAGCAGATGCCCCAAATTATCATTGACGAAGAAAAATGCAAAAAGGACGGAATATGTGTGGCGGAATGCCCATTCAAGCTTTTGACCCAACAAAACGACGGCATCCCGGCCATGCGCGATGCAGGGGCAAAAATATGCATCGAATGCGGACATTGCGTTGCCGTTTGCCCACACAGAGCCTTGTCCCTCACAACCCTCGGCCCGGATGACTGCCTGCCGGTACCCAACGGGCCTGTGCCCTCCATCAGCAAAACCGCGCAAATGCTCAAAGGGCGGCGTTCCATCCGCTCTTACACCACCGACCCGGTCTCCCGTGATTACATGAAACAGATCCTTGATGTCTGCCGTTGGGCACCCACGGCAAAAAACGTGCAGCCCGTCCAGTGGCTGATCATTGAAAAACGTGATGAGGTCAGGCTTATAGCGGAAAACGTAGTGGGCTGGCTCCGGGGCAATGGCAATTACCCCGGCATTGTCGCCGCCTGGGATGACAGCGGAGCAGACATGGTCCTGCGCGATGCACCGCATCTTGCCGTGGCGTACGCCCACAAAGACAGCATCAAGCCCGATGTTGACTGTACCATCGCCATGACATACTTTGATCTTGCGGCAAACAGCCTCGGAGTCGGCACCTGTTGGGCCGGTATGCTGATGAGCGCCGCTGCAAACGGGCATCAACCCCTGCTTGATGCCCTTGATCTCCCCGCAGATCACAAGCTATTCGGGGCCATGATGTTCGGCTATCCCAAGTACAATTACTTCCGGGTACCACCTCGCAAACCGCTTCATATCACCTGGCGCTAACAGACGACAAAACATCTTACAGCAAAAGACGGAATTGGGTATTTCATCCCAATTCCGTCTTGCCTTTCCAAGCGCTATAAAGTACCTATATAAAAAGAGGGTAGAATTTCGTAGTGTTGTAGGAGTTTTAATTTGGCTGTCAGTTTACGACTGGTCCGCAATTTTTTGATGGTGATTATGGCCATCATCATCGTTGTGGTCGTCTCTGTTTTTGTCAGTTTCCACCTCCGCGCCCAAAAACTCACCGAGGATATTCTCCTCCAGCAGGCCAGGGCGCTGTTCAGCGAATTGATCATCACCCGACGCTGGGTCTCCGGCCATGGAGGCGTGTTCATCCCCGTCCGCCCAGGTGTCGACCCCCACCCGTTCCTGGTCTCTCAGCCCGGCCTGAAGGTCAACATCAAGGATCAAGACGGCAAGCAATACACCCTGCAGAATCCCGGCCTGGTGGTGCGCGGCATCTCAGAGCTTGCCGAAAAAACCGGCCAGTTCCGCTTCCATGTCGCGAGCCTCAAACCGATCAACAAAAAAACCAACAGCCCGGACGCCTTTGAAAAAAAATCCCTTCTCGAATTCGAACAGGGTACCGAAGAAACCCACGACATTGTCCAAACGGACCAGGGCCTGATATACCGCTACATGGCACCCCTGCTCTATGAAAACCGCTGCAACAAATGCCATGCCTTCCAGGGTTATAAAAACGGCGACATCAGGGGGGGTATAGCCATCACCATTCCCATGGATCATGTCCAGGAAAAGCTTGATAACAACCGGCGCTACACCGTGCTCTCCGCCCTTGGGGTTCTTGGCCTTTTAGCTGTCGCTTTCCTGCTGCAATCCAGCAAGTTCATGCGCAAACTCGATGACGCCCATGCCCAGCTTTTAAAAATGGCCACCACGGACGGACTCACCGCCCTTGCTAACCGAAAAACCGCCCTGGATCGACTTGAGGAAGAGGTTGCAAAACACAGCCGTTTTACCGCACCGCTCTCCTGTATCCTGATGGATCTCGATTTTTTCAAAAACATCAACGACACCTACGGCCACCAGGCAGGGGATGCGGTGCTCAAGGCCACGGCAGGAATACTACAGAGGTATTCACGCCGCTATGATGTGGTCAGCCGCTATGGAGGCGAGGAGTTTCTTTTGATCCTGCCGGAAACGGATCTCAAAACCGCGGAAATTGTAGCGGAAAAGATGCGAGGCAAGATTGAGAGGATGACCAGCAACGTGAACGGCTACAGCATTGACGTCACGGCCAGCTTCGGGGTCGCCCAAATGCCGCTCACCGTTCCGGAAGGGGTCGATGCCTTGATCGGGCGGGCGGACGATGCACTGTACATGTCAAAAAATCTTGGCCGCAACAGGGTCACTGTGGCGGAGATGGATTTGGTCTAATTTGCTTTACTTGTTCATGCAGCAGCGCTTATATTTCTTGCCGCTGCCACAGGGGCAAGGTTGGTTGCGACCGATTTTCTCACGCACGACCAGCTTTTTCGCGGAAGTATCACCGTCCACATAGAACCATTGCTCATTCTCAAAAACAAAACGGCTGACCTCGTGCAGGTCTTGCTCTTGACCGGCAACCTGATAACGGGCCGTAAACTCCACCACCCCTTTACTTTCCCCGGCAAGCCCATTCTCACACCGTTCTACAGCCAAACCAAGCCACTGGATATCTCCTTGCTCATCCAGGCCCAACTCCTCGGGCCGAGAGGAGGGGTGCCAGGTCTTTAAGAGATACGGTGCATCCTTTTCCACAAAGGCCGTATAACGCGAGCGCATGAGTTGCACAGCCGTTGGCGCATTTTGCTCACCGGCGAGATAGGGCCCGCAACATTGGGCGCGGACGCCGCCTCCGCAGGGACAGCTTTTTTGGGTACTTTCAGACATAATGCTCCTTACCAGGACTTGGAATCCTTTTTACTTCTGAGATGAGTTGTGAAACAATGAGGTAATGTAACAGCATCCTTCCCGGATACCCTGAGGTGCATTATGCCCGACTATCTGATTATCGGCAATGGGGTGGCCGGCACAACGGCCGCCGAAAACATCCGTAAGCAGGACACACACGGCAGCATCACCATACTCACCGACGAGACCCTGCCCTTTTATTCCCGTATCCGCCTGATCGACTACCTTGCCGGCACTGTGGATGAAGAAAAACTCCTTATCAAAAAAAGCACCTGGTATGAGACGCAACAGATCTCTCTTGAAACCGGGGTGCAGGTGACAGGGGCGGATGGCAAGAAGAAACAACTCTCCCTGGCCGGTGGCCGCAACATTGATTTTGACAAACTCCTTCTTGCCACGGGCAGCCATGCCTTTTTGCCCCCTATTGCCGGCAGTGACATCCCGGGGGTCTTCACCCTGAGAACCATTGCCGATGCCAAGGCCATTGTGGCATACGCTGAAAAAGTCGACACCGTGATCATGGTCGGCGGCGGCCTTTTGGGCCTTGAGGCGGGCCACTCCCTGCTTAAACGCGGAAAAAAGGTGGTGGTGGTTGAATTTTTTCCCCGCCTCCTTCCGCGCCAGCTCGATAATAAAGGGGCCAAACGGTTGCGGGAGATCATGGAGCAAATGGGTTTTAGCTTCCATCTCGACGCCATGACCAAACGCATCAGCGGCACGGACAGGGTCGAAGGCATCTGCCTGGAAAAGGGCACGGAAATTCAAGGCCAGATGGTGGTGGTCTCGGCAGGGGTTCGCCCCAACCTGGATCTTGCCAAACAACTCGGCCTTACGTGCGATAAGGGCATTATCGTGGATGATATGCTGGAGACCAGTGTACCCGGCATCTACGCCGCTGGGGATGTGGTGCAACACCAAGAGATGCTTTACGGTATCTGGCCCGCGGCCATGCAACAGGGAAAGATCGCAGGAATCAACATGGCTGGTGGTGAATCCCTGTATCAGGGGACAACCATGAGCAACCAGCTCAAGGTAGCGGGCATCGATCTTGCCGCAGCCGGGGAGATTGATGCGGAAGGCCGCTTTGAGGCAAAGGTGGTCAGTTCCGGCGCGGTTTATAAAAAACTGGTCCTGGACCAACACCGCATCATCGGCTGCATCATGCTCGGGGACACCACGGGGTTCAACACCGTGACCCGCTATATCACGGAAGGGTTGGAGGCTGGGGATATAAAAAACACCATCCTCAACTCTTAAGCACAGCCAAGGGGCTCATGAATTAAAGAGCCCCTCCTGCAAACGAAGTAAGCGATAAAAATATCCCTTTTTCGCCACCAGCTCGGGGTGGCTGCCCTGCTCGACAATCCGCCCCTTGTCCATGACGATAATGCGATTCGCCCGCCTGATGGTGGAAAGCCTATGGGCGATGACAATGCTTGTTCGCCCGGAAAGAGAGGTATCAATGGCCTGCTCAATGCGCTGCTCGGAGACGGAATCCACATGGGATGTGGCCTCATCCAGGATTAACACCTTGGGGTCTCTTGCAAAAACACGGGCAAAGGAGAGCAACTGGCGTTGGCCGGAAGAAAGGGCATGCCCCCCTTCGCCAATAATGGTTTCCATCCCCTCGGGCAGGGCTGCGACCATCTCGCTTAGGCGAGCCTTTTTCATTACCTCAGTCAGGGCGTCCTTGGCCAAATCGCTGTCCAAGGTGACGTTTTCATGAACCGAGCCTGGCAGGACAAAGACATCCTGCATCACAAGCCCTATCTGCCTGCGCAGCCAATGTTGATCCAGGGTGTTGATAGCGCGGCCATCAAAGAGGATTCGACCCGAGCCTGGCTCGTAAAAACGCTCCAGCAGGTTGATCACCGTGGTCTTGCCACTGCCTGTCGCCCCGACAATGGCAACGATCTCCCCCGGCGCAATGCTCAGGGAAAAATCCTCGAGCACCGGGTGGGAATCCTCATAGGCGAAGGTGACCTTATCAAAGACAATCTCCCCCTTGACCTGGGTCGGACGCATCCCGCCCGACTCGCCAGAAAGGCTGGGTCTTATATCGAGCAGTTCAAAAATCCTCTCGGCCGAGGCCAGGGCGGACTGGACAATGGAGTATTTTTGCGAAAGCTCGCGCAATGGCTGGAAGAAAAGCCGCATGTAAGCAAGAAAGGCGACCAGAATGCCGATGGTCATTTCTCCGGCGATAATTTGGCTGCCGCCGTACCAGATGATAAGGCCGATGGTCACGCCGCTCATCAGCTCGATCAAGGGCATGAAGATGGCGAAAATTTTTATCTGGTAAATACTATTGTCTTTATACTCGTCGTTGAGATGCTCAAAGCCTGAGAGCGAGTCATCCTCTCGGCCGTAGGACTGGATAACAGAGAGCCCGGCCAGGGATTCCTGCAAGAATGAATTAATGCGGGCCAGCGAGGTGCGGATGGAGCGAAAGGCCTCTCTGGCCAGACGGCTGAACCAAACGGTATTAAGCAACATAATGGGGATGAGCAAGGTCATGAGAAAGGCCAGGTGACTGTTGAGCCAAAAAAGAATCACCAGGATGGCGGCAAGCTTTATCAGGTCGTTAAAGAGGGTGACGATGACCGAGGTGAACATCTCATGCATGTTCTGGATATCATTCGTTAATCTTGTCACAAGCTTACCGGAGGGGGTATTGTCGAAAAATGGCAGATCAAGGCTTACCAGGTGAGAAAACAGGCTCTGCCGCAACTTATGCATAACGTGCTGCCCGGTCCACTCCAGGATCAAGACCTGAAGAAAGTTGCAGAGAAAATTCAGGCCCATGAGGAGAATAAAGACCAGGGCCAACCTGCCTAAGCCCTCAAAACGTAGCGCGGCTGGCAACTCATGCTGTAAAATGTAATCATCCACCCCGAGCCGGATCAGATACGGCAGAACCAACCCTGTGGCCACCACCCCCAAAGAGAGCAGGCTTGCGGCAACCGCACCCTTCCAGTACGGCCCGAGAAAGGTCAAGATCCGCTGCCACAGGCCGAGATCCCGCACCCTGCCGAGCTTGCCTTCTTCAAAGTAGCCGAAATCGTAGCGCACCGTCAGTTCCTCCCCTGCCAGGCAACGCTTTGGTGCTCATAGATGAGCCGGTAATACTCATTTGTCTTGAGCATCTCCTGGTGATCGCCCCGGTCCGTTATCCTGCCCTTTTCCAGAACCACAATCTCGTCCGCCCCATTGAGCGGAGCGATACGGTGGGAGACCACGATACAGGTGTGATCCTTACGAAAGCCGCGCAGGCCTTCCAATATGATGTTTTCCGTACCCAAATCCACGGCGGAAAGCGCGTCGTCGATAATCAGGATGGGGCGGTCAAGCAATAGGGCGCGGGCCAGGGCAATACGCTGCCGCTGTCCGCCGGAGAGCTTGATACCCTTTTCGCCGATCCGGGTCTGATACCCTTGGGGCAGTGCCATGATCTCCTCGTGCACGGCACAGACCCGGGCGGCCTCTTCTACGCGCGCCTGGTCGACCCCGGGCTCACCCATGGCGATATTGGCGGCAATGGTTTCGGAAAAAAGAGTCACCACCTGAGAGACATAGGCAATACTGCGCCGATAATCCGCCAGGTGCAGATGATTGATATCGATACCATCGAGAAACAACTGCCCGTCCTTGACCGGGTACATGCGGGTCAAAAGCTTGCAAATCGTACTCTTGCCGGAACCGGTTTTACCGACGATACCAAGAAACTCCCCGGGCTTAACTTGCAGGTCAATCTGCCTGAGCACCTGTAAATCCCCACTGCCATAAGAAAAGGAGACATCACGCATGGCCAGCTCCCCCTTGACCTCGGGCAATTTTTCCACCTTGGCCGGATCATGCAGAACCGGCTCGGCCTTGAGGATATCGTCGATTCTCAACAGAGAAGTGATGCCGCGCTGAAAGAGGTTGGCCACCCAGCCAATGGCCATCATGGGCCAGGTGAGCATGAAGAGATAGGAAACAAAGGCGACAAAATCGCCAATGGAGATGACGCCACTGATGGCCAAACGCCCGCCGAAAAACAAAACCAACAACAGGCTGCAATTGCCGACCAGCCCGGATACAGGAAAAAGGGTTCCCTGTATCCGGGCCAGGCGGATGTTGTCGGTAACATACTCCCCGCCCATTTCAGCAAAACATCCAACCTGGAAACGCTCTTGATTAAACCCCTTAATAAGCCGGATATTGCCCACCGTGGAACGGGCGAACTCGGTCAACTTGGCAAACTGCTCCTGGACCTTGGTAAAACGGCGGTGCAGCCTGCCGGCCAAAGCCCGGGTGATCAGGGCCAAAACAGGCATGGGCAATACGGCAATCAAGGTGAGTTTGAAGCTGATAAAGGACATAAAGCCAAGGGCGGCAACGGTCATGATGACCGCATCAACAAAGGCCACCAGTCCCATGCCGCAACTGAGCTGTACTGCGGCCAAGTCGTTACTGGATAAGGCCATGACCTCACCCACCGGCCGTTTTTGAAAAAACACCTGGTCAAGGGTGAGCAAGCGGGCAAAAAAATCTTTGCGCAGGTCGCGCTCAAGAAGCCGGGAAAAGCCTAAGACCAGATAGCGCCAGCCAAAACGGCAAAAGGAGACAGCCAGGGCGCAGCCGCCGACCATCAAGGCGATATGCAGTAACACCTCTTCAGTGGCCGTGTCATTCCCCAACTGGTCCACGGCCCGCTTCACAAAACGGGGAATGATCAACTGCAAAAAATCCACTCCCAGCAACGCAACAAAACCGCCGATAAGCCGCAGGCGATAGCGGACGAAAAAAGGCGCTAAAATGAAGAGGGCCCTTCCAAGTTGGGAAGAACTATTTATTTTTTTGTCATCTTCCACACGCCGTCCCAAGTAAGTGGCGGATTGGCCAATAGGCTTCTACAGCGGGCAACATAGCGGGCCGCAGGTTCGTCATGCTTGGCCAGAGGGGCAAACGACTCCAGGGACTCGCTGAACTTGCCCTTATAATACAGGTCCAGGGCCTCATGAAAACGAGTAAGTTCCTGCGCTTCTGTATCCGCCTCCACGGCTATGGGCTCATAAACGGTCACAGATTCTTGCCTGCCAACCACCCGCACTCTGCCTATTTCCCGAACAACAAATCCGGCAGGCAGCCTTTCTTTGGTGCTTTCCGAAATCAGGATCGGGGTCCCGAACTCCTTATTCACCCCCTCAAGGCGCGAGGCAATGTTCACGCTGTCGCCCAAAATGGAGTAATCAAAACGCTGGCTGGAGCCAAGATTACCCACCACCGCCGCACCGGTATTCACGCCCACGCGCATGAAGAGGTTAAACTTAAAACGCTCGCGAAACTCATCGCGCAACTCGGCAAGACGCGCCTGGCATGCAAGGGCCGCCCCAACTCCGCAAGCGGCATGGTCGGGTTGATCCAAAGGGGCATTCCAAAAGGCCAAAATGGCATCCCCTTCATACTTATCAATCGTGCCGCCGCATTCGAGAATGATATCGGTCATGGCCGTCAGGTACCTGTTGAGCAATAGGGTCAACTCCTCAGGCTCAAGCTGTTCGGAAAGGGAGGTAAAGTTCTGCAAATCGCAAAAAAAGATGGTCAGCTCCCGTTTTTCTCCTCCAAGGCGCAAACGCTCTGGCTGGTGGAGGAGTTGATCGATCACGGCCGGATGCAGGTATTGCTTGAAGGCCCGCTTGATATAGCGTTTCTTCCTGCCCTCTGTGGCAAAATTAAACAGCGCACCGTTCAACAGGGCGAAGAGTATTGCCACACTCGGCATTGCCATGGGCAACCAATATCCTTGGCCATATGCTACAAAGCCTACAATTGCGGGCAACGGCAGAAGACAGATAAAGAGCAGACCGGAGATAAGAGCCCTCTTGCTGAAGACAATGAGCACCCCGGAGAGCATGGCCGAGAGCAGGACCATTGCTATGGTAATAATCAGCGGACAATCCTTGAGAAAGTCGCGGGCCAGCAGATTATCAAGCATGGTGGCATGCACCTCCACCCCGGCATAGACCCCGTCAATAGGTGTCGTCCTGAGATCATACAATCCCAAGGCGGTAAGGCCGAAAAACACATAGCGATCCTTAAAATCACCAGGACTTACCGTTGGCGCTTGCCCGGCCCGAATCTGCAACTCCGATTGTATGATGGCGGCAGCGGAAAAGGTGGAGATGGCCTGGGAAGGACCGCGAAAATTGAGGATGCTTTTTCCGGCCCCATCGATGGGGATGGTCGCATTCCCGACTCTGAACTCGCCCGTTGTCAGAGAAAGAGGCACCTCTTGCGGCTGGGCCGCAAGATAGGCGGCCAGGGCCAGACTGGGAACAGCCTTTGAACCGTTGAGACTGAAAAGAGGTGCCCTGCGGAAGACCCCGTCCGGATCCGGGCTACTGCTGATATTGGCGAGCATGGCTGCACTGTCTGCAATCTCGGCCACGGGCATGGTAAAAAAACCGCCTGCGGCCATGGCGGATGTTTTCCGCCACTGCCCCAAGCCCTTAATGGCAAGAAAAGGCGGCTGGGATTCCCCCTCCTGTTGCCCCTTGGCCCGAAAGGTGAAGCTTGCCACCACCGGGGCGTTTACCAGCATGGCGCGGCCCAGGGCTTTATCATCTCCGACCCCGTAAAGGGAGGGCTCGCTAAAAAGAATATCCAGCGCCACCACCTTGGCCCCGGCTCTTTTGCAAAAGGAGAGGACCAACTCATAGGCCTGGCGCGGCCAAGGCCAGGAGAGATTATTCTCCTGGCTGCCCCAATCCAGGCTCTTTTGATCCAGAGCTATGATACGAATGGAATCAGTGCTTGTTTGCGGCGTGGCATGGGCTGCAACCCGCCAGCTCCAGGAGGCATGCTCCAAGGGCTCAAAAACATCATTATACCAGAGAAAAAGGGACAACATTCCGGCAAGCAGGCCGATACCTGCCCCCTGTAACACCTTTTTATACATCGATTAAATACTACCCAGCATTGCGCGGAAACGCTTTTCACGACGGTCCATTCCCGAAGCCGCAACTGAAGAATCAATATGGGAAGCCAACTCCCCAATACGCTCCTCCGGGTCAGGATGGGTTTTGGCAAAGTCAAAACCTCCCGGCTTCAGGCGCTGCTTCATCTCGTCAAGCATCATCAGCAGGGCGTGCTGATCATAGCCCATGCGACGCAGAATGCTCAACGCTCCCATGTCCGCCTGTTTTTCAAAGGCGTGGGAGTAGCCGTTGGTGACCAAAGTCGTGGTGATATCCTGGATGGTCTTCTCAAAAATATCGGTCAACTGAGCCATCTCAGGGGCGGCAAGCTGCCTGGCGCCCTCGGTTGCCATGACGGTGAAGGCCTGGGTCACTCTGCCCTTTTTGATGGTCTGCAAACCGTGCTTGTTCTGAACGTGGGCGATCTCATGGGCCAGCACAGCCGCTACAGCATCCTCGTTTTTACAACAACGCAACATGCCGCGGGTAACAAAAATAAACCCGCCCGGCGCGGCAAAGGCATTTATTGAGTCATCATCCAAAATCAAAAAATGGTAGCCGCCAAAGGTCTCCGGCATGTCGGAATACGTTGCCAGACTCTGTCCGACGAGGTTGAGATAACGCAACGCCCGCTTATCTTTATAGGGCTTGTAACTGGAAAGAATTTGGGCCGCCACGGCCCGGCCGATGTAGTACTCCTGCTCCGGGGTGATATCGGTAAAGGCCTTTTCCATGGCGCGGACGGTTTTGGTCAACGATTCCATCTGCGATTCGCTCACGGTAAAGCCGCCGACACTGAAGCCACCCACATGATCCAGCACCTCGGAGGTCTTGCAACCTGTGGCAATAAAAAGGGCCAGCGATGTCAGAAGAGCAAAGAGGACTTTATTTTTCATCGCCCACCCCCTTTGGCTGCAGTGCTCCCCGGGCCATAAATTGCTGCATGGTGGAGGCAGGAATTTTGAGCTGCTCCATCCAATCAACCCATTCATAGGCTGCACCCGTATCACGCCGTTTATACTCCGCCTCCACTTGGGCGTTAAAACCCTTGCCGCCCAAGGCAAGCTCATCTTCCGAGGCCGCGGCATCGATTTGCTCGCCCACGGTCAGCCTGATCCTTTTGTCCACCAGGCTGGCGCTATGTACCCAGCCCTCCTGCCGTTCGTTCTGGGTCCGCACCCGGTACCAGAGGCCATTATCCTCAAGAATGTCCACCCGCAACCCATAATCAAGCTTGGCAATGGTTGCGGCAAAGGGCATGGGGGAAGTTCGTAGCGCAGCTTTTTTCACGGCCACACTCATCCAGCCCGGTAAGGTAAAAGCCGGTGGCGCAAGAACCACTAAGGCGAAAAAGACCAATAGTAAGCAAAGTTGTCTTTTCATTTCTTCCTCGTAAGATAGCGGTGTCAGTTGGTTACACGACGCGGGTAACGTTTATACGAAATTTCCTGACTCCAATATCACTCTATCCTATCATAACAGAAGAGGAGGAAACAAAGGGAGGGAAAGGCGACACTATCTAGGCGCACCAGGGAGTGTTGACGACACTACGAAGAGGATTGGGCACAGATTGCCTCAATGCCTTTATCCACCAAAAAGATATGGGAGACCAGCCAATTGACCACCCGCTTATTAACAACAATCACAAAGTCGGAGGAGATGCCCTCACTCTCGACCTGCTGCACAACCTCGGTAAATTCCACGATAAACTGGTCGTGCATGGCCTTGTGCTTTTTGTAGTCGGAATAATTATGGCTCTGCATATACTGCTCTTCCGCAGCAAAATGCTCCACGATATAATCCTTTAAAAAGTGAATCATGCGCAGGGTTTCTTCCTTGCCGGTTCCCTGCATGACTTGGTGAAAGAGGGTGTTGATCCGGCTGATCAATTCACGGTGCTGCTGATCGATAAAGCTGATGCCGACCTCAAAGTCATCGGACCAGACCACGTCAAGATCATTGAGATCTCTGCCCTTAAAAATCCGCTTATAAACCTCGTCATAGAGCATGTATGCCTCATACACCTCCATGAACTCCCTTTCACAGTCGAGAAAGGCATTGGCCACATCGCAGTCAAAATGCGTACCTCGGGCCACAAAAATTCTCTCAACCGCCTCCAGATGCGTCTTCGGCCCCTTATACGGCCGCCTGGTCCGGATGGCGTCATAGGCGTCACACAATGCGTAGATACGGGCCTCAAGCGGAATCTGTTCGCCGCGCAACTGCTCCGGGTACCCGCTGCCGTCAAACTTTTCATGGTGGTAATGGGCAATATTGCGGCTCATCACCAAAAAGGACTCCGGTCGCTCAAGCTTGTTGATGACATTTTCAATGATGTCCTTGCCGATATGCACATGCTGCTGCATCTTTTCATACTCTTGCGCGGTCAACTTCCCCGGCTTGAGGAGTATCCCATCGGCTATTCCCACCTTGCCCAAATCATGCAGGGGAGCGGCATCATACATGTCGGCCAGAAAATCTTGGTCGATCCGCTTTTCAAATTTCTTATTTTTCCTGAGTTCTTTGGCAAGCAGGACCCCGAAGTTCCGGGTCCGTTCAAGATGTTGCCCTGTATCGAGATCGCGCCATTCCGCCAAGTTGGCCAGGGAAAAAACGATGGAGCGTTGCGCCTCGATCATCTCCTTAAACTGTGAAGAGCGAGTATAGTTGAGCACGGCGAGCAGGGCGAAAAACACGCTGAGAATGCAAAGGAAAATCAGGGTCAGGCGCCAAAGGGCCTTTTTGACGCTCCCGGTATTCTGAAAAAAACCAACGAGCAGCTGCTGCTCCGGCAGGAAGTTTATTCGCTTGTAATGAATGATTTCCGTATCCGAGACCGTAATAGTCCCCTGCTCATCGATAAAATTCCAGGGGCCATAGAGGGAAAAGTTTGCCTTGGCGGCATCATTGGGCAGGACGCGGTTATCTTTAGATTGGATGAAGGTGTTTTCAGGCAACAGGGATAATACCTTGCTCAGGCCCAGAGAAAGGGTGAGCACTCCCTGCCATTTTCCATTGTCGTCAAAAAGTCCGGTGGAGACGATGAGCCCGGGCTCATCGTTATTAATAAGCGCAGACATGACGCAGGTCTGGCCCTTGCCGAGCTGTCTGCTTTTCGTAAGGCACTGATCATAAACCTTTGCGGCGTGCTTTTGCCCTTGCGATATGATCGGCAAGGCGCCCTTGCCGCTGTCCACCCCGATCACCTCTATTCCGTCACTGCCGATCAAGGCGACCTTGTGGTAGCTTTTATGCGTTAGGACAGTGTGGTGAAAAAGATTCAGAATTTCACGCCGTTCGGCCTCACCGGCAAAACCATTTTCAACCAACGCGGCTATTGCAGGCTGGGACCAGAGAAATTGCAATTCTTCAGACAGATCGGCAAAGGCAGCCTTGAGAATATCTTCGGCAAGGTGCAGGTTGACATCAACCTCATGCCGAAGGGCCTGCTTTTCTCCTTCGTAGATCTGGCGTCCACCATAGGCAGTGACCAGAAGAAAAAAAGCGAAAAGCAGCATCAGTAACCCCCAGAACCTCCTGGTGCTGCGTAACAAATTACCAAACATTTTTTTATCCCCGCCCTTCATACCTTAATAACCTTATTTAAGGAACAAAGGTTCTGACATGCACCCTACTTCTTGCCTAAAAAAAAGGGCCTCTCAGCGAGGCCCTTTTACTTTTCAGACACCGTTTGATTCTTTTCTGTAACTATAGTAGCAAAAGCAATAGGTATGCCAAAATACTTTTTACCCCAGCCTTTTAAAGGATTCGGAGAAATACGGAGTAAAAAATGTTACCACAAGGTAACCAATACACAAGCAGGATGTTACTGAACGGTAACACGGCACAGGTGGACACAAAAAAAGGTAGGAATCATCAATCAGTGCCCAAACCAACCAAAACCAGAGGACTTATTCGCTGTAAACAGCAACTCCCTTTGTCTAGGCCATTGCTTACTCCGAATTACACATTCGGACGAAATCAATCCAACTGATGGGCCTTCATCTTTTCCCAGAGGTTCTTGCGGCTGATCCCCATGAGCTCCGCGGCCTGGGCCTTTTTGCCTCCGGCCTGGACCAGGGCGCGGACAATGCAATCTTTCTCCGCCATGGCAACGACCTCGGCAAGTTTTAGGGTGTTGCTCTCTTCGGGCTTGGCAGCCCCGGCAATGTCAGCGGGTAGATTCCACGGCTCGATGAGCAATGCCGGGGTAAGCACGGTGGCCCGCTCGATGATATTTCTCAGCTCCCGGACATTGCCGGGATAGTCATAGCCCGTGAGCATGGCCATGGCATCCTTGGAGATGCTTTTACTGGTCCCGCTGGAACGGGCGAACTCACCTAAAAAGAAATCGCACAGCTCGGGAATGTCCTCCTTGCGCATCCTGAGTGGCGGCACCTCAACGGGAATGACCTGCAGCCGGTAAAAAAGATCCTCTCGAAAACGCCCCTCCTTGACCTCCTCCGCCAGATTCTTGGCCGTGGCACAGAGAATACGGACATCCACCTTAATGGGCTTGACGCCACCAACCCGCTCAAGCTCCTTTTCCTGCAAAACCCTGAGCAATTTGGCCTGAAGATGCAGGGGCAACTCCCCTATCTCATCCAAAAAGAGGGTGCCGTTGTCAGCCAACTCGAAGCGCCCGGCCTTAGCGGCATCCGCACCGGTAAAGGCGCCCTTTTCATGCCCGAACAGTTCTGACTCCATGAGCCCTTCGGGGATGGCGGCACAGTTGAGCTTCACATAGGGTCCGGTCGCCCGGCGGCTGCCGAAATGGATGGCCGAGGCCACCAACTCCTTGCCGGTGCCGGATTCACCGGTAATCAAAGCGGTGGAGTCCGAGGGGGCAACCTGGGAGATAAGGTTCAACAGGGTGCGAATCTCTTTGCTGCTGCCGATAATGGGGGTGCGTGCCTGCTGACAGCATTGTTCCAAAGAGGCGCAGCGGGCCTTGATGGTCTGGTTCTCCAAAAGGCGCTTGATGCGAATGACCAGATCATCCATATCAAATGGCTTTAAAAGATAATCGGCCGCTCCCTGGCGCAGACACTCCACGGCATCATCAACGCTGCCGTAGGCGGTCATAAAAATCACATCGGTCTGCGATGCGTGCTGCAAAACCTCCTGCAACAGCTCGTCTCCGCCCATATTGGGCATGCGGATGTCGGAGATAAGAAGCTGGTACGTCTCTTTTTTGAGATACTCAAGGGCCTCACGCCCGTCGCAGGCCTCGTCCACCAGCCAGCCGTTTTTCACGAGCCGGTCACAGAGCGTGACCCGCATGATTTCGTCATCTTCAGCCAGCAGTATCTTTACAACAGGTGTCATACCTCTCCCCCGTTTGTTTTTTGCTCCTCAGGCGATTTGGGCAGGCTGATGTGAAACGTCGTACCAACCCCCTCCTCACTCTCCACCTCAATAATCCCGCCCATACGCGCCACCAGGGAGTAGGTCACGGACAAACCGAGCCCGGTTCCCTTGCCCACATCCTTGGTGGTGAAAAAAGGATCAAAAATTTGCGAAAGATGTTCTTCGCTTATTCCGCTTCCCGTGTCCCCGATCTCAATATGCAACATCTTCTCGGCTGCCCAGGAGTGAACACGTAGTATTCCTCCCTCGGGCATGGCCTGAATGGCATTGAGTGAGATATTGACTATCACTTGCTGTAAGGCCCCTGAATCAATGGGATATTTCTCATCAGGCAGGCCGAGATCCAACTTGAGTTCGACGTTTTTCAGGCCGTACTCAAGCAGGACAGAGCTCTCTTTGATCAGCTCATCCACCGAGGCCATGGAAAAACGTAAGGGCTCCCGACGGCCGAATTTTAAAAGCTGCTGGACGATGCCGCCGATTCGCTTGAGCCCGCCCTCCATCAGGCCAAGGTAGCGCTCTTGCATGGTTGCATCACCAGGGGCCTCACGCATGCTCTTCACACAGTTGAGCATGCCACCCAAAGGATTGTTGACCTCATGGGCAACGCCCGCGGAAAGGCGGCCTAAGGCAGCCAGTTTTTCACTTTGATAAACCTGCTCCCTGGTTTTAACCAACTCCTGCTGTGAGGTCTCAAGACGCCGGCAAAGTTCGTGAAAGTTTTCCGCCAGTTGGCCGACCTCGTCCCCTGCCTCCTCCAGCTGCGGCACGCCCTCTTTTTCCGCAGGGTAACGGGACATGGCCCGGGCAAGGCTGCCCATCCTCCGGACCATTAAGAGATCCACCATGAGGTAAAGGGCAACCCCCACCACCAGGATGGTGGCCGCGGCAATGAAAAAGAGCATGCGGTTATTTTTTTCGATTCCGGTAAAGGCCCAGTCCATGGGAATGATAACGCTGAGCCCGCCTCGGATATCGCCCTCCTTGTAGCCCTGATGGGCATGGCACTCAAGGCAGGATTTTTCCACATAGAGAGGGGCGATGTAACGCAGGACCTGTTGCTCGCCGAGTAGGGTCACCTCCACCTTTTCCTCAAGCGCACTGCGCTCAAAATTCACCAGGCTTTTCCGCTCCCAAGGGTCCGGGGCGTTGGCTGGATTGATGGGTTTGAGGGTGGTAACGCGATAACGGCAAAATCCCTCTTTGGAGGAATACTCGGAGAGTTCCCTGGTCACCATGGCTGGGTTACGCTTGACGAATTTTCGGCCGGCAACATCCTCGATCTCAGCCTCTTTGGTCAAAAAAGGATTGGCCTCCACTCCCGGCGCCTTCATTATAAAAAGCCCGTTATGATCGGCGATCCACTTGCGGGTCATGAGAACCTGCTTAGACAGCATCCTTGCCTGACGAGCCGCTTGGGAAAGAACCAGTTCCCGCTGAAAATCAGAAGTACGGTAAAAGGTGACCCCATAGGAAACAGCAACGATCAGGGCTATAAAGACAATAAACTTGGTGCGTAACTTCATGGAATGCGTCCCGGGTTGAGAGAGTTGACTGTTTGCCTGAACTCTTGCACGATGTGTTCCATTTGCATCCATTTGCCGTAACTCCCTATAAAAACGTAACTGAGGGTTGCACTCTGCTGAGCTGGCCGCATTATAATGTTACTATTTGGTAACGTCAACTTTCTCTCATAATTCTCTGGCTACAATCATCTGACTCAGACAATGCTTGCAGGGAAAAATCCGCTCCTCTATTCTAAAAGAAACACTATTGCAACAGGCGGCCATGACCTCACCCTACCTTTTATGTAGCGACCTTGATCGCACCATCCTGCCCAATGGGCCTCAGGACGAATCCCCCCAGGCCAGGGGGTTACTGGCCCGCCTTGCCGGGCATCCACAGATTCGTCTAGCCTATGTGAGCGGTCGGGATAAAAATCTGCTGCTAAAGGCCATTGAAGAATTCAAGCTCCCACTGCCCGACTTTGCCATTGGTAATGTGGGCAGCACTATTTATGAGGTTACTAAAGGCGAGTGGCACCCCTGGGAACTCTGGCACCAGGAGATCGGTTCGGACTGGCAGGGCAAAAGTTGGCAGGAGCTCTCCGGCTTGTTTGAAGATCTTGACCATTTAAAGCTCCAGGAAGAACAAAAGCAGAATAAATTCAAGCTCAGCTACTACACCCCGGAATTTTTTGATCGCCAACTGCTTTTTTCAAAGATGCAAAACAGACTGCACAGGGAAAAGATCAAGGCAAACCTGATCTGGAGCATCGATGAGATAGCACGGGTGGGCCTGCTTGATGTCCTGCCCCGCAATGCGGACAAACTGAGCGCCATCCTGTTTTTGATGCGCAACCAAGGATTCCCCCAAGAGCGTACTGTGTTTGCTGGAGACTCCGGCAATGATCTGGCCGTATTAACCAGCGGGCTCAAATCCATCCTGGTAAAAAATGCCAGGGGCGAGGTAAGGGATGAGGCATTGCGCCATCTTGCAGCAACCGACCAACTCAACTCGCTTTATATGGCCCAGGGTAATTTTTTGGAGATGAACGGCAATTATAGCGGCGGGGTACTAGAAGGGTTGGTGCATTTTTTTCCTGAAACTGCCGCTTGGCTTAAGGATTAAAAAAAGGCGCTCAGGAGCAAGCGCGCTATGTGTGTGTAAGGAAAAAGGGAGAGGCATAGTTTGCCTCCCCTTTTTTTTGGTTCTTCGCAGATTAGCGGGAAAGTTGAGAATAGAAACAGCGGAA